>CAZTBY010000029.1:0-7096 GCA_964612395.1 uncultured Clostridium sp. | reverse complement strand
GTTTTAAAATTTTACCTTGAGTACCACTTAATGTTTTATCATAATAGCTTTCAATTCCCTCTAATCCTTGATTATCGCTTCCTGTAAAGCCAATTATATTTGATGCAAGTGTACTAAATGGATAATATCTTTTTGTATCTTCATCTATGTTTACTCCAGTTGTTATGTTGTTTTCAGCTAGCCATACTCTTAATTTATCTGTTTTTTCTTTATCAACCTTTTTTGTTATTATTTCTATCGATGTCCTTCTTTTAAGCCTTTTTAGAATAGTTTCATAATCTAAATCAAAAATATTTGCCATAATTTCTGCAAGTTTTTCCTTTTTTTCACTTGGTATATTTGTTGGGTTTACTGAAACTGTTTCTGTGCTTGCACTTACTGCTAACTCTACCTTTCCTGTTCTATCTAATATTCTGCCCCTTTTAGGATTTATACTTCTATTTAGGGTTTGTTGGCTATATGCCATTGCTTGAAGTTCTGTTCCTTGTACAAATTGTATAAAACCTATTCTTACCATTAAAGCTATTTGAAATACAAATATTAAAAAAAGCATATTTCTTAATCTTCTTTTTCTTCCAACATCTGAAAACCACATAAAAAACACCCCTTTTGATTTTATTCAAAAAAGATGTTTATTATAACTTATTTAAATAGTTTAGAAATATACTCTCCTATGGTTTGAATTATTCCTTTATTTTCCTCTAAATGTACTTGCTCTGATGCAACTTCTATATAATCTGTTTTTGGAAGTGTTACATATTCTGTTTGCTTATTTGTTAATTTTTGCATTCCAAGTAATGTTCTTGCTTGTTGTTCTAGGTTTGTAAGATTTAAGCTACTTTCTATTGATGCTTCAAGTTGTGCACTCTCTTTTTCGATTGCAGCTAATTCTGATTTTAAATCTTGTACTTTATCAAAGTTTTCATCTATTTTTGCATTTCTGTATGTTATTGCAAAAAATACACCAAGTATTACAAATAAGTACATTACAGCCTTTGCTTTTAGCTTATTTTCTGCTTTTTGTTTTTTTTTGTTTTCTTGCTTTGTTTCTTTTTTTATTTCAGTAATCTTCTTTTTAGGTGCATAATAAGGCTCAAGTTTTCGTGGACTTGTTTCATATTCATATTTACCATAATTACTTCTAGCCATCTTTTGCACCTCCTTTAATTTTTTTCAAAAATTCTTAGTTTTGCACTTTTGCTTCTACTATTTATATTCATTTCATCTTCTGTTGGCAATATTGGTTTCCTTGTTATAACCTTTCCTTTACTTTTGTTGCCGCATACACAATATGGTAAATCTGGTGGACAAGTACATTTTCCAATACTATCTTTATATGCGTCTTTTACAGCTCTATCTTCTAGTGAGTGAAACGTTATAATGCATAACCTACCACCTGATTTTAATGAATCTATTGCATTTACCACCGTGTTATATAGTGGTTCTATTTCATTGTTTACTTCAATTCTTATTGCTTGAAATGTTCGTTTTGCAGGGTGTCCGTGGTTTTGCTTTGGAACACACTTTTCAATTATTTGTACAAGTTCCATTGTTGTTTCTATTTCTTTGTTTTTTCTATGTTCACAAATTTTTCTAGCTATTTGCTTTGAGAACTTTTCTTCTCCATATTTATAAATGATATCTGCTAAATTCTGTTCTGTATATGTGTTTATAACTTCTTTAGCTGTAAGTTTTTGTGTTTTATCCATTCTCATATCTAATGGGCTGTTTTTTATATAGCTAAACCCCCTTGTTTCCTCATCTATTTGATATGATGAAACTCCTAAATCTAACAGAATTCCATCAACTTTTTCTATGTTTAGCCTTTCTAGTATTTCCTTTATATTATCATGATTATCTTGAACATATATTACATTTTTAAAGTTTCTCAAAGTGTCTTTTGCTTTTTTTATTGCTTCTTCGTCTCTATCAATTCCAATTAATGTTCCTGTGTTTTTTAGGTTTGTTGCTATTTCGAAGCTATGCCCTGCTCCACCTAAAGTTCCATCTACATATATTCCATTTTCTTTAATATTTAAACCCTCAATGCATTCATTTAGCAATACAGGAATATGTTCAAATTCTTTCATTTATACTCTAACCTCAATTTTTAAATTTTAAGCACAAAAATCCAACGATTTTTTCCTATATAACATTTTAGCAGTTGGCAAAAGTAAATACCAACTGCTGTCTATCGTTTATTATAATCTTTGGTTTATATAGGTTACTTTCGTGAATTATTAAATCATTAGTTTTATTTAAAAATTTTATCTTTTGTTTTATTTAAGATTTTTCTTTTGCTTTATTTTAAATATTCATCATTAGTTTTAATTTTAAAAACATCTTTTGTTTAGTTTTAATTTTTCATTTGTATTTATTATCATCCTTTGTTAATTTCAGTTTAATATGTGTTCGTTTTTTTTATTTTAAAAACGTCTTTTGTTTTTCTTTGTTTATTTACAATTCTTTTGTTTTTTGAAATCTTTCGTTTTAAAAATTCATTTGTTTATTAATTTTTTTCTTTTGCTTTTTATATAAACTTTTGCAAGTTATATACCTAAATCTAAATTTGCCATTTTTTCCGCAATATCATCTGCTTCGTTGTTTTCTTTTTCGCTGTATTCTTGCCATTTTTGCTTGCTCCAAATTTCTATTTTATTTAGAACTCCTATAATTACTACTTCTTTTTCTAGCCCTGCAAATTCTCTTAAGTTTCCTGCTATAAGAAATCTTCCTTGTTTATCTATTTCACATTCCATTGCACCTGCTAGGAAAAATCTCATTAATGCTCTGGCATCTTTGTTAGTAAGTGGAAATGTTCTTAATTTCTCCTCAAAGTTTTGCCATTCTTTTTTTGAATATACAAATAAACATCCGTCTAAACCTTTTGTGATTACAAAATTATCGCCAATATCTTCCTTTAATTTGGCTGGCATTATTAATCTACCTTTTGTATCAATTGAATGTTCATATTCGCCTATTAGCAAAACTTTTCACCTCACTTTTAGTATTCCACTTTTCTCCACTTTCCTCCACTTCGTTACCATTGTATACTATAAAAACAAAAAAATCAATAGTTTTTTGAAATTTTTTTATTTTTTTCAAAAAATTATTGATTTTTTTACTTTTATTCTGGTCCCGATGGTGGGACTCGAACCCACATGGTTTCCCGCACGATTTTGAGTCGTGTGCGTCTGCCATTTCCGCCACATCGAGATATTTTAGAGCATTTTTCATGCCCTATTTTATGTTTTATATGTGTTTTGTTTTTTTCTTCTCTCTGCTTTTCTTCTGTCTGATTTTCTCTTGTCTTCTGTAACTAAATCATTCTCTTTTCTTCTATCTTCACCCGTTCTTCTTTCTTTTTTTCTTCTCTCTTCAAACATATTTCCACTTGAATCAATTACCATTTTAGATCCCTCCTTATAATTTTTTCACTAGTTCTTTAAATTTGTTTCCTCTTTCTTCAAAGTTTTTGAACATATCAAAACTTGCACTTGCTGGTGAAAATAACACCACTTGATTTGACTTTGATTTTTCTTTTGCTTTGTTTATAGCTTCTTCTAAACTATTTACTTTGTATATTTCTATTTTTTTGTTTTCTTTTTCATTTTCTTTCTTTACAGCTCCAAATATTTTTTCTGCTGTTTGCCCCATTAAAATTAATGTTTTTACTTTACTTAAAATTGGCTTAGCAATTGGCTCATAATCTAAGTGTTTATCATATCCTCCTGTAATTAATACTATATCTTCATCAAATGAATTAAGTCCTGCAATTGTTCTTGTTGGGCTTGATGCAATTGAATCATTATACCACTTTGCTCCATTTATTTCTTTTACGAATTCTAATCTATGTTTTACACCTTTAAATTCTTTTATTGCTTTTTCTTGGGTTTCAACATCAACTAGATTCATCGTTGCTGCAATTGCTGCACAAATATTTTCTGCGTTATGTACTCCCCTTAAATTGGTATCTTTTAATTTTATAATATGCCTTCTTAGTCCATTTTCGGCAACCTTAATTATTCCATCATCATAAATTACACCATTTTCAAGCTTTTCTTTACTACTAAAGAACTCAACTTTTGATTTTACTCTTTTTGCAAAACTTCTAGTAATTTCATTATCATAATTTAGTACTAGATTGCTCTTTTCAGTTTGATTTTTAAATATGTTTGCCTTTGCTTCAATGTATTCTTCATAAGACTTATGTATATCTAAATGATTTGGAGTAACATTTGTTACAACTGCAATATCTGGACTTTCTTTCATTGTCATTAATTGAAAACTACTAAGTTCAAGAACTACTATATCTTCTGGTTCCATTTCTCTTATTTTTGTAAAAAGTGGATATCCTATATTTCCACCAAGATAACAGTTATACTTTTCTTTTAATATTTCATATATTAATGATGTTGTAGTTGTTTTTCCATCACTGCCTGTTACTGCAATTGTTTTGCATGGTGCAAATTCCAGCACTAACTCTATTTCAGAAGTAAGATATGCACCTCTTTTTACTTCTGCTTCTATTTCAGGTAAATCCACTCTACATGATGGTGATTTAAATATTATATCAAAATCTTTTAAGTTTGACAAGTAATCTTCGCCAAAATATCTTTCTATTTTATATTTTTCTATTTTATTAAAAATTTGTTGGTCTATTTCTTCCTGATTTCTTTTATCAAAAACTGCTAATTTAGCTTTTCTTTCTTGCATATAATCAATAAGTGGTTCATTGCTTACTCCAAGACCAATTATAGCAACTCTTTTTTCTGCAATACTATTATTAAATTCTTCTAATTTTGTGTTTATAAAACTCAATTTAGATTCCTCCTAATATCTTCTAAAACGCTTTCTGCAACTTCTTTTTTCATGTTTTTTCTATCTTTACTCGTTGGTGTTACAACTTTATTTATATATTCATCTAATTCCTTTATATATATTGAGTAATATACTTTGGGTTCTCTGTTTATTGTATTTCCAAGTTCTCCAGTTATGCCTACACCTATATTACTGTTTGCAAATTCTGAAACTTTCTTTGCCATTTCTATAGATGTTTCTGCACTATATACAGTATGCTTTTCAATAGTATTCTTGTCAACACCAAATTTCATTTTATATTCATTTGAGTATGTTACTAAACTTACATTTATTACATTTGATGCTCCTGATATATTTGTTATACAGTTTGCTAAATACCCTCCTGTGCATGATTCCATGAATGCTATTGTTCTATTTTGTTTTTTTAATTTTTTTACTATTATTTCACATGTTTCATCCATAATTATTCAAATACTTCTCCTGTTTGAATTAAATTTCCTCTTAAAAAATCTTGTATAGGCATTTTTTTTGCATTTTCAGCTTGTACTTCTTGTACAATGACAATTCCTGTCTTTGCTTTCACATATAATCCTTGCTTAATATCTGAATATATTACTGCTCCACCTTCCATGTTGTTTAAACTAATTTTATAATCTCCAAATTCTGGATGTTTTTCTATAAACTCATCTAGTTCTATACTTCTAGCTCTCCATATTTTTATCTTTTTGCCATTATATGTTGTATATGCTCCCATTATTGGGTTTAAGCCTCTTACTAAGTTTTTAATTTCTTTTGAATTTTTGTTTATCCAGTCTATCCTTGCCATTTCTTTGTTTAACATTGGTGCCATTGTAAATTCATTACTTTGAGGTATTTGTGGTGCTGTTCCTTTTTCTATTTTATCTACTGTTTCTACTAATAATTTTGCACCTATTTTAGATAACCTATTCCATAGTTCTCCTGTTGTTTCATCTTCTCCAATTTGAACTTCTTCTTGTAAAATCATATCACCTGTATCCATTCCTGCATTCATATACATTGTTGTTATTCCTGTTTTTTTATCTCCATTTAAAACTGCCCATTGTATTGGTGCTGCTCCTCTATATTGTGGTAACAATGAGCCATGTACATTTATTGAACCTTTTTTAGGAATATCCAAAATATCTTGTGGTAAAATTTTCCCATAAGCTACAACACAAAATAAATCTGGGTTTATTTGTTCTAATGTATCTTTTATTTCTATTACTTTTTCCGGTTGAAGTACTGGTATATTTTTTTCTATTGCAAATTCTTTTACTGGAGAGGCTATCATTTTCATTCCTCTTCCCTTTGGTCTATCAGGATTTGTTATTACTGCAATTATGTTATGCCCTGCATTATATATTGCCTCCAATGATTCTTTTGCAAAATCCGGAGTTCCCATAAAAACTATATCTAGCATTTTTTATCTCCTCTTATTTCTCTGGTTTTATTATTTCTAATGTTCCTGGTATTATTTTATCTATAAAAACTTCTCCATTTAAATGGTCTATTTCGTGGCTTAAAGCTTGTGCTAAAAGACCTTTTCCTGTTATTTCTATTTTCTTTCCTTTTTCGTTTAATGCTCTTACTTTTATTTTTTCTGGTCTTTCAATTTTAGCAAATTTATTTGGGAAACTTAGACACCCTTCTTCAACAACTTGTGTTCCACTTTGTGAAATTATTTCTGGGTTGATTATTACAAGTATTGGTGCATCTTCTGCTTCTTGTATTATTACTATTTGCTTTAATATTCCAACTTGCACAGCTGCTAGTCCAACTCCATCATATTTATGAAGAGTTTCTATCATATCTTGAATTAGTTCTATTATTTTTTCATCAATTACTTCAACTTTTTTAGATTTTTTTCTTAATATTTCGTCTCCTTCTGTTCTAATTGTTCTAATCGCCATTGTTTTCTCCCTTCTTTTAAGACATATTGTTTGGATTTACATCTACAATAACTCTTGTTTTTTTGAATTTCTGCTTATAGTATTCCTCCATTGCTAGATTTATAGTATTTATTATTTTACTACTTAATTTGCATTTTGCAATTATTCTCCACCTGTACCTATATTTTATTCTATCTATTGGTGCTGGTAGTGGTGGCATTATTTGCATTTGGTCTCCTATATATCTTTTTAATATTTTATATAGTTTCCCTGATGCCTTTTGAATTTCTATTTTATCTGTTGAATTTATTCCAAACACTATTATATCGCAAAATGGTGGATATTTCAATTGTTTTCTTAATTCT
>CAZTBY010000028.1:10745-12414 GCA_964612395.1 uncultured Clostridium sp. | reverse complement strand
GTCATCACAGGCGTGGACGCCGACCGAATGTTTTGCTTCATGGCAGAAGCACCGAGGAGCGCAGACGGCGAAGTGGACTTCACGAACCCCGCCGTGCATCGGGCGGCCAATCCGTCCTACGGCGTGACCATACGCCCCGACGATATGCTCGCCGCTTCGCTGCAGGCCGAACACAATCCCGCGCTTCGGAAAGAATTTCTCACGCGATCGCTGAACATCTTCGTCAGCTCGTTCAAGGCGTGGTTCGATGTGGAGGAGTTCAGGCGAAGCGACCAGCACTACAACCTCACGCAAGCCGAAGCCGCGAAGCTCATCAAGGCGGCCTACGGCGGCGCCGACCTCTCAAAGCTGCACGACCTCACTGCCGCCGCGCTCGTGGGCGAGATCCCCGCGAAGGCGCTGGCCTCGGAGGACTGGACGCCGACGGAGGACGTGCTCGTCATTCTGCCGCACGCATGGTTCCCGATCACCGCCGCCGCCGAGAAGGCCGACCAAGACAACATCCCGCTGTTCGGCTGGCACAGTGATGGGTGGCTCGATATGCCGAACGAACCGAGCATCGACCCGACGCTGCCGGTGCAGCAGTTCCTCGCGTGGAAGTGCCAAGGCTGGCACATCAAAAAGGTCGGGCACGACCGGAAATTTGCGCGCAAGTACTACACCGCGATGAAGAACGCAGGCTTCTCGGTGGTCGACCAGCCGCAGCTCTACCTCCAGAAGAGCGAGGGCTTCCGCTACATCGAGCACAAGGCCAAAATCGGCTGTCTATACTACTTCCACGCCGAACCGTTTGAATACTGCGTCTCGAATGTCCGCGCGCAGGAGAAAGTGGACGATGCCGTCCAGTATGAGAAAATCAATCCGACGAGCCGCATCGACATCTTTGATGCGTCCGTCTTCGCGACAATCCGAATGCTTATAGACACGGACAAGAGTGCCGCTACGGCGCGGTGGCTGTCCAAAAAGGAAAGGGGCTGATTCATACGGGACTGTTTAACAAAAAGCAGAAACGCTCTGCCGTTATCGGTCTCACGCCGCGCACTCCGGGGGTAATCTGTCCGAGCGGCTACCACGCCATGATCGACGCGCCCGAGGTGGCGGCGGCGATTTGGCGTATAGCCGACATGATCGGAAGCATGACCATCCATCTCATGCAGAACACGCCGAAAGGCGATGTTCGCGTCCGTGATGCTCTTGCGAGAAAGGTCGACATCGACCCCTACTCGCAGACCACGCGGCAGACCTGGGTGAACTGGATCGTGCAGACCATGCTCCTCGAGGGCAACGCCTTCGTCCTGCCGGTCACGCAGGGAGGCCTCCTGCTCGACCTCGTGCCGATGCCGGACGCGGTAGCGCAGAAGAGACCGGACGGCACCGCCTACGAGGTGGTTTACAACGGCATGGCGTTCGAGCCGGACGAAGTGCTCCACTTCCGTCTGCGGCCCGATGTGCGGAAGCCGTGGCTCGGCTGCGCGCCGAGGGTGCAGCTCTCCTCCGTGGTGGACTCCATCATGGCAACGCAGACCACCAAGACGGCGATGATGTCGAGCGAGTACAAGCCGCCGGTCATCATCTCGGTGAATGCCGACGCAGACCTCGCCGATGAGGGGCTTCGCTCCGAGTTCTTAGAGAAATTCTGGAAGAGAGCCAACCCCGACGAGCCTGTGGT
>CAZTBY010000028.1:0-10645 GCA_964612395.1 uncultured Clostridium sp. | reverse complement strand
TCTTAGAGAAATTCTGGAAGAGAGCCAACCCCGACGAGCCTGTGGTGCTCCCCGCTGACATCATGAACGTGAACAGCATCAAGCCGCTCTCGCTGACCGACCTCGCCATCAAGGACGGCGTGGAGCTCGACCGGAAAAGCGTTGCCGCCATATTCGGCGTGCCGGGCTTCCTGCTCGGCGTCGGTTCATTCTCTCGTGACGAGTTTAACGTTTTCGTGAGCACGGTGCTTCGGCCTCTCGCTCAGGTCATTGAACAGGAGCTGACAAAGAAGCTGCTTTACAGCACGGAGCGCTACTTCCGATTCAACGCCCGGAGCCTTTACGCCTACGACTTGAAAGACCTCGCGAGCATCGGCAACAGCGAATACACCGCAGGCCTGATGACCGGCAACGAGGTTCGCGACTGGATAGGCCTCCCGCCGAAGGACAATCTTGACCAGCTCGTCATGCTCGAGAACTACATCCCCGCCGACAAGATAGGCGACCAAAAGAAACTGAATGGAGATGATGAAGATGCCCAAACAGAACCCGACACAGAATCGGTCTGAGCATCAGATCAGAAGCCAGGCGAGTAAATTCACGACTCGCACTCTTGAGACCGGCGAACCCATCATCGAAGGCTACTTCGCCGTGTTCAATTCCGACTATCCCATCTGGGACGGAGCTGTCGAACAGGTAGCGCCCGGAGCATTCTCCGAGACGCTCGGCGGCGACATCCGCGCCCTGTGCGACCACGACACGCGCATCGTGCTCGGCCGCACGACTGCAGGCACGCTCACTCTCACCGAGGACGAGCGAGGCCTTTACGGTGTTATTAAAATCAATCCTGCCGATACTGAAGCCATGAACCTCTACGCCCGCGTCCAGCGGGGTGACGTCAGCCAGTGCAGCTTTGGTTTTGATATTACGCAAGAAGACTACATCGTCAATCCGGACGGCTCCGAGCTCTGGCTGATCCGAAAGGTAGTCCTCTACGAAGTCTCTGTTGTGACATTCCCCGCATACGAAGAAACCAGTGTATCGGCGCGAGCCGACACCCCTGCGCGCCGCGAAAGACGGCTCGACGCATGGAAACAGAAAATGAAAGAGAGGATCTCAAAATGCTCAAAGTAATCATGCTCAGAAAGAAACAGACCACGCTCGAGAAGCGCGAGGCCGACCTCCGCTCCAAGCTCGACGGATTCAAGAAGCGCGAGGGCGAGCTGGCTCAGGCCATCGCCGACGCGACCGAGGAGGACACCTCCGAAATCGAAGCCGCCGTCGAGGAACTCGAGACCAATCAGGCCTCCACCAAGGACGAGCTGAAAAAGGTCGTTGACGAGCTGAACGCCGTCATCGCCGAGATCGAGGAAGCCGAAGCCGCTCAGGCCGAAGTGACCGGCACCGAGGAAGCCGCCGAAGAGGAAGAGCGCTCCCGCCGCCGCAGCTCCGTGAACTACGCGACCCGCAGCAACGCCGCAGCCGCCTTCCAGCGCTCCGGCAAGACCACGGTCAAGGATGTCCGCAAGTTCCTCCGCTCTGCCGTTCTCAGCACCTCCGCGGGTGTTGTCGGCCCGACCGGCGTCGGCGGCATCAACAACCCCATTGCAGGCCCCTCCGCTCTTATCGACCTCATCAAGATCACCGACTGCACCGGCATGGCCGCCTACAAGGTCGCCGTCATGAAGACGGACGCTTCCGCCGCCGCCATCACCGAGGGCAACGCTCCCACCGAGAGCGAGCCGACCTTCGCCGAGGTCACCTTCTCCCCCGCCAACTACGGCACGCTCGCGTATGTCTCCAAGGAGATCCGCAAGCAGTCCCCGCTGACCTACGAGGATAAGGTCTACGAGAGCGCCCGCCGCGCTCTGCGCAAGAAGCTGACCAACGCCGCCGCGACCGCGATCATCGGCTCGTCCCTCAACGATAAGTATGAGATCACCGCCGCTTCCGGCGCTGCCGCCTTCGACGCGAACCTCCTCAGCAACATCATCCTCGCCTACGGCGGCGATGAGGGCGTGGACGGTGAGGCCGTTCTGTTCCTGAACAAGGCCGACCTCAAGGCGTTCGCTGCTGTCCGCGGCACGAACGAGTATCTGCCGGTTTACAGCATCATCCCCGATGCGGGCACTCCGAGCACCGGCGTCATCCGCGACAACAACGGCCTCTCCTGCCGCTACTGCCTGTGCAGCGATGTGACCGCTCTGAGCACCGCCACCCTGACCACCACGGCCAAGGCCACGATGTTCTACGGCAACCCGCAGGCCGCCGAGCTGGCCCTCTGGGGCGGCTTCGATGTGGAAGTCAACGACGGCTACAAGTTCGCCGAAGGCCTCCTGACCGTTCGCGGCGAAGTGACCGGCGATGTCGATGTCACCGCTCAGGGCGGCTTCGTGGTAGTCAACGCGAAGAAGTCCTCCTGATTGACCTAAGCGCGGGGCGGGGTTCTCCCGCCTCGCATCTCACACGAAAGGGGGCGGCGTGATGGCCGACACCACGACTGCCTACAACCTGATGCTCGCCGACCTCGGCTATGTCGGGACGGACATCCCGAGCGAAGTCAAGACGCTGCTCGAGGCGAAGCTCGCCGCCGCCGTGACCGACCTCGGCGCGAAGGGCATTGCGCTCGACCTCTCGGAGACCGCCGACAACATCCTCCTCTCGGCATATGCCGCCTGGACTTACAGACAGCGCGCGAGCGATGCTCCGATGCCGACCTACCTCCGATATGCTCTCAACAACCGCATCGTCCAAAGCCCCGCTAACGCGATGGAGGGCATCGTATGACGGTTTTCGACAAGGAAATCAGAATATACGAGCTATCCTCCGGAACGCCGCTCCAAAAGAAGCTGACGCTCGTGTCGCGGCATCTCGGGCGGGAGGAGACCGTCTACGCCGCACGGTTCTGGGACAGCGTGCAGACCGGCTCTCAAATCGACCGCATGGTCGTGGTGCCGTTCGGGCGCGCGATCGAGACCGGAATGTATGCATCGGTCGCCGATAGTTCGCCGATGCGCATCGAGCAGGCGCAGTACGAGTACGACGAGGACGGCAACCCCGTCACCCGTCTCTCGCTCCGCCGCATGGACGAGCGGTTTGAAATCTGCAAGGCGGTGACGACATGACGATGGACAAGCTCCTCGAGCTTCTCAAGACCGTCTGCACGGACTCGTATGAGTACGCCGCGCCGCAGGGCGTGACCCGATGCATCGTGGCACACACCTACGCGGGCCGCAGCTTCTACGGCGATGACGCGAACGTGCTCGACATCCAGAAGGCGCAGCTCGATATCCTCACGCAGGATATCTCGGATACGCTCTCAGACGATGTGTGCGGGGTTTTGCGTGAAGCAAGGCTTCCGTACTCGGTCGAGGCGTGGAAGAGCTACGACGATGACTGGGCGGCGATTCGGACGATTCTGCAGCTGGAGTTGATTTGATGGCGAAGTTCTCCATGAACGGCCTGAACGAAATCAGTGCCTCGCTTGAGCAGATGGCCAACGCGCCCGAGGACACCAAGTTCGGGATGCTCGAGGCGGGCGCTCAGGTTCTGATCGAGAAGTGGCGCGACAAAATCGAAAGCCTTTTCGGAAACGGTCAGCTCAGCGACAGCATTAAGGCCAAGCGCAAGAAGGGCGACACGCCCATCGTCCAAGTCAGCCCGCAGGGAAACCGTGCGAGCGAGTACCGCGGCATCCGCAAGACCAAGCGCGGCGGTTACAAAAAGACCAACGCCGAGGTCGCCTACGTTCTGGAATACGGCACGCCGCGCATGGACGCGACGCACTGGATGGAGACCGCCAACGAGGAGGCCGCCGACAGCGTGACCGAAGCCGAGGCCGCCGTCTGGGACGAATATCTGAAATCTCTCAACCTTTGAAAGGGGATTGAAACATGGCAACCAAAACTGTGAAAGTGCCCATCGGTATCCGCAAGGCGCTGTGGGCACCCATCAAAACACAGCCCGATGCCGCGCATCCGACCTACGACACGATCGTCGAACTCGGCACGGCCATCAAGGGCACGCTCGCCATCACCACGGCGAGCCTCAGCATCTACGGCGACGATGTCGAGCAGCTCCGCGATGAGAGCTTCGTCTCCGCGCAGCTCGATGTCGAGACCACGCTCTCCGACCTCGAATTGAACTCGACCATCTTCGGGCACACCTACTCCGAGACCGATGGCGAGGACAGCGGCAAGGACGACCACGCTCCCTACGGCGGCTACGGCTTCATCGAGCCGGTGCTGCTCGCGGACAAGACCATCGTCTACCGCGCGACCTTCCTGCGGCGCGTGGCGGCTCTCTCCTCCTCCGAGAAGACCGACAGCTCCACCCGCAGCGAATCCATTACCGTTCAGAATAACGCGATCTCCTTCGCGTGCTCTGCCGACAACCTCGGCTCGTGGCGCGTCCGAAAGGAGTTCAGCGGCGACGGCGCAGAGGCGAACGCTCTGAGCTGGATCAAGACACAGTTCGGCACTGCTTCTTAATGTGAAGCGCACGGACGAGGCTTCGTGGCTTCGTCCGTCTTTTTATTAGGAGATTAAAATGCGAAGTGTAAAATTCAAATACCGTGGTCAGGAGTACACGCTCGCGGCTACGGCTTGCGCACTGTTTACGATATACGACGAGTACGGCACCGGCGACATCTTCGCGCAGACCGGCTGCATGGAGCCTTCCGCAATGGGATGGGAGACCGCCTGCCGCATCGCGGCGATGCTCTCCGAACAGGGCGAGCTTCAGCGCCGAGCGCTCGGCAGGGACAAGGGCGAAATACTGGATGCCGATATCCTCTTCCGCACGGCCTCTCCGGTGGATGCGCTCAATGTCCGCGAAGCGATCCGCGAGGCGCTCCGTCTCGGCTTCAGCCGCGAAGTGGTCGAGGACGAAGATCAGGAAGTCAACCTCGTGCTCCGAGAACGCGAGGAAGAGGAACACTTAAAAAAAAAGAAGCTCCGGGGGCTGTTCGGGCGAGGTGGCTCGCCGTCGGAGCAAAAGCCCTCGGACTGAGACCCGCCGACGTGCTCCTCCTCACGCCCGGCGAGTTCTTCGATATGCTGGCGGTCGT
Source organism: uncultured Clostridium sp. (assembly GCA_964612395.1). Lineage (GTDB taxonomy): Bacteria > Bacillota > Clostridia > TANB77 > CAG-508 > UMGS1781. Next base: position 5,598 of record CAZTBY010000028.1, on the reverse strand, counting down.
AACGCCGAAGGAGAAAAATACCGCGCCCGCGTGGGCGGAGGGAGATGACTAAGATTGGCAACAAGATCCATTGATACCGAACTGAAGCTCCAAGGCGAGAAAGAGTTTAACGACCAGATGAAGGCCGTAAACAGCGCCTTGAAGACCACGCGCTCGGAGATGGCCGTTGTGTCTGCCGAATACGACAAGAACGACTCCTCGCTCGCGGCATTGACTGCACGGCACGAAGTGATAGCCAAGCAGTACGAGCAGGAGAGCCAAAAGGTCAATCTGCTCAAGCAGCAGCTTGAAGCGACCGAGAAGGCCTACGGCAAAGACAGCGCCGCCGCGCAGAAGCTCAAACAGCAATTGAACAGCGCGACCGCGCAGATGATCAAGACGAAGAAGTCTCTGGAAGAAGCCGCCGAGGCCATGGACGAGGCCGAGGAAGCCTCGAACACTTTCCACAAAATCCTGAAGAAAGTGGGCGAAGTGGCCGAGGGTGCCGCATCGGCGGGCCTGCAGACCTTCTCCAGCGTGGCCAAGGGCGCGGTCAGCGCGGTCGGCAGCATGGCGAAGGCGGGCGGCATTGCAGCGGTCACCGCACTCGGTACAGCGGCGGCAGGAGCCGCGGTGGGCTTCAAGACCCTGACCGAATGGGCTGTCGAAGCGGCAAACGCTCAGGGCGAAGACGGCAAGCCGCTTTACGACAACTACGCGACCTTAGCGACCAACCTGACAGGCCTCGAAACAGCGACCGGAAGCGCCAAGGCGGCGCTCGGCTCCATCCTGCTCCCGATGCTCGAATCGCTCACTGCCGACGGCACGGCGTACCTCAACGAGTTCTCCGAGGCCATGTCGGCGACCGAGGGCGACACCTCGAAGATGGGCGAAGTGATCGGCGAGTATGTCTCGAAGGGCGCACAGCTCATCTCGCAGAAGCTGCCCGAGTATGTGAAGATGGCAGGCGAGATCATCAAGTCGCTCATCAGCGGCCTGAGCACGGCGCTCCCCGATCTTCTCAGCTCGGCGGGCGAGATCCTGCAGACCCTGACCGATGCGCTCATCGAGGCGGTGCCGACCATCGCCACAGCGGCGTCCGAGATCATCACAGGCCTGCTCGGCTTCATCATCGAGAATCTGCCCGACCTGCTCTCAGCCGGTCTCGAAGTTCTCAACACGCTCATCCAGGGCATCACGGCATCCCTGCCGGAGCTTATCCCCGCAGCGGTCACGATGATCACCGAGATCCTGCAGGCGCTCGTGGACAACGCGCCGCTCCTCGTGGCATCCGGTCTCGAATTGATTCTGCAATTGGTCGCGGGACTCATCGAGAACATCCCCGAACTGGTGGCGGCTATCCCCGAACTGATTGAGAGCCTTGTGGAAGGCTTCTCCGAGAAGTGGGACGACATCAAGAACATCGGCAAGGATGCAGTTGAACAAATCAAGCAGGGCATCGAGGACGCATGGGAAGGCCTGAAGACATGGTTCAAGGGCATCTGGGACGGCCTGTTCGGAAACCTGAACGCCGATGTCACTGTCACCAAGCACGACAGTACAGGTGGAGGCAATGGCGGCGCTCGCTCGGGCTTGTGGCGCGTTCCGTATGATGACTATCCTGTCATGCTTCACAAAGACGAAGCCGTCCTCACGGACTGGCAAGCGGACAAGTGGCGCTCCGGTCGTTCGGGCGGTTCGGGCGGCGGCGTGACGCTGAATGTCTACACGCAGACCCTTAGTGAGAGCGAGGTCGATTATCTTGTTAATCGCGTCAACCGTGCGCTCGGGGAGGCTATATGAGAAAATTCTACTTACAAAACCAAGACGGCGACCGATGGAAGCTGCAGGGCGAGAAAGGCGCGTACCTGACCGACCCGACAGGCCTTGGCATCACTATGTCCCAGACCTACGCCGACTTGCAGAAAGGCTTCTTCCGCGCCGTTAGCTCGGACAACGAGCCGCAGTCCAACATCAACTGCACCATCACCTTTATCCGTCCGGCATATCGGAACTTCCGCTCATTCGTGAACTGGTTCAGTGCGGCGACGGCCCTGCAGCTCATCTACATCCCCTACGGCACCGAGGAGTACCACCGTCATGTCGACATCACCTCGTTCATGAAGTCGGAACTGGACGAGAACCAGTTCCTCTCGTGCGAGCTGGCGATGGTCGCGCGGTCTCCGTGGTTCAAGGCTACGGCAACGCACTTTGAACTCGCGACACAAACCGAAGATAAATCGATGCGGTACACGATGACCTACAACACCAAGCTCCTCTACGGCGAGGACGCGACCTCGGCTCTGACCGGCACCATTCCGAATGCGGGCCATGTTCCCGCATCGGTGGTTATCGTCTTCCGGGGCGGCGGCGCTTCTCCTGTGATCTCGCTGACAGGCCAGCTCACCGGCAAGCTCTACGGTGCCTGCCGCATCGACGATACGGTCGCGGCATCGGAGACGCTCTACTTCTCCACCGACTACCTCGACAGCTACTGCTACAAGGTCTCGGCGGCGGGCGAGCAGACCGACCTCCTCTCGAAGATAGACCTCTCGGGCGAGCCGTTCTTCCGTGTGCCATTGACCGAACCCTGCACGCTGTCCATCAGCGCCAACAGCGCCATCAGCGGCTCGGCAGACGTGACGGTCAACTACTACTTCAGGAGCGTGTGAGATGCTGCTTTATATCAAACAGTTCGCCGACTTCAAGACGGTCGCCGCGCTCGATGTGCTCTCCTCGTCCCTCTGCATCGACTCGTGCGAGGCCGAGAACGGCACGGTCACGGTCGTGGGCAACGACATCAGCCGCTCCCTCGCAGGAGGGTGGGCGGTCATCGACGGCAACATCTACGCGCTCGACTGCGTAACGCCGCAGGACGGCAGGACGCTCCTCACGCTCAAAGCCCCGGAGGATGCGTTCTCTCGCCTGATTCCGTACACAGCCCCGACTAGCGGCTCTGGCGGTGCGTTCGCGATGTCCGAGCTTCTCGCCAACTACACGAACCAGAGCGACGAGATGTACGCCATGCCGTATCTTACGGTGTCCAATTCGGACACGACCGCCTTCGTCGAGCCGGAAGCGGACAGCAACGGCCTCTATGCTCTCTCGGATTATCTGCGGCTCCTGCGCCGTCTGCGCGGCGTAAAATCGGTGTTCACCTTTACGACCGATACTCTCACGCTGAACCTGACGCCGACGGCAAAGACCGCGCGCGTGGTTCCGTTCAACGACGGCCACAGCCAGCTCGAGACGGTGTCCTACTCGGACAGCGGCCTCGCCAAGGTCACGACCCGCCACAAGGTCGCGCAGATCGCGAGCACGGACGCGAGCACCGGAAAGGTGACCTATGTGAAGGACGAGGACGGAAACACGGTATACGACATCGTGACCGCCGACTGGTACCTCACGGAGGACGGCGAAGTGGTCAGCTCCCCGCCCGCGCGGCGCGTCTCCGGAAGCTGGGAGACCCTGACGGTCGCCGCCAAGGACGACCCGCAGACGAAGGCCGAGGAGCAGTTCTCGAAAAGCTCGTCCTCGCATAAGATCGAATTCTGGAGCGACAGGGCGTTCAATGTCTACGACCCCTGCACCTTCAATGTCTACGGCGAGATCATGTCGAGCTACATTTCCTACATCGGCACGCGCTCCACGGATTCAAGATATTATTACCGAAGCGGCGAGCTTCAGGTCACGGCTTCGGACAAATTGAAAGGACTGATGAATAAATGAGCCTCTCGGGTATTACCTTCGCAAATCAGAAAATCACCCCATCGGATGACGGCAAGCTCTACGGCGCTCTCCTGCAGGACTGCATCCTGACCGGCTGCGGCATCACCTTCTCGGCGGCGACCCTCGCCATCGCGGCGGGCGCGCTTCTGATCGGAACGCGCGAGCTGAAGACGAGCGGCGAGAGCCTCAGCATCTCCGGCGCGACCACCGGCTACGCGCGGGTGCTCATCGACATCGACCTCACGAAGGCCGCGACCGAGAGCAGCTTCGCCCAGGCCGAGTGGCAGATAGAGTACGCCTCGACCGCGGACGGCTTCGGCATCCTCGAGCAGCAGGACATCAACACGAGCGGCACGCACTACCAGGCGGTGTTCTGCACCATGTCCCTCGGCGCGGCGGGCATCACGAGTATAACAAGCTCGATGCAGACGGCAACGCTCGGCACCGGCATCGTGAGCATGGGCAGCATGGACGCATCGGCCAAATATGGCCATGAGATTTATGTTCCGGGAAGCACCGATGTACTCAACGCATGGGGGTACGGACTTCTCTGGACGGATAATGTGACGGTCACGCTGAACGACACCATCGCGCCGAATATCGCTTCGAACTGGAAGTGCAGAATGTTCGCGGCGAACGCGAACGGCTTCGACTTCACTTGGACCGGCGTGAATGTCTATAACACTTCGTCGGGGACAGTTAACACCAACGGCATCATCCATGTCCCAAAGTACCGCCACCTCGACCTGCAGAAGGTCGCCGGCAATAACGACCTTTGGATTGCCAACGGAAGCTATGCCGACCGATACATCACGAGCGGCACGGCAGACCCAAGCGGCGGCTATGACGGCGACATCTACCTGAAGTACGAGGCGTGATATGGGATGGACACAGACAGCCCCAAGCGTTAAGGCTTGGGAGCAGGAGAAGAGCACGACATGGCAGCAGAACTACTTCACGATCACGACCAAGCAGTACATCGGTCGCACATCGGGCAAGGGCATCGCGGTCAAGGTCGAGTTCACGCTGACGCAGCGGCAGAGCGGTTATACGCCGCAGTACAACATCTACCTCTCCGCTCAGGTGGGGAGCGCGGCGGCGGTGGTGGACACCTCAATCGCGATGCCGGGCTACGGCGAGACGGTGACCATCTACTACACCGACGAGGCCGCCGTCGGCGAAACGGTCACGACCATCGTCGGCTGGTCGAACAGCACATCCTCGCGGCAGACGCTGACCTTCACCGCACCAAAGCTGCTCGGCGCGACCGTGTTTGTCAACATTGGCGGCACATGGAAAGAAGCCACGATGTTCGTGAATGTCGGCGGCACTTGGAAAGAAGCTCAGGCAAAAATCAATGTGGGAGGCGAGTGGAAATGAGACAGCGGTTGGAGAATGTTCTCGTGTTTACGACCGAGAATGTCGACCTCAGCACGGCGAGCAAGTTGGAATTCTATTTGAAACAGCGCAATGGCACATTCTTGGAGTATGTCCCCGAAATCATCGACAACACATCTTTTCGCGTGACTATCCCATACGAGGACGCGATGGAGCTGTCGGAGGGGACGGCAGAGGTGCAGCTCGCTCTCACTACGGAGGGCGGCTCTAAAATCGCAAGCAATGTGCGCAACATCCGCATCAAGCGGCTTATAAAGGCAGGTGGCTATGATGGCTGACTTCACGATATCCCCCGCCACAGAAGCGGACGGCACTCTCACATTCGAGGGTGTCGGAATAAAGGGCGACAAGGGTGACCCGTTTACTTATGAGGACTTCACCGAAGAGCAGTTAGCCGCGCTCAAGGGCGAGAAAGGCGACAAGGGCGACCAAGGTGAGCCGTCGGAGCTGACGGAGGACGAGGTGCTCGAATCGCTCATCGAAGCCGATGTG
>CAZTBY010000027.1:0-12665 GCA_964612395.1 uncultured Clostridium sp. | reverse complement strand
GTGTGTGTGTGTGTGTGTGTGTACAGCCTCAAGGCTTTTAGCTACTATGTTCATGGTTTTTCCTCCTTTGTTTTTCTCTTAAAATTTCTACACTTAATATATAATATTTACATTTTTTTGTCAAGTAGTTTTTTATGTTTTTTATTTAAATCATACAGAGTATTGCTTCTAATCCTACGTTTATATCAAGTCGTCCTTGTTTTGTTTTATAATCTAAGTCTATTAGTGCTTGCAATGTATTTCTTAATTCTTCTTTTTTGAAATAGCTTGCTTGTTTTTTGTATTTTGTTGTTAGAAACATCTGGTTTGGCTTTAAGTTTAGGGCTTCTGCTACGTTTACTCTGTATTCATCTGCAAGCATTGTTAAGTATATTTTCTTTAGGTGATTATATAATGTTATTAATATTTTTTGTATTGGTTCTTTGTTATATAATAGCTCTTTTAGTATTTGCAGAGCATTTGCTATGTCTTTCTTTCCTAAGCTATCTGTTAAGTCAAATATTACGCTATCTAGTTCTTTTATTGATAATACGTCAATGTCTTTTGTGGTTATTGTTCCATTTTCTCCAGCATATTCTATCAGTTTTCTAATTTCGTTTATTAGTGTAAGCATGCTTGTACCACATGTTTCTATAAAGTAATCTAGTGTTCTATCATCAATGTTTACTTTGTAGGCTGTGGTTATTCCTTTTATTCTTTTTGCTATTTGAATTGGTTTTAATTTTTCGAAATTACATGTTGTTCCTAGGTTTTGTATTGTTTTTGAAAGTTCATTTGTGCCTATTTCTTGTTCTATAAAGACTATAACTACACTTTCCTTTATATTTGAAATGTTTTCCTCTATATAGTTTGCTATTTTTTCTTGTAAGCTTGTGCCTTTTGTTGTTTTTTTAGTTTGCTTTTCATCTTTCTTTTTGCCTCTGGCTTCTTTTTTAAATAGTCCTGAATTCTTTACAATTATTAGCTTTTTAGGATATCCAAATGCTGGTGTTTCAATATCTGAGATAAGTGTTTCAACATTTTTCTCGTCCATTTGAATATAGTTAATGCCATTTACTAGCTCGCCAAAATTCTTTTTAATCTTTTTTACTGATTGTTCAAGTAAATATTGTTCTTCGCCATATAAAAGGTAAATGCTATCTAAATTACCTGCTCTTAAATTCTTTTCCAATTCTTCAATAGTCATGTTTGTCTCCTTATAGTTTTTGTGAGAATTTTGCTGAATGTGCATGGCATATTGCAGCTGCCATGCTATCTGTTGTATCATCTAATTTTGGTAAATTTTCTACATTTAAAATTGTTTTTACCATCTTTTGTACTTGTATTTTATCTGCTCTTCCATAACCAGCTACTGCTTGTTTTATTTGAAGTGGAGTATATTCATATGTTGGCACATTTTTTTTGCACCCAACCGTTAGTATTATTCCTCTTGCTTGTGCAACATTTATAGCTGTTTTTTGGTTATTGTTGAAAAATAGCTCTTCTACTGATATTGCATCTGGCTTGTATTCATCTATTATCATACTTATATCATCAAATATTTTTGTAAGCCTTAATGGAAATGATACTCCAGCTTTTGTAAGCACTGCTCCAGAATCTATTAATTTGAATTTGTTTCCTACATAATCTATTATGCTATACCCTGTTATTGCATAACCTGGGTCTATTCCTAATATTCTCATTTTTAGTCCCTTCCATATATTATTCTAAAAACTTCGGATACACTCCAGCTTTGTGCTATTGTTCCTTTTGGAGCATATGGTTGTTTTGAATCGTAAAGTTCATTTATTTGTCCTAAACATCCTCTTTCCATCATATCTTTAATAAATGTAGTTTTTGTTTTTTCTTTAAAATCTTTAAGTTTTAATTTTAAAATCTCTCTTTGTTTTTTATCTTTTTCGTCTTTTATCATATTCTTTAAGCCATTATAGTAAAGTCCTAATAGCCATGGCCATGTTATACCTTGGTGGTAGCTAGAATCTCTTCTAAAACCATCTCCTTCATATACATCTACATAACCCTTTTCGCCTTTTGCTAATGTTTTCAAGCCATATTTATTTAAAAGTTTTTTCTCTACTATATCCATCATGTTTTTTGCTTGTTCTGAATTTGGTTCTAATACTGGATATGTTAGTGATATGCTAAATAGCTGATTTGGTCTTATTTTGTTATCTCCTAATACATCATACAAGCATTTTCTTTTTGCATTGTAGAATTTCTCGTTAAATGATTTTTTACATTTTTCAGCTAATTCTGCATACTTTTTAGCTTGCTCTTTTTCTCCAAACTTTTTACTTAAATTTTCTATTATTTTCAAACCATTGTACCACAAGCTGTTTATCTCAACTGCTTTCCCATTCCTTGGAGTAAAACAGTGGTTTCCATATTTTGCATCCATCCATGTATTTTGTGTATTTTCTGTCCCTGCAGAAATTAGTCCATCTTTATCTAAAAATATGTTATTATCATCTAAGTCTATACCATCACAATAGTTTTCTATTATTGATTTCATTTTCTTATATATATTCTTTTTTATAAAATCATAATCTCCAGTATATTGTATATATTTTTCAACTTGTTCAAATAGCAATAATGAGCTATCCACACTATTGTATAGTGGTCTATTATCATATCCAGAATATCCATTTGGAACAAGACCAAATTTTATGTCTCGAGTTAAAGTTAATAAAACATCTTTTGCATAATTATATTTTTTTTGCATCAATAGCAAACCTTCAAATGAAATTAATGCATCTCTTCCCCAGTCTAAAAACCACGGATACCCTGCAATTATTGTATGGTAACCAAAATTTGGTCTATATACAATAAAGTTATCTGTTGCTATTGCAAAATATTTTAGGATTTCAATTTCTTTTAATCTTTCTTTTGAAACTCTTGTTAAATCTTCTTTTGGTTCAATAAATTTAGACTTATACATTAATTCATTAATTCTTGTTATTTCTTTATTTATTACCTTTTTTACATTTATCTCTTCAATATTTTCTTCAAGAGAACATATGAAACTTACTTCTTTTCCGAGAATTTTCATCAATTTCTATTTCATATCTTCCAGGAACCGTAAGGTTTTCTTCTGGAAAGAAACCTCTTTTTTCTTCTTCTAAATAATACATGTTTTTAAATGTATCATTAAAGTGCTCTATATAATTTCCATTTAACATATAAAAATATACAGGATAATTACTATATTCATCTATCACTAGCTTTACCTTACTGTTTTTTATATCCTGTTTTATGTTGAATTCATGGTTAGTACTCATTGTATGAAAATCTCTAAAATTTACTATTGGTGTAACAGTAAATTTTGCTTTTGGTCCATCATTTTGAATTTTATATAACACACATACTGTATTTTTCCCATATTCCATACATATAATCTTTGTAATTTTCACATTATTCACTTTATATGTAAAAACTGGCATATATTCTTTTTCAAATGATTCTTGATATTTGTATCCATTTGATATATAGTTTTTACATATGTTTGAATATAAATTGTATTTAATTCCTTCTATTTCAATGCTTTCATCTACTTTTGATAATATTACATGTCTTCTTGCAGGTGGAGTAAGTGGGGCTACTAATAACCCATGGTATTTTCTTGTATTAATTCCTAGTATTGTTGAAGATGCGTACCCACCTATTCCATTTGTTACAATCCATTCTTTAGTTATTCCATCTTTTAAATCTAATTGTTTTTTATTTAATATCATTCGTATTAACCTCTCTTATTCTTTTTTTAATTCTTTTAAGTATTTTTCTTTTTCCATTTTTTCTGCTTCTGCCGTCATCCTTTTTGCTTTCTCATGAATTTTTTTGTTCATATTTGTTGTTTTTTCACTTTCTCTTATAGATTCAATTCTATCTTGATATTTGCTACTAAATTTGCTTTTTCCTCTTATTACTTTTTCATGTTTTTGTTTTGGTTTTCTTTTAATCTTTAGTTTTTTCTTTACTTCTTTTAATTTTGCATTAAGTAGGACAAATTGTTCATTTGTATTTTTATCTTTAAATTTCAAGTCATTTACTATTATTTCTATTATTTGTTTCGCAATTAAATCTGGGTTATGTCTAATATATTCATCTTCTATGTATGATACATCTGCTCTTATAATATTTGTTTTCTTAATATTTTGTTTATCAATCTCTACTAAGCTTGCTCCTGCCTTATTGTATTTTCTAAGTATTTCTGGTACTATATCTCCATTATCACAAATGCAATAATCTATAATATCTGCACCTGCATGTTCTGTAATTGCCTTTATGTAGTCTGATAATCCATAATCATCAGTATGTCCATTTTCAGTCATTATATTTGATACATAGATTTTATAAGCTTTACTTTCTCTAATTGTTTTAGCAACATTTTTTATTAATAAATTAGGTATTACTTCTGTATATAGCGAACCTGGTGCTATAACTATTGCATCCGCAGACTTTATTGCTTCAACAATTCCCAGTGCAGTTCTACAATTGGTTGGTTTTATAAATACTCTATTAATCTTGGTAACCCTATCTGCAGTAATCTCTGCAATTTTTTCTTTTTCTTCTATAACTGTTCCATCTTCTAGTTCAACACAAATTCTCATTTCATCTAACGTCGCTGGAAGAACTTTGCCGACCATAGCTAGAACATTATTACTTTTTTGAATTCCTTCTGCAAAGTCTTTACTTATTTTCTCCATTGAGTTTAAATATACTTCACCAAATGTGCCTGTTCCTACCTGTAGGTTCATTAATTTAGCCATTTCTTCACTATTTTGAGCTAGAGCTATAATACTGTTTCTTATATTAGTTGTTGGTTTTCTTTTCTTTTTATTACCATAGCTTGAAATGGTTACAATTGCAGTTAAATTATTTGTATAATTTTTAAGCCCTTCTAAGATTTTAGTTAATCCAACTCCTCCACCAATTACAACAATTTTAGGTCCTCTGTCTTTTGTATCTCCAAGTTCTTTTATACTATTTGCATCTTGCAAAACTGCAAGTTCTAGTGTTCTTTTTTGTATAAAAACTAGTCCAACAATAAATAGTGTTATACCTGCCACAAATGTTGCAATTATCTTAATAATCTCTGTTAAAAGTAATGTTTCTGAAACTAGTATTTGTGCAAAACCAAAACATGCTAATACCATTCCTATCAACATTAAAAATATCCATCTTTTAATTTTTGTGCTGTTTTTCAGCCAGCTAAAAAAGCTTCTCATTTTACTCACCTATTACCTTTATTTCTAATTCTAAATCTATTTTATATTTTTCTTTTACAACTTTTTTTATATACTCAATTAATTTAAGAACATCATCAGCTGTTGCATTTCCTTTGTTCACTATAAACCCTGCATGTAGTTCAGATACATAAGCATCATTAATATTATATCCCTTTAAGCCACATTTGTCTATAATTTGTGCTGGAATATATTCACTTTTTCTTTTAAAAACACTTCCTGCACTTGGAAAATTTAATGGTTGTTTTTCTTTTCTTCTACTAGCATCGTTTTGCATTTTTTCTTTGATTTTTTCTTTGTTTCCTTTTTCAAGTTTTATTATTGTAGATATAATAATATTTTTTTTCGTACTAAAAAAGCTATGTCTGTATGAAAAATCTTGTTCATCTTTGGTAATTGTATGTGCTTTCAAGTTCTCGTCTATATATTTTGTAGAAACAACAATATCTCCAAACTCGCTACCATATGCACCTGCATTCATAGTAATTGCACCACCTACAGTTCCTGGTATGCCTGAAGCAAACTCTAAACCTTTTAAGGAATTATCATAAGCCTTTTTTGCTAAGGTAGGAATTGCTACGCCACTTCCAGCCTCAATTGTATTGCCATTTACATTAATATCTTTAAAATTTAATTTTATGGTAATGCCTCTTATTCCTTTGTCCTTTACCAAAGTATTAGAGCCATTTCCTATGCATGTTACATTTATATTGTTTGTTTTAGCAACCCTTAAAATATAATTTAATTCTTCAACATTGTTTACTTTAATAAACAAATCTGCAGGTCCACCAATTTTAAATGAAGTATGTTTATTCATAGGTTCATTTATTAAAACTCTATCTTTATCAATTGTTTTAACTAACTCATTATATATGCTTTCCATTTTCATCTCCTAATTAATCATATTCGAGCCTTAATAATTTTATCATTATTTTTTCAAAAAGTAAAGCCCACAAGCATGACAACCTTCTCTATTTATGGTATAATATTTTTATTGGAGGAAAACATGTTAGACGATTTATTAATTCCAGAAGATAAAAAGGTTACTATAGATTTACATGATATGGAACTTTTGGAAGCAAAATATTATTTGGATAAATTATTTGAAACCTTACCAGAAGATATTCAAGAAGTTGTTATTATTCACGGATACAGAAAAGGTCAAGTTTTACTAAACATGGTAAGAAAAGAATTTAAACACCCTAGGATAAAACAAAAAGTAATTCCATTAAATAAAGGAATTACCTTGTTTTTAATTTAGTTTTTTACTTATTTCTTCTATATCTGGGTCAGCAAGTATTTCATCATAAATGCTTATCTTTTTCATGTCTTTTATATCTTCCATACTATGTCCCATTTCTTTTAACTCTGATGTTGAATAATTTGTTATAATACTATAATTGTTATTGTCTTTTATTACTTTAACGAGTATTTTATCTAGCAATCCTGTTTTTGTTCTTATTACGTAGCTAAGTCCATTTTCAAATATTATGCTTGAATTTGGAACCCTTAAACCACTTTCTTCCCACCATATAATATCTAATGAAATTTTTCTATAACTTGTTAAATATTCCACACTTTGTGTGATTTTAAATATTAATAAAGTATCTTTTCCATCTTGTTTTATGTGTTCTATAGTTGCTGGAATTGTTTGATTTGCAGACAAACCGAAGTTTTACTTTATCTCCAACATTTGCATTTTGGGCTGAATTTGAATTTGTTACAACTGCAATATAGCATTCAAAATTATTAATAATTTTTCCCATTGTTTCACTTGTTGTAACTATTTGCCCTGTTGTTAAGTTTAGACTTTCCAAGCTTTCCTTTGTAATTTCTTCAAAATTTTCTGGTGTTAATTTACTTTCTAAACCATCAACTCTATATGAAACTATTCCACTTATTGTTGCCTTTTCATACTTTGAATTGCTTTTTAATTGTTGTTCTAAGTTTGTTCTTTCATTTATTAAATTATTTATATATGCTCCTGATGGGCTAAGTTCTCCTGCAATTTTTGCTTTTTTTGTAACATATCCATTAATGTCTGATTTATATTCTTTTATATCTTGTAAATTATTTTTATCTTTAATTCCATTTATTTTACTTTCTATCTGTTTTTCAAGTGCCTTAATATCACTTGATGGAAGCTCCACTTGGCCTTCCATTGCTGTTTGTATTTGATTGTTTAAATCTTTAATTTTTGAATTTATTTCTTCTTCGTTTGTTGCTTCATATCTAAATACTTCTTCGCCAACTGCAACTCTTTCTCCTTCATTTTTTATTTGAACCATTTTTTTGTTTTCTTCTGGCATCTGTATTACTTCTTCGTCTCTAATAACATAACCTATTACACTTTCTGCCTGCGATATTGTTCCTTGTTCTATAAGGAATGAATCTGTTGGTTTGATGGCAAGTTTAATTATTTTGTACGCACAGAAAATAACTGAAAATATTATTACTGATAATGTAATAACTTGCATAATATGCTGTTTTATTTTATTTGCTTTAACATTTTTCGTGCTTGGTTTTTTTATATCTTTTTTAGTAGCTTTTTTCTTTTGTTTTTCTTTAAGCTTTGCCATTTTTTTAGCATTCACCCCTTTATCATTTAAAGTTCCAGTATTGTTGAAACATTCTCATCTGTAGATTTTTCCCCATCTAGCCAAATTGTTTCTTTGTTCTTTCTGAACCATGTTAATTGCCTTTTCGCATAATGCCTCGTTTCTTTTTTTATTTTTGCTATCATTTCTTCTTTTGTGCAAACACCTTCTAAATATTCCACTACTTCTTTATATCCTAAACCCTGCATTGCTGTAGGGAATGTATTGTATTTTTTTAGAATTTGTTTTACCTCTTCTATTAACCCCTGTGCTATCATAGTATCTACTCTTTTTTCAATTCTTTCATATAATTTTTCTCTATCCATTGTAATTGCAAATACTTTATATTCATACTTTACTTCATTTTTTCTTGATTGTACCTCTTGTTCAGTTTTTGTTTTTCCTGTTTTATGGTATATTTCTAAAACCCTTATAATTCTCTTTCTATCATTTATACTTATTTTTTTCATTGCTTCTGGGTCAATTTCTTGTGCTTTTTTATATAAAATATCTAAGCCTTCATTGTCTGCAAGCTTGTTTAAACTTTCTCTATACTCTAAGTCTATTTCCTCATCTTGAAACTCAATTCCATATATTAAACTATCTATGTATAAACCTGTTCCACCAACTACTATTGGTGTTTTTCCTTTTGCAAGAATTGCCTCTATTTCTTTTTCAGCATCCTTCTTAAAATTGGATACACTATATCTTCTATCTGGAGATATAAAATCTACTAAGTAATGCTGTATTCCTTGCATTTCTTTCTTATTTACCTTTGCTGTTCCTATGTTCATTTCTTTATATATTTGCATAGAATCTGCTGAGATTATTTCACCATTTACTTTTTTTGCAAGTTCAACTGCAAGCTTAGATTTACCTGAAGCAGTTGGTCCTCCAATTACATACACAATTGGCTTCAATGTTATTCCTACTTTCTTCTATTAAACTTTTTTTCTAAATCTATTTTGCTCATTTTTATTGCTGTTGGTCTTCCATGTGGGCATGTAAACGGGTTTGGTAAAACTAACAATTTCTTCATTAGTTTATCCACTTCTTCTTTGCTCAAATCCATATTAGCTTTTACAGCTGCTTTACATGCTATTGTTGCTATAAATCTATCTTCTTTCTCTTGTTTTGCCGTTATTGCAACAGTGTCTATTGTGTCTAGAATTTCTAAGAATAGCTCTTTTGTATCCATCTCCATACAAATTGATGGAACACCAATTAATCTTATAGCATTTTCTCCAAACTCTTCTATCATAAATCCCGCTTTTTTAAATAGTTCTACATTTTCTTTTACTATTGCTTTTTCTTTATGAGATAAATTAATAATATCTGGTAAAAGCATTATTTGTGATTCTTTTTCTGCTGTTTGGTAATAATTTTTCTTTATTTCTTCGTACAATACTCTTTCATGTGCTGCATGCTGATCTATAATGTACATTTCATTTCCCATTTCAATTATTAAATATGTTGAAAAAACAGCTCCTCTATATGTATAGGCTGGAACATTCTTGTATTCTTCGCTTTCTTCAAATACAGAAAGATTTTTTGCATCCGCATATTTATATTCAGTAACTTTTTCAGCATCTTGATTATCTTCTTTTTTTACTCCAAATGTTTGACTATACATTTTTTCAAAATCCAAGTTTGATTTAGTATTTTCTTCCTCAGTTTTTTTCTCTTCAGTTGGTATGTATGGTCCGTTATTTTTATATGCAAATATTTCTTCTATTGCATTGTTTTCAACATTTTCTTCTATTTCTTCCTTCTTTTTAAATAATCCGAAAAGCCCTGGTCCCTTTGAACTTTTTTCCTCTTTTGGTTCTTCTACTATTGGTTCAAATTTTTGAGTTGCTCCCATATCTATTGTTGTTTTTTCTTCGTTCACTTCTGTTTTAACAGCCACAGGTGTTTGCTCCATCGTTATTGCTTGAACTGGTCCTGTTGTGCTAACTTCAATTGGGCTTTCTTGTTCTTTTTCTGTATTTTTTACTAAATCTCCCTTTAATAAGCCTTCTCTTATTGCATGATATACTGCTTTGAAAACTTTTTGTTCTTCTTGAAATCTAATTTCAAGTTTTGTTGGGTGAACATTTACATCAATTTTCTTTGGATCCATTTCAAGATTTAGAACTAAAAATCCAAATTTTCCTATTGGTAATAGGCCTTTAAAAGCTTGTTCTGCACTGGCTTGCAAGGTTTTATCTTTTATAAATCTTTTATTTACAAAAAACATTTGGTAAGATCTATTGCTTCTTGCAATTTCGGTCTTTCCAATTACTCCAGTAACTTTTATATCTTCATACATGTATTCAACTTCGATTAACCCATCTGTTGTTTCTTTGCCATATAAGCTATATATTACTGTTTTTAAATCTCCATTTCCGTTTGTTTTAACTAAAGTTTTGTTTTCATTTGATAACCTAATTGCAACACCTGGGTTAGCAAGTGCTATTCTTGTAACTGTATCTTCTATATATCCGAAGTTCTGTGTAATCTTTCTTCAAGAATTTATATCTTACAGGTGTGTTATAGAAAAGGTCTGTTATTGTAATTGTTGTTCCTTTTCCAGCTCCTGTTTCTTCTTTTTCTAAAACATCTCCACCTTCTAGAACTATTTTGCTTCCAGTAAAATCTTCTTCTGTTTTTGTTACTAATTCTACATGTGCAATTGCTGCAATACTAGCTAAAGCCTCTCCTCTAAACCCCATAGATTTAACAGTTTCTAAGTCTTCAGCTGTTCTTATTTTGCTTGTTGCATGTCTTTCAAAAGCAAATTCCAAATCGTCATTTGAAATACCTGAACCATTATCTATAACTTTAATTTGTTTAATTCCACCATTTTTAACTTCTATGCTTACACTTGTTGCTCCTGCATCAATTGCATTTTCAACTAATTCTTTTACTACTGATGCTGGTCTTTCTATAACTTCTCCTGCTGCTATTTGATTTATTGTTAAATCATCTAATAAAACTATTTTTCCCATAAACTTTTCCCTTCTATTCTATAGAGTGTATTCAGAATAGTGAGTAACTCCATCTTTTTCAATGCCGTTTAAGCTTACTATATCTCTATTTGCAAAGTTTACAACAATATCATCTGATACATCTGATATACCAAATAATTCTGCTATATCACTTGATGAGAAATACCTCCATTTTGCATTTGCTAAATCAGCTTCTTTTGTATAGCATCCTCCTGCTTTAACAATTGTTTGAATTTTTGCTAATTGTGCATCGGTTAAGGCTGAACCAATTGTAGTATAATCCGTTTGTTCTTCTACCATAACATCAACTTCTTTTTGAATTGCCTTCATATAAGTTTGAAATTTTATGACCTTTGAATTTCTATATGTTTGCATACCATTTGTTACTAATAGCCCTACAAGTATTGTTAACAAAAGTACTGTCATTACTGCAATTATTAGAGTTACACCTCTTTCGCTTTTCATAAACTTCCTCCTATGCTTTTTTATCATTCATTATTTTATCATATTGACCCTTGTTTTTCAATAAATATTCTTGACTTTTTTATTTTATATGATAAAATTATATTAGTTGCGGGTATAATTTAGTGGTAGAATTCCATGCTTCCGACCTGGTAGCGAGGGTTCGATTCCCTCTACCCGCTCCATTTGAAATTAACTTACGGACTTAATTGTTCGTAAGTTTTTATTTTATATAAAACTTTAAAAGTTCTCTTTCTAGAAAGGAGGATTTTTCATGTTTGAATTTAAAGTAATTGAAAATCTATAACCTAATAAAGATTTAACCGACATCTTAATATAAGGTTAAATTAGTACAAATCAAAACTATTTTGCACACCAACTTACAAGTAGTAATACCTACTGAATACAAAATTACATATCCTACTACTTTTACAAAACTAGAATACAAGGTTAAGGAAATATCAAATAAGCCTTTTTATATTAAAGAGTATAATCAAAAGTACATGATATTGTTGATATATATTTTTAAATTTGGGAGTAAAATTTGTGTATAGCAAACAATTCCAATTATTGATTCAATACCTCTCACTTATTATCAATTACCTCTTCATAAGTTACAAATTAAAAATCGAAATACATATTTAAGCAACTTGCAAATGTGTATTCAAGTCTATCAGCATATCATTTGGTAATATCATTGTCAGCAATAGAATAAATATTATAGTTATTTCATTTTAACTTAACTAATTTAATTGAATTCAGAATAGATGGAATTGTAACTATTATTAATGCAACAATTACAATTATATCAAATTCAAAATTAGATGCTCCGAATTCCATTTCATATTTGTATTCACTGATTGTGTTTGGAATAAAGCATATCATAATACCAATTTTAATTATGCTATTAATACAAGAATATATTAGTCCTTTTTTAACTTTACCTAATGTTATTAAAAAATCAAATAAAATTACAAGTAGTGCAATAACTGAAGGCAGTATAAATATCACACCTATACCTCCGAAGCCAGGTGCTCCAATGCTTTGTAGTCCTACTACTAAACCAAGTAATGATAAAATTAACCCTATAATACTGCATATAATTGATATTATTTTTGATATTTTAAAATTTTTCATTATTTTCTCCTTCCTCTAGACTTTTCTTTTTTAGTTTTATTAGCTTTATAATAGCAACTATTGCTACCATTGCAGCAAGTATAAATATTTTTATCCACATTTTACCTATGTTTTTTCCACAACTAATTTTTCTTCATGTTCTGTAATTATTGCTTTGTCTCCCGCTTTTAAATTGCCTTCAATTATTTCTTCTGCAATTTTGTCTTCTACCATTGTTTGTATTGTTCTTCTAAGAG
>CAZTBY010000026.1:0-12676 GCA_964612395.1 uncultured Clostridium sp. | reverse complement strand
ACATCAACAAACACAATAAATTTTGAAGATATAGGAAGAAAGAAAACAGCAGTATATGTAATATCATCAGATACACATGCAGCATATGATTTTTTACTTACAATATTCTTTTCACAAATGATACAAAGATTATACGATTTTGCTGATAAGAGTGGAGGAGCTTTGCCACAACCAACATACTTTATATTAGATGAGTTTGCAAATATTGGTAAAATACCAGATTTTGATAAAAAAATATCAACATCAAGAAGTAGGAAAATATCTTTTAGCGTTATATTACAGAACTTAGACCAATTAGAGGCAGTATATGAGAAATCGCATGAAACTATTATTGGTAACTGTGATACAACAATATTCTTAGGAAGTAACTCACAAAAAACAGTTGAATATTTTTCTAAAGAACTTGGAGAAAAAACAATTGCTCATGAAAGCTGGTCTGTAAGTAAAGATAAAAACATGTGGAGGCAAGGATATAACAAGTCAGACCAAATTATGGCAAGAGCATTAATGACACCAGACGAATTAAGAAGACTAGACAATGACTTATGTATTATTTTAGAAAAAGGAATAAAGCCAATTAAAGCACCTAAATATTATTACTTTAAATATAGCACAGAAAAATTGGTACAAAAATATGCATGTAGCCATAATGAAGTTCCATCAATAGATAGGGGAATTTGGAGAAAATATAACCCATATAACCCATATGCAGAAGAGAAGGAAGACGAAAAAGAAGTTGATACAAAAATAGAATCTTTAGACGATTTATTTGAAGAAACACCAGCAAATAAGCCAAAAGAGCCCCAATCAACTCCATTTAAAGCAACATTAGATAATGATAATCTATTTGAAGGAGAAAAAGAACCAAAAGAGACACCAATAAAAGCACAAAAACAAGAGAATAAAACAAATGATACATATGATTTACAAAAGGAGTTAGAAGCAAAATTTGATGAACTATTTGGAGCATTTGATGATAATGAATAAAAAATAAAATAAAAGGAACGGTTTAAAATCGTTCCTTTGTTCATATAATCTATGTAGGTATTTCAATATAAAATGATGTTCCTTTGTTTTTCTTAGTTTCAAAACGTATGTTACCATTGAAATGAGCTTTAATATTAGAGTAAGACATAAATAAACCAAGTCCAGTTCCGTTCTTTCCTTTTGTTGTAGTCATTTCCTTGAATAATTTAGATTTTACTGAATCTGGAATTCCTCCTGCAAAATCTTGAATTTTAATTACAAGCAAATTATTTTCCTTATAAATATCCAATATAATTTTTTCGCCAACCTTACCATCATAAGCCTGAATTGCATTTGAAATAATGTTATTTAGTACTTGCACTAAACTATTAATATTTCCTTTAACAACAGTATCAGGAGGAAGATTTATGATTTCTTGTAATTCAACAAGAGCATGACTAAGTTCATGTTTCATTAAAATATTTACTTGTCTTGTTAAATCATCAAGAGTAAAACTGGTAAATGTTGCATTATCAGAGAAAGCAACAGCTTGTCCTTTAACAGTTGTTATAACATCAGACATATACGATAAATGTGTTTGAATTTTCTTTATCCATTCTTCCATATCATTTGCAATGTCTTTGTGGTCTTCAATAGTAACTTCTGGATCTCCAATAGATTCTCTATATTCATTTACCAAATCAAGTATTCCTTCAGCAGCACCAGATATAGACATTATAGGAGTTTTTAAGTTGTGAGCAATTCCACCAATCATCTGACCAAGAGTTGCCAAACGTTCTCTTTCTATTAAAATTTCTTGGTTGTTTTTAATAGTCTGTAAATCGTGTTTGTGTTGTGTAACATCTTTGAAAAGAAGAAGTGTTCCAAGGAAATTACTACCTTCTGTTATTCTATTTATTTCAATATGAAAATATTTATCGAGTGGTTCAAAAAACTCATCAATAATTATAGTAGAATCATCAGATTTTGTTTTTTGAATTGCATGTTCAACCTTCTTTTTTACTGGTGTTGGAACATTTTTTGAAAAACGTTCAATTTCAAATAAACTTTTCCCCATAATTTCATCTGCAGATAATTTAAAAGTTTTTATAAAAGGCTCATTAAAATCTATAATATTTAAATCGCTATTTATTACTATATATGAATCTGAAATTCTATTTACTATTTTCTTAAGTGCAATAGGTGTAATTTTCAAAAAACCAAATTTGAAAATAGATAAGGCAAAGCAAAGTATAGTAATAGAAAAGCACATAGGAGTAATATAGATAGATAGATTAAATATACCAACAACTCCAAGTAAATTCACTACAATAGGAACTAGTGCACCAATAAATATAAATAGTGATTGCCAAAAATAATATTTAATATTTTTAATACTATAAATTGCTAAAAATATTAAAGCAATTCCACAAAGAGAATATGTATAAATGCTAGTTATATAAAACAATGGTCCATAAACTCCTTCTGAAAGGAATATTGAGTATTTCATATAAAATAAATGATGAAAGTCATTTGTCCATAGACCTATTAAGCATAAAATAGGTATGATGGAAAGTGAAAGGGCTAATTTTTGTGTGTTTACGCCAGATGCTGGTTTTGTAAATTTTAAACTCATAATCAAAAAAGCAACTGGTAAAAAGCATGTTCCAATATATACAAAATAATCAAAATATATTGGAGAAATATTTAAAGGCTTACTAAGTAAAATCTGCGAAATCAAACCAGAAGTACAGATTAGCAAACAAACTAAAGTAAAAACAAATGATTTCTTTAAATTGGTTTGTCTTGTTTGCTTTTTCATAAAGATAAGTAATGCTAATATTAATAAGGCAGATATTACAAGACCAGATAATATTTGAACACTTGCAAGCATAATTTAAAACCTCCTAAAATTTAATGTAACCTATGGTTTTTAAATAAACCACGTATTTACTCAAGTACTTTTCATTGATTTTTGGCCATCTAAATAGAATACGTCTTAAGTAATTATTTGTAAAAGAATTTGAAAGTACTATATTAGACACATATTTTATGTGTTTATCCCTTGAAAAATCATTAATAATGCCAGAAATTATATGTTTAGTTTCAGGATTATTAGATAATTCTTCAACTTTTTGAGCAAACAATTTATCATCTATAAAATCTAATTTAACATGAAGTGTATTAAACACTTTTACCAATTGCTCAAAAGTAATGTAATTTTGATCAAATACATGGAAAATAGTAAATGGATTTTGATAAATTGTTAAATTTACTATTGCCAATGCACATAAATCAACTGGCGAAAATTCAATAGGGTATTTTCTTAAACTTTCTGGAACATAGCCAATTTGTATGAAAGAATGAATTCTATTTAAAAATGCATTCTCAGATACGTTTATTTGGAAAGCTCCATCAGAGTATCTATTTGTAATATTACCAAGACGAATAATTTTTGCATTCAAATTATTTTTTATAATGTTTTCTAAAATTAATCTCTCAGCAAGGAATTTTGTTTTTATATATATGTTTGATAAATCTTGATTAATGTATAAATTCTTCTCAGTAAAAGAAACTACTTCACTTGGCTGAACCTCAAGCTTTTTATCAAATATATTTCCTGAAACGCTAAGGGTTGATAGATGCATCAACTTACAATTAAATTTCAAGCAGAAATTAATCAGATTCTGTGTTCCTACTATATTTGTATCATTAAACACGCTAGAATTTCCGTAGTGTTTAACAACTGCAGCTGAATTTATAACGCAGTCTATACTTTGACCAAGTTCCTCATAATAAAAATCATTAAGTCCAAGCTTTGCATCTGTAACGTCACCTTCAACAGCAAAGATTCTCTTGAAGATTAGTTTATCGTATTTATTACCAAAGTAAAATTTTAAAATGTCAAGCAATCTTGTTTGTGGGTCGTTATTGTTTTTAGCACGTACTAAACAGTAAATATTACTTTTAGTATGTTTAAGTAAACTATCTAAAATATGGCTTCCCATGTAGCCAGTAGCACCAGTAAGAAGAATATTCTTCACTTTGTCTTTCTTCATTTTTGCTTTATTTGGATTTACATTTTTCTCAATTAATTCATTAATTGCTGAATAATCATAAACTTCCTCTGGCTCAGGTTGTGTTTCATCAGTTGATTTTGATGTGTTTTCAGCTAGTAATTTAATTGTTGGGTAATTAAATATATCTTTATAAGATATATCTAAACCTTTATTAAATGCCTCAATTTGAAGCTTAATTGCAGATAATGAATCTCCACCAATTTCGAAGAAATTATCAGTAATGCTTATTTTTGAAATTCCAAGAACAGTTTCAAAAATTTCTGCTAACTGTTTTTGATATTCTGTTTTAGGTGGTTCATATGTGGTTTCAGTATTTATTTTTATTTTTGCAAGAGCCTTTCTATCTACTTTTCCATTTGCTGTTAGCTTGAATTTTTCAACAGGTACAAAGAAATTTGGTATAAAGTAAGTAGGAAGTTTTCTTTGCATAAATGCCTTTAAATCAGCAATATTTACAGGTTTTTCAGATGAAAAATATGCTATAATTTTTTGATTATTATCAATTGTAACAACACATTTTTCAACATTTGGATATCTATAAATACAGCTTTCAATTTCGCCAAGTTCTATTCTGTGACCATTAATTTTAACTTGGTTATCTTTTCTTCCAATAAAGCTAATAGTACCATCGTCATTCCATTTCGCAAGGTCGCCAGTTTTATAGGCAATTTTAGAAGAAAGTTCATCAGGTAATTTAATAAAGCTTTTTTCTGTAAGTTCTTTATTATTTAAGTAACCTTTTCCAACACCATCTCCAGTAATATAAAGTTCTCCAGGTGTATATATTGGCATAGGTTTTAAATATTTATCTAAAATAAATAACCTTAAATTGCCTAAAGGTTTTCCAATAGGTATAACTCTATAATTCTTTATAGTAGCCTCATCTAAAACATTTGCAGTTGCACAAATTGTGGTTTCTGTAGGACCATAGGCATTTATTATTTTCATATTTTTGTTGAATTTATAATATTTTTTCATTGTAGCACTACCAATAGGTTCAACTCCAATTAATATCTTTTTAATTGGAACAAAACTATAAGTTGATAAAATAGCATAAACTTCTTCCAAAATATTTGGTGGAATATATAATAATGTAATATTGTTCCTTACAATGCTTCTGCAGTATTTGAATATATCATTAATAGTGTTTTCTTCATACAAATAAAGAGTTGCACCATTTAAAAGAGTTGTAAAATATTCAAAAATACTAACATCAAAAGCCATATTTGTAGAAGCTAAGCAATTATCACTGGCGTCTACGACATCAAAATAATTTGTGAAATTAGCAACAAAATTATGAAGGTTTTGGTTAGTAACTTTAACTCCTTTAGGGTTTCCAGTCGAACCTGAAGTGTAAATTATATAAAGCACGTCATTTGATGAAATTTGAACTTCAGGATTTTTAATAGAGTTACTTGAATATTTGAAGTCATCCAAAAATATTTTTTCAAATTTATCATTGCTAATTAAATTGTTTGTTTTAGTTGTAATAAATAATTTTGTATTACAATTTTCTAGAATATACTCAATTCTCTCTGTAGGATATTCTATTGAAATTGGTAGATAAACTGCTCCACATTTTATAATTGCAAGCATTGAGACAATAAGGTCAGTTGAACGGTTCATTAAAACTGGCACAATATCGCCTTTTTTTATATCATGCTTCATTAGGTAATGTGATAAAAAATTTGCTTTTTCATTTAATTCTTTGTAAGATAAAGCATCATTATCAAATACAACAGCAATATCATTTGGTGCTTTTTGAGCTTGTGCTTCAAAGATTTCCTTTATGTTTTGAGTTGTATCATATTCGATTTTTTGATTATTAAAGTCATTTATAATTCTGTTTTTCTCATCAACAGTAATAATATCTAAGTCTTTTACTAGAATATCGGCGTTGTCTAGAATTTGTTCAATCATGAATAATATTCTTTTATGAATATTCTCAATATCTTGCGCAGAATATTTTACTATTTGGTAATCATAAGCAATGTTCATATTTCCAGTATCATTCATATCGTAAATATGAATATCTAGGCTATCAGATGTAAAATTATTTGGTATCCAATTAATATCATAAGGAATTTCAGAGCTTTGAGCTGTACTTCTAATATTTTGATAAGATATTAAAGTATTATACAAGTTTGGAATGGTACTATCAATATGCCTTAAATCTTCAAGTAAAGATAAATAAGGATATTTTTGATGTTTAAATATGCTAAACAAATTAGATGAAATATTGCTTGCAAGCTCAGAAAATGATATGCTATTTCCAATATTGACTTTTAAAGGGACAGTACTAATAAACATACCAGAAGTATGTTTTTCCTTAACATTTCCACGATTTAAAATAGGTGAACCAATAACAAATTCATCTAAGTTTGAGGTTCTTCCAATATAAATTGAGAAAATGGCCATAAAAAAGTTAAATACAGAAAATTTATTAGCTTTACAAAAATCATTTATTTTTTGTATTAAATCATTTGGTAAAATAAATTGCTTTCTTATAGATTTACCAGCAATGTTATTTTTTGTAAAATAGCCAATATTTGGAATTGAAGCAATTTCTGGTACTGTTTGAAACATCTCATTCCAAAACAATTTATCTTTATTATATTTATCACTTTGCAAATATTTTTCTTCAGACGTAATATAATCTATATAAGAAGGGTAGGTAATATCGTCAATAGGTTCCTTGTTTACTAAACGAGTATAAATCTTAATAATTTCAGAGGCACCAAGACCAGCACTCCAAGCGTCAGAAATTAAGTGGTGCATATTAATTATAAATCCACCATGATTATCTGGAAACTTAACTAGTTTAAAATTAAAAAGAAACGAATTTAAAACATCAAAAGCAGTTGAAGCAATAGTTTTTTCAACGTTTTTAAGTTCTTCTTCTGATGAAGCATCTATAATCTCAACATCAAACTTTGTATATGTTTCAACAAATTGTTTGACTTGATTTTTATCAATAAAAAATTTAAGCCTAAAACTATCGCTTTTAGAGACAAAAACATTAATAGCTTCAGCTAACAGCGAAAAATTAACCTTTTCAGGGATAATTACAGATCCAGTAATATTTTCGATAGGTGTTCCTTTAAAAAATTCTTCTGTGTACCAAATTGACTTTTGTGGATTTGTTAAATCATACATATTTTTTTGCATAATTACTACCCTCACGACATTTTTTCCTAAATATTAGTATATCATTAAACATAAAATAAATCAATAAAAGGAGTTTAATTTTTATGTAAAAAGGAAAGAATATTCAAAGGAGGAAATATATGTATAGATATGAAAAAAAAGAAAGTAAATTCAAATATATTATGTATACAGTTTTACTTATGATAGTAGCATCAGTAAGTACAATTTTTTTGTATAAAATGTATTTAAATATAAATGTTGAAAATGGTCAGAATCCAAATGTGAGTAATAATACAGCAGTGCGACTTGCTACAAATCAAGAAGAAAAAACAGAGGATATAACAGACACAATAGAAAAAGTTACAAAATGTGTTGTAGGAATTTCTAAAATAAAGAATAAAGGAGATAACATTTTGGAAACAAATGCAACAGAAGATTTAAAGCTTGGAACAGGTGTGATTATTTCAGAAAACGGACATATAATTACAAACTGGCATTTAGCAGGAAATAAGTATAGTTCATGTTATGTTACAATGGAAGATGGAACGGTTTACAATGGAAATATCGTTTGGGCAGATAGCGACTTAGACTTAGCAATAGTGAAAATTAGTGCAAATAATTTAAAATATTTACAACTGGGAGATTCGGATAATATAAAAATAGGAGAAACAGTGTATGCAATAGGGAACCCAATAGGTATAGAATTTCAAAGAACCGTTACAAAAGGAATAGTTAGTGGATTAAATAGAACAATAAAAATTGAGGAAGATAAAAACTCAAGCTATATGGAAGGTTTAATTCAAACAGATGCAAGTATAAACCAAGGAAACAGTGGAGGACCACTAATAAATACAAAAGGGGAAGTAGTAGGTATAAATTCAGTAAAAATAGAAACAGCTGAAGGAATAGGTTTTGCAATACCAGTTAACATTTTTAAACCAGTTGTGGAAAGTTTGGTAAACGAAGGGGAATTTGAGGAAGCTTATTTAGGAATATTTGCATACGATAAAGAGGTTATTAAATATTTAAATAATGATGTTTCTTTCAACGAAGGAATATATGTTGTAAAAATTGCAAAAGATGGACCAGCAGAAGAAACAAATTTAAAAACAGGAGATGTTATTACTAAAATTGATGGAAATAGTATTAATAGAATGACTGAACTAAGAACCTATATTTATAGAAAAAAACCAGGAGAAAAGGCAACTTTAACTGTAAATAGAAATAACAAAGAAATCCAAATAGAAGTAATGTTAAGCAAAAAGTAGACAAAATAGTGCATAATGTGTTATAATATATATATCTTGATGTATATTTCCCTTTTTACATTTTAATATTTCATCAAGAAAAAATATTTTTGGAGGGAACATTGCATGAAATTAGCAGACCAGCTTTATGAAATCTCAATGAAGAAGTCCGAGGAGCTCATTAAGGCTTTTGAGGAAGCTATTATGGGTCATCAGGAAGAAAAGATTCTGCACGCATGTTTGCATACAGCAATGGGTTCCAACAGAACCTATATCAGTTTTGGCAGAAATTGCCTTCCACCCGTTTCGCTTCAAAAAGAAGGCTTTTTCCTGAGACAAGATGGACCAAGGTTCGTCTATTGCTGGCACTAAAATCAAAAAAAGGCCCCTACCTGTTTGGTGGGGGCTCACTTTTTTATAAAACAGAACCTATAACAAGAATTCCAATATTGTTATTATATATTTCATCAAATTGAGAAATAGGGAGAGGATTTTCTCCAATGCCAGCCTCTATGGTATATCCGGGTTTTCTATATTGCTGTAAAAACCAATCTTTATATCCTGCAAAGCTTGAATTATATGGAACATCAGCTAATGTATAGCCACTTAAGTTTGCAAAAATGCTTCCAATTTCTTCAGCATTTTCTGATGCGTAATTTTGAAATTGCCAATAAATTTCTTTACCTTGAGTATGATATGCTAAAATTAAATTGAAATTATTTTCCAGAGTAAAATTATATAAAGCCAAAGCCTCTGGTTCAGTTAAAGGACCAAAACCCACAAAATCACGAGGTGCAGGAGAAGTAAAACCTTGTGAGAACTTAATTCTACGAGCTTCTTCCCAACCGTGCAGGAAACTGCAAATTTAAATCAACACCATTAATATTTGCTTTCCAACCATCAGGAAAGGAAATATTAGGGTAGTTTTGGGATATATCTTGAGCTCTTGAATATGTAGTACTTCCGAATTTGGTAAGCATCATTTACTAAATCTACTCCATCAGGGTTACACATTGGCACAATATAAATTGAAGAGTTGTTAAAAATTGTCCTTGCATTTATTCCAAAGATTTCATCATTTCCGCATATAAGCAATACAGAAATCTTCAATGAATTTCATAAGAACATTAGTGGTAATAGATTCATTGGCATGAATAGAAGCAGAATAGAAAACATGCTTTGGACCACGCCCAAGTCTAACATAAGGAATAGGTTTTCTAAGAACACTAAAGCCTATGGTTTCAGATTGAAGAAAAGGATATGTTGTTAATAAGTCTCGAATATTTTTATAAAGTAAATCAGAAGTATAAAATCTATCAGTGTAAGTTATAGACATAATAATCACCTAGAATAATATATGCAAAAACAAATATAATAGTAACAAGGAGGAAGATTTATGTCAAAGTTAAAAATATTTACAAAATCAATTTTAATACCTATAATTGTGGGTGGAATTGTAGGTTTATTAATATCTGGTTCAATTGATTATAATACCTTACAAAAGCCATTTTTATCGCCACCAAGTATGCTATTTCCAATAGTTTGGACAATTTTGTATGTGTTGATGGGAATTTCATATGGAATATTAAAGAAAAAAAACTTAAATACTCCAGATATTAAATTTGTATATTACTTACAAATTTTTGTAAATGCAATGTGGTCAATAATTTTCTTTACACTAGAATGGAGACTTTTTGCATTTTTTTGGATAATACTACTTGATATTTTAGTAATAATAATGATAATTAAGTTTTACCAGAAAAACAAAACAGCAGGATTTTTACAAATTCCATATTTATTATGGGTCATATTTGCCTCATACTTGAATTTGGCAATATACTTGATAAATAAGTAAAATAACTGTTGTATATCTCCTAAAAATTTGATAAAATATAAAATCGAAAATAAATTTAAAGGAGAGAACGATGGATATAGAAGAATATTTATCACATTTTGATAAATTTACAAAAGACCCAACTTTAGAGGCAATGGAATATATAATGGAGAAGTTTGATAATCCACATAAAAAGCTAAAATGCATACACATAGCTGGCACCAATGGCAAGGGAAGCGTAAGTGAGATGCTAAATAGCTGTTTACTAAAAGCTGGATATAGAGTTGGGAAATTCGTTTCTCCACATTTAATGACATTTAATGATGGTATATGTGTAAATAGCAATTCAATTACAAATAAAGAGGTAGAAGAAATTTTAAAGCCGTTAGCTAGTGTAATTACAGAATATAACCAAACACATGAAATACCTGTAAAATGGTTTGAAGTTATAACATCGCTAGTTCTTATATATTTTTATAAGCAAAATTGTGATATAGCTGTGGTAGAAACAGGCTTAGGAGGTACACTTGATTGCACAAATATAATAACACCACTAGTTTCAGTTATAACAAAGGTTGGATATGATCACATGGATATTTTAGGACATTCACTTAAAGAAATTGCAGCACATAAAGCAGGAATAATTAAACAAAATTCAGAAACAGTTTTTATAGATATTCCAGAAGTTACAGAAGTGATACAGGAAAAATGTGCAAAAGAGAATAATAAACTCCATTTAATTAATGCAAAGGAAATTACAAATTATAGTTATAATCAAAACTATCAAAAATTCGATTATAAGGAATTCAAGAATATAAAAATCAACTTGAAAGGAAAAGCCCAAACACAGAACGCAGTGGAGTGTTTAGAAACTATTGATATTTTAAGGAGTAAAGGTTTCAAAATTCCAGAAGAAGCGATAAGAGAAGGCTTGAAGACTGTCATTCATAAGGCAAGAATGGAAAAAATAAATGAAAAACCATGTGTCATATTTGATGGTGGTCACAATGAAAGTGCAATTCAAAATTTAAAAGATAATATTAAGCAATATTATAGCAAAAAAAAGCATGTATATATAATATCAATTTTGCAAACAAAAGACCATAATACAATAATAGAGGAGCTATCAAGCGATAAAGAAGCAATATTTTATTTCACAGATGGAGTTCCGGAAAAACCATATGTTGCTAAGAAGGTATTACTTGAAGAAGCAAATAGATATATAAAAAAAGAAAGGACTAAAACAAAAAGTTTAGAAGATGCTATTAATGAAGCAATGGATAAATATAGTAATAGAGACATTTTTATAGTAGGTAGTTTTTATGTATACAAAAAAGTTATGGAATTGTTGAAAAAATGTTGAAAAATGTCGAAAATAGTAATATAATGTACTTGTATTTTGTAGTAATCCTTTCAAATAAGTAATAAGGCTTATTTGATCAAAATTAATATTTTGGAGGAAACAAAAATGGAGGATAGAACAGTTGTAGTCGATACTGAAAACGATGTGCAATATCAGTTCTTTAAGGACCATGGAATATGGTTTGTGGCAGGAACCATTTTTGGCACACTACTCTTGGCAGATAAAAAGCCACCTAAAATTATGGTTGGAAAACCGATGAGTTTTGGTGTGTATAAAATGGACGAGAGGGGAAATTTTAACCCTCGAGATTTACTCCATATCGAAAGCCATGGGGTAACCGCAATCAATTTGGTCTAAATCTGGAGAGTCTAGGAATTTTGTAAAATTCCTAGACTATTTTTATATTGTGTGGTATAATAATATTTGATTTTTAAATGTTAGGAGAATATTATGTTACAAAAATTAGAAGACGTAGAAAAAAGATATGACGAATTAACAGCACAAATTAGCAATCCAGAGGTTATTGCAAGAACATCAGAGTGGCAAAAATTAATGAAAGAACATGCAAGCCTTGAAGATATTGTTGCAAAATATAGGGAATATAAAAAAGCAAAAAGCGATTTTGATGAAGCAAAACAAATGGCAAGTGATAAAGAACTAAAAGAGCTTGCAGAAGCTGAAATGGACGAATTAAGAGAAAAAATACCAGTATTAGAAGAAGAACTTAAAATACTATTAATTCCAAAAGACCCTGATGATGATAAAAACACAATTTGTGAAATTAGAGCAGGTGCAGGAGGAGAAGAAGCGGCACTATTTGCGGGAACATTATTTAGAATGTATACAATGTATGCAGAAACAAAACATTGGAAAATAGATATATTGAACGAAAACGAAACTGAAATGGGCGGATACAAGGAAGTAACTTTCATGGTAACAGGAAAGGGCGTTTATAGTAGATTAAAATTCGAGAGTGGAGTTCACAGAGTACAAAGAGTTCCAGATACAGAAAGTAGTGGAAGAATACATACATCAACAG
>CAZTBY010000025.1:0-12854 GCA_964612395.1 uncultured Clostridium sp. | reverse complement strand
GTGAAGATAAATACAATAGAGATATTCTTATTAGTTTGGATATATCGGTATCAGAATGTGAAGTGAATTTAGAATTAGTAAAAAAATTCAAAGAAATACTTCCTGATATTAAAGGTGATAGAATAGGAATTATAATATATAATACAGCTCCTATAGTATATTGTCCATTAACTGATGATTATGATTATATAAAAGAAAGACTTGGCACAATAGAACAACAACTGAAACTAGTTGTTGATAATAATGGATATGTTCCAACATCGCAGAGTCAAGATGGAATGGATGCATTTACATTTTGGTATGGTGGAACAGTAGCAAATAATGAAGTAAGGGGAAGTTCACTGGTAGGAGATGGACTTGCACGGTACGATATTCTCATTCCCAGATGTTAAAAAAGACCATGAAAGAACAAGAATCATTATATTTGCTACGGACAATGATGTGTCAGGAACAGAAACGGTTTCACTAGAAGAAGCATGTAAACTTTGTAAACAATATGGCATTAGTTTATATGCATATTGTCCAACAGTTGAAATGAATAAATCTACGTCAAAAGAAAAAATTGCAGCATATAGAAGAGCGGTTGAACAATCAGCAGGAGGTAAATTCTATACAGGTGACCTAAATGAAATGTCTTCAAATATAATAAATGAAATAAAAGAAACTAAAGCATCATTATTAAAAACAAGTAAAAAAACATTTGTTACAGATCATCCAGAAATATTTTTTATAAATGTAGTAATATTATATGCAATTTCAATATTTATAGAGAAAAGGATTAGAATATGATAATAAACCCAATTATACCAATATGGCTTATGAGCATGATTTGTTTAGTAATAATACTTTTAATACTTTTTGATAAGCCATTTAAAGAAAAAATTTCAAATAAAAAAAATGAAGAAAAAACAGATAGACAAAAAGAGTTAATAAAAAAGCAAATTGTAAATTCTAGTATAAAAATTTCCATAGTTGCTGTAATGTTTATTATGAATTTTAGATTTATGATACCAAATGGTGAAAGTACAGCATTAAACCTAGATTTAAGTGTACTATTTGTGATTGATACTAGTATTAGTATGAGAGCATTAGATTATAATGGGAATAAAGAAAGAATGGAAGGTGTAATAAGTGATTGTTGTTACATAATTGATGAATTATCTGGAAGCAAGTTTTCTATTATAACATTTGGAGATACTGCTCAAAGAATTATACCATTTACAACAGATTCAGATATGGTTCAAGCAGAAATAAAGTCAATAAAATTAGAAAATGATTTTTATGCAAAGGGAACTTCTATAAATGTAGTAAAAGACGTTTTTAAAAAGACTTTAGAAGATGAAAGCAGAAGACAAAATGGAAATACAAAATTCGTAGTATTTTTTATTACAGATGGTGAAATAACAAAAGAAGGAGAAAGCCTAAATTCATTTTCTGAAATAAAAAACTATATTTCAGAAGGAGGAGTATTAGGATATGGAACAACAGATGGTGGAAAAATGGTGAATAGTACTTATGCAGATGATCCTAATAGCGATTACTATTATAAATACTACTATGATAATAATTATAAAAAAGTAACAGCACTTTCAAAATTAGATGAAAAAAATCTAAAGCAAATTTCGGCAGATTTAGGAATTGATTATATACAAATGGATAAACAAAATAATATAAATAATAAATTAAAAAGTATAAAGGAGCAAATAACCAATGCTCAATCAACAGAGGATAAAGTAAAATTATATCAAGATATATATTTTTACTTTGCAATTCCTTTAGTAGTATTATTAACAATAAACTTTATAATCCAGAAGAGGAGAATAGTTTGAAAAAATAATATCTTTCATTACTATGTGTGCCTTTGAACGAAGCGAGAAAGGAATGGAATTTTTAATGAAAAGAAAAGTGATGATTGCTTTATATATTATACTAATATTAGCAGCTATAAAATTAATATATAATCAACTGTTAAATACCTTTTTAATAAATGATTATAACAATAATAAGTATAATGAAGATTATGCTAAAGCATTAACATATATTAATTTTCCACAGAAATATATAGCACACTATAATTATGGTAATGTTCTTTATAAAAAAGGAGAATATGAAGAAGCAATAGAGAAATATGAAAAAGCATTAAAAGGAATAATTCCTAAAAATAAAGAATGTAATATTAGAATTAACTATGCTCTAGCGATATGTAAAACAGTAGAAGTTGATGAGAGTGATAGCAAGAGTATAAAAGATGCAATACAAACATATGAAAAAGCAATCGAAGCTTTAACAGAAAAAGGATGTGCAAACAAAGATAATGATAATGGACATAATAAAAAATCAGAACAATTAAAAAAAGATATCCAAAAGGAAATCGAAAGATTAAAAAAATTAGAAAATTCAAGTTCTGATAGTACAGCAGAAGAAAAGGAAGAAGGAAAAGAAATTAATGAAACAGAAACAATAGAAAGCAAAATGCAAGATATAAAGGAAAATGCATTACAAGATCAAAGAGAAGTCGAGAGTAAATACAAAAATTATGGTAATTTTGATTACAATAAAGTAGAAAAAAATTGGTAAATGGGGGTGAGAAATGAAATGTTATTTTTCAAACACAAAAATGTATTACTTAATGACTACATAACCTCAAAGCGATGTTTCATTTATGACTGATTTTAGTGGAGTAATTGAAATAATAAAGAATAATTCACAATTATAGAAAAATGGGGGGAAGTCTAGGAGATATTATGTTTTGTAATAAATGTGGAAATGAAGTAGCTCAAAATCAAGAATTTTGTAATAAATGTGGAAATCGTTTAATACACAATGTTCCAACTGATGATGAAAAAAACAACATTAATTATAATATAAATGTTAATAAGAAGAACATTGTAATACCAATTTTAATAACCATATTAATTATAGTTTTAATAATTGGAGCATTTGTATATTTTATTATTTCTAATAACAATAAAAATAATTATTATTTTTCTGAAAGTAATATAGAAAATACTAATACAGATCAAGCTTCTGTTGTACAAGCTAGTGCAAATTCAGGTTCAAAAACAGGAAAATATAGTACTGCAATTATAACCGATAATGTTTATTCTGGTATATCAGTAAAAAATATAGATGATGCTCAAAAACTAATAAACCAAGATTCTATTAATCAGAAAACAAGCGATTATCCAAAAGAAATTATGGATATTGAAAATGAAATAATAAGTAAATATTCAATTACAGCAGTAAATTTAAAGGAAATGGATGTTGAGTTTGCAAAAGAATTAGAAAATGTTGTAAAAAAGATATATGAAGATTATCCAGGAGCTAGAGGATATTTAACTAATTTAACATTAACAAATTTAGATATGTCGCAATCTGGTGTAATAGCTTTGTTTATGCCTATGTTTATCTTTGGAACATCTAATACTAGTACAACGAGACCTTGGGTAATAAAAACGCAGGTTCAATTAAATGCTAAATATTTCTTAAATCCAGAAAGAATAGATGCTGCAGTTAAAACAAGTTCAAAAACAGGTCATTTTCCTGAAAATGCAACTAAGTATTCTCCAGTTGCTCATGAGTTTGGACATTACCTATCTTTTATAGCATTATTAAATTATTACTCAACTAATTCTATTTTAATAATAAGAGATAATCAGATACAAAATTACTATGATATATATAAAGATTTTGGAAATGGTACATTTTCTAAAAAAATGTTAGATGAAGCATATCAAAATTACTTATCTAGTAATCCAAATATGGAATTTGATGAATGGAGAGGACAAATATCAAAATATGCATTAGCAAAGGATACAGCAGGTAATTATATTTATGATGAAACAGTTGCTGAAGCTTTTCACGATGTTTACTTGAACGGAAATAAAGCTAATATTGCTAGTATATATATAGTAGAAGTATTGAAAAAATATATAGGAGGGTAAAATGTTAAAGAAAAATATAATTAAAATAGTTATACCCTTGCTTTTCACAATAGTAATTGGAACTATATCATTAGCAATAACAAATGGAATTAATATTAATAATGAAACATTTTTGTTTGTTAATAAGGAAGAAATGCTAACATCTAATTTTGATAAAAAATATGAAATAACCTCTAATAAAAATGATACTGACTATGAAACAGAAGAAATAAAAGGATTAACAAAGAAAACTACATATTTATTATTAGGAGAAGCTAATAGCAAAAAAGAAAGTGGAGAAAACTATTATAAAAGACACCAAGATTATTTAGAACTAAGATATAATCCAGAAATTCCGAAGGATGAAAATTCATACTCAGGGCTTGATGAAAATAGCCAAGAATACAAAGATGATATTTTATCAGGAATATCTGTGCCTGGAATGTTTTTAAAACTTAACGAATTAGAAATTGAATATAATTCTTATGGTAAAATAAGTGTATCAAAAGTAGATGAAGAAATAATTATAAGTGTAATTACTTTGCCAAATGTAAAAATGAAAGAGCAAGATAGTAATAATCAAATGAATTATAATATTGTACAAACAGATCTAACTTTATATTATTATTTTAAAAAACTAAACGATGAATATAAATTATTGTATTTATATGGAGAAACAAATGATGATATTGAACAATATGTGGAAAGTAATGATGAGAAAACAGGAATATTATCTAAAAATTCAGATTATAGATCAGAATTAAGAAATATATATAATTTTGAAAAAGCAGATAACATAACTGATAAAATATTAAATAAAGTATATGAAGATAATAAAGATAAAATAGTTTTCTTAAATTCAACATATAATATAGCAACAGTTGCTTCAGCAAATGGATTTTTTATAGGTGATGGTATAATAGTAACCACATATAATTATATAGAACAATCACTAATTAAAGCTCAAAATATAATAATAAGTGATAGCTTGGGGAATGTTTATGAAATTGAAGGAATTGTTACTGTAAATATTGAAAATGATATTGCAATATTAAAAGTAAAAACAAATGATCCGAAACAAATACAATATGAAGATACGAATAGACCTCAAAAGGAAGATGCAATAATTTCAATAAATACCAAAACAGGTGTAGGACTAACTTCTAGTAAAGGTATTATAACATCTACAGATAAAAATATTCAAACATCATTACCTATAACAGAGGAATTACAAGGAAGTCCAATTTTTAATGTAGATGGAAAATTAATTGGAATGATAAATTCCAAAATATTAAACAGCAGTATATCATTTGCTACCAATATTGATATTTTAAAAGAGTATTATAATAAATTTTCAGAAATAAACCATAATGATATTAAGGCTATACCATTTAATATACTTAAAGAGAATTATTATATAAAATATGCTGATGAGAATATATCAAACAATATTCCACAAAATAAATTAGAGGAATTTGCTAATGTAGAAAATGCTAAAGAGATGATTGAGTTGAAACTAATAAAAAGTTCATATAAAGATCAAATTATTAGTTTAAGATTTAAAAATGATATTCCTAATTTTATAGATACTATGCAGTTTGCATCAGGATATAGGGAAAATTTAAAAAACAAAGGATATAAAGAGAAGGTAATATCAGATTCTAAATATATTTATGATAATGAAAAATATCAAATAATAGTTATGAAAGAATTTGATTACTTAATAGTAGTAATGGTGAAATTATGAAAGAAATTTTGATAAAGAATAAAAAAAGTATATTAACTATATTAATAACACTATTTATGGTTATTGTAGGAGTTTTGATATGTTTTATGTATAGATATATTAATAATAAAAATCAAATACATGAAATTAGTAATAACAACTATTCATTTCAATATGATAATACATGGAAATTTGATAAAAGCAACGAATTGGAAACATCTTTAATACATAAAAAGAGCAAAAGTAAAATGGAAATAAAAATAAGTGAACTAGAAGATGAAATACAATATAGAACAATAGATGAGATATTTGATAGTTTACTATATAATATTCAAAAACAAAATAATAATTACAAATTAATATATAAAGAACAAACCAAAATAACAAATCAAGATATTGATGGGTACAAAATATTATTTGAAACAGATGAAAATCAAGCATCAATATACCTTTACAAACAAGGGAATAGATTAGTTATATTTACATACGAAGCTACATATGAATATTTTGATATATTATTAGATAGCGTAAATAACATTATTTATAGTTTTACTTTAAAAGAAATTAAATTTGATGCTGAAACTTATATAAATATTGAAACAAAAGAAATGGAATATACAGAACAATCAGATGTATCTACTCTATTAAATAATACAAAGGATTGTGAAATTGCATCTTCAAA
This sequence comes from uncultured Clostridium sp., assembly GCA_964612395.1. Lineage (GTDB taxonomy): Bacteria > Bacillota > Clostridia > TANB77 > CAG-508 > UMGS1781. The sequence continues at coordinate 6,523 of CAZTBY010000025.1, read as the reverse complement.
CTATTTAGTACAATACTCAATTCCAGATATATTTAAAGATACATATTATGATAGTAAATATGGTTCATATAGAATAAATAATTTGCCTAATAATTCTAATATAACACTTAAAACGAGTATAATGAAAAGAAATATATATGAATATTTAGATAGGGAAGAAACAGCAAATATATATGATGATTACAATTTAACAACTTTAAGTAAAGAAAATGAAATATTGGATAAATTTGGTGAAAGCCCATTAAGCTATATATATAAAATTAAGTTTTTAAGAAATAACAAGCTTAATGAAAACATATCTATAGTTTATGAATTAAATCAAAATCATATTTTTATAATAAAAATTGAATCAGACGGTGTTGGAATACCAAAAGAACTTGTTGAAATGATAAAAATAAAAAATTATAAAAATATAGCAAGTAATGTAAGAAATGAAAAAGAAAATGGATTCTTAATAGGAAAACTAAAACAATATACGGATTACTCATATGATAAAACAGAAGAAATTACCTTAAAATTACCAGAAAGCTATCAAGAGATTGATAAAGATACAAATCTTTATGAAACAAGAAATTATATATCAGATTATTATGAAAAAGTACCAATAGCGAAATATGAAATTGAATATAGTGTTACATCTTTATCAATAGAAAGCGAATTAAAAATATTAGAAGGTAATATCAATAAGAATTTAGGAGAGTATAAAAATTTTTCACAAGCAAGTGATATTACATCAAATAACAAAGAATTTGTAGTATATAATAGAGGATATACACGATTAAGTGAATCGACAGACAGCAATGAATTAAAGTATAAGTTTTATACAAACGAGAAAGTATTATTTTATGATTTGCAAGATAATAAAAAGTTAGTAATAATTATTAAAGCAAATGAAAATCAAATAAATGAGGAATTAATAAATACACTAACAAACTTTGATATTAATGTTAAATAAATAAATTTGAAAGGAGATTTTAAAAATGAAATGCAATAATTGTGGAACAGAATTAGGAGAAAAAGATATTTTTTGCCCAAAATGTGGAAACCCAAGTCAAAAGAAAGGAGGTAATAATATGCAAAGTAACAATGGAGAAATGTATAATTATGATAGACCAGTTAATCAACAAATTAATAATAATATACAAAGACCAAATTCACAAAATTATGGACAATCTAATATGTATGGACAACAATATGGAAATAATAGAGGAAACGGAAGTGTAGTAAAAACTTGTATTGTAATAGTTGCTATCATAGCGGTAGTAGGTTTTGTAATATATTTGATTGTTTCAACAGTAAATAAAGACAACAATAAATCTGAAATAGCCAATAATCCAACTAATATAGTAACTTCATCAACTACGTCTCAAACTAGTGATTATGGAACAACCTCAACTTCAAATACTCAAAGAAATTCATCAACATATAAAGTGAATTTTGGTGGGTTTAAATTATATATACCAGATGATTTAATATATATAACGGATGCTACAAATGATATGTTATATATATATGATGATTTAGCAACTTGGGTGGTTAGTATGCGTATTGAAAAAGGCTCATATCAACAATTAAAACAAAACAAAAGTTCTTTAAGTGGTTACTTCTCTGAGTCTTTATCTTCATATAATGCTACAGTTTCAAATGCGACAGTAGAAAACATTGACGAAATTGAATTTATAATAATGGAAATTAAAATATCTGGAAAAAATGAATTGCTAGTACTAACAGAATTAAATTCAATGTACACAGCATGTTTTGAAATTTCAAATGAGAACAATGACTTTGATAGAGACGTGTTGAAAAATTTAACATCAATAATTAGGACAGCAGAATTTAATGGTGATACTAAAAACCTAGAAATAAAAGGAAATATAAAAGCTACAGATATTGATAAAGCATTACAAAAAATAGCCGAAGAAAAAGCAAGCGATAATAATCAATAATGACATATTGTAGCTTGTGAACATATTTAGATTCAAGGTTTAAAATGTTTGATATAAATAAAAAGAAAATGTAAATATTTAATTATAGAATAAAAGAGGGGCTGAAAAAGAGGCTGCTGAAAAAGTAACCGAAAAAATTTTTCAGCAGCCTCGATAAAAAAACCTTCTTATATTATTTCCTCTCTTTCAAGTGAAAACTTTGTACCTTTTTCTACAGCAGGTTTTGAGGAAGTTCCTTTTCTTTTATGTTTTTTAGGCTGTAATTCTGGGGTTACTTCGGATTCAACAATTGGTTCTATATCTGTTTCAATAGTAGGAACAGTTTTCTCCTCGAAATTTTCTTTATGGGTTGGCTCTAAATTTGTTTCAACTTCACTGTTTTTTTCTGGTTCTAAAGCAGGAATTTCTTTGTTTTCAGATTCATCTTTTTTAGGGTTAAAGTCAGGTATGTTTTCTACTCCAACTTTTTCAGGTTTAACTTTGGGTTCAATTTCAGTTTTCTCTTCAAGTTTAACGTCAGAATTGATTTTTGATTTAACATTTTTTTGTGACTCAGCAAAATCAGCTGGCTTAGTTTCAGCATCATCCTTAGACTCTGCTACATCGTTGATATTTTCATCAACATGAATTGTTACTTCTGTTTCACTGTTCTTTTCTGGTTCTAAATGAATTAATTCATAAGTGGTTAATTTATTTTCTGGAAATTTTTCCATAAAAAGTTCCAGCTTTGGTTCAATTTTAGCTCGTTTTATAGCTTTAGCTTTTGAAACATTCTCATTTATAATATTTAACCTATATTTATCTTCAGAAGTAATTTCTTGTTCTGTTGAAAGTATACCTAAAAGCTGAATGACAACTTCCTTTTTAGTATCATCTATAGAATTATATTCACTTAAAGATAACAAATCATTAACATTAGTATCCATTTTAGGCATTTGGTATTTTGTACCAACAGGTGGTAGATCATAAGCAAACTTAGACATAAGGCTTGTTACAATTGCACCTTTTGCATCATCATCTAAAAGGTTAATATATTTACTATATTTGCAAGTCCAATTAAATAATCCATTAACATCTCCTACATTTTTATCAGCAATTTTAAAGAAATCATGCAAAGCATCTTGTACTACAAGAGGAGTACTTACGGGGTCTATAGTTATAACTTGGCCATTAGTTAAATCTAACTCTGAAATGCTATTAAAATTATCAGCTAAGAATTTTTCATCTAAAACAGTTGATAATTTACAGTCAACATCTGCCTTAAAATCATCATAAAAATCTTGAGGAGGGTATAATTTTTGCCATTCCGCAATAGCCTCTTTAAATTCTTCCTCGTTTTTAAATTTCTTGGGCTGATCAACAATAGAGGTAAGTTCTTTATAAGCAAGACTAGAATCGAATTTTTCTAATATTCTAGTTCTATTAGATTTACTAAGTAATTGACTTACCACATGAGGATATTTTTCTTTTAAAAAATTTAATGGATATTCTTTATATAATTTTTCTAAGTCGTTATCTAACTGCTTAGGATCTTTATGCTTTTCAGCTTTATTTAACACATCACGAAGTTTTTCTAAACCTTTTGCTGGGTCTTTTTTAGATAATGCTTCAAACACAGCAAAATCTTTTAAAACAGTTTCTATAAATTCTTTACTAAGCATATATTTAATTTTTCTTTTTAATTCATCACCAAACAAATCTATAGGATAACGTTTTTTCCATTCAGCAAGGTCAGATTGAAATCTAGCATAATCTTTTGTTGTTTGAGCATTAGAAAAAATTTCACAAAGTAAAAAGTATGCTTCTAACTCATCAAAATTTCTTAGTTTATTTTTTGCTTCATCTGTTAGTTTGTCTATTTCAACAACATTATTGCTCATAGTTACCTCCATAAATTTCCAACTAATACTATTATATCACGTTATTTTGCAGTAAACAATTGATTTTGCGAAATTTTAATGATAAAATATTAGTATTCAGGAATTTCTTTAAAAGTCCGCCAAATCTCGTTGGAGCTCTTGTATTTATTTAAAATAGAACCCACGCTGGAGACGCCTAAAGAAGCACTTCGGGGGTATTCGGTTTTCTCTAAATACAAAACTCCTGTTTTTGGCTACTTGAGAATTATTAATTAAAGCCTGAACAATAAAAAGAAAAAACTTAAAAGGTGAATGAAATGTTAAAGAGAAATGAAACAAGAAAAATATTTGTAGGTGAAGTTCAAATTGGTGGACAAAACCAGGTTGTAATACAATCTATGACAAATACAAAAACAAAAGATGTAGATAAAACAGTAGAGCAAATCTTAAAATTAGAAGATGCAGGTTGTGAAATTATTAGAGTAGCATGTTTAGACGAAGAAGATGCGATAGCTATAAAAGAAATAAAAAAACGAATACACATCCCAATAGTTTCTGATATACATTTTAATTATAGAATAGCTTTAGAAGCGGCAAAAGCTGGAGTTGATAAAATACGAATTAACCCAGGAAATATAGGATCAATAGATAGAGTAAAACAAGTAGTAAATGCATGCAAAGAAAGAAAAATTCCAATAAGAATTGGTGTAAACAGTGGTTCAATGCCAAAAGATATTTTACAAAAATATGATGGAAAACCTACTGCAAAAGGAATGGTAGAAAGTGGGTTAAGACATATAAAAATTTTAGAAGATTTAGATTTTTATGATATAGCATTGTCATTAAAAGCATCAGATTTAAACTTATGTATAGAAAGCTATGAAGAAGCTGCAAATACAATAAAATATCCTTTACACTTAGGTGTAACACATGCAGGAACTGAATTTAGTGGCACAGTAAGTTCTAGTATAGGCTTAGGCATATTACTAAGAGAAGGCATAGGAGACACAATAAGAGTATCATTATCTGCAGACCCAGTAAAAGAAATAAAAGTTGCAAAGGAAATATTAAAGGACTGCAAATTATACGAATCTCCAACACTAATTGCTTGCCCAACATGTGGAAGAATACAATATGATTTAATTCCAATAGCAAATGAAATAGAAGACTTTTTGCAAACCATACACAAAAATATTACGGTAGCAGTAATGGGTTGTGGAGTAAATGGACCAGAAGAAGCGAAACATGCAGATATAGGCATTGCAGGGGGAATAAAAGAAGGACTACTATTTAAAAAAGGCGAGATTATAAGAAAAGTTAAGCAAGAAGAAATAGTTAAAGTTCTAAAAGAAGAAATATTAAAACTATAATTAAGAGGTAAAAAAATGGAAATTATAATAGGTAAAACTGCGGGATTTTGTTTTGGAGTAAAAAATGCTGTAAGTAAGGCGGAAGAAGCATTAGAACAAAATAAAGAAATATATTGTTTAGGGGAATTAGTACATAATAAACAAGTTACAGAAAAGCTTATACTAAAAGGAATAAATTTTATAAATAATATTACAGAAGCTAAAGGAAAAACAGTTATAAGATCACATGGTGTGGAAAAGAAAATATATGAACAAGCAGAAAACATGAAAATAGAATTAATAGATTTAACATGCCCAAAAGTTTTACACATACATAACATTGCAGAAGAATATGCTCAAAAAGGCTTTTATATAATATTAACAGGGGACAAAAACCACCCAGAAATGCTTGGTACTATAAGTTTCTGTGGAGAGCATTATTACATATTAGAAAATGAAGAAAATATAGAAAAAGCAATAGGCGAATTTAAGAAATCAAAACTAAGCAATATTTTATTAATATCACAAACAACATACAGTCTAGAAAGTTTTGAAAAAATAGCAGATATACTAAAAAATAGAGTTTCAAATATTGAAGTAATAAACACTATTTGTAATGCTACAAAAATGAGACAAGAAGAAACTGAACAAATAGCAAAAAACGTTGATATAATGATAGTGGTAGGAGGAAAACATAGCTCTAATTCAAACAAGTTATATGAACTTGCAAAAAAACATTGTGGTTATGTATTATTTGTTGAAACAGCAGAGGAACTTGAGATAAAACAAGAATTCCTATACAAAAAAAATCATGAAAATAAAAGTTCCGTAAGAATAGGAATTATGGCAGGTGCATCAACTCCTAAAGAAAGTATTGTCAAAGTAGTTGAAAAATTAAAAAAAATGTGATACAATAAAAAAGGAAAAAAATAAAAAAAGAAAGGCAGGTAAAAATGAATCAAATTTTAGTAACTCAAAAATTATATGTAACACCTGGAATGAAAAGAAAAAAGAAGCTATTTAAAATAGAATTCTTTTTATCTGTTTTTGCGCTTATTGGTCTATCTACATATGGTATTTGCTCAGCTTATGATAGAAATAAAAGTGAAGCTGTATCTAGAGAAATATTAGGAGCCATGCAAATTCAACCAGAAAAAATAGTAGTAGAGGAACAAGCAGTTGTTTTAATTTTGAACGGATCAGAAGATAATTCAGATAGGGCAACAGACTCCTCAACAGAAATAGAAAAAGTAATGGTAGAAAGGGAAATTCAAATTGAAGAAGAACAAAAAGTAACTGCAAAAGATGGAACAGAATATTATACAATAGGTCAAATAGATATACCAACAATAGACTGTCACTATCCAAT
>CAZTBY010000024.1:0-13060 GCA_964612395.1 uncultured Clostridium sp. | reverse complement strand
CTAAGTGTGAAGCCCACCCTAAGATAAGATATCCCATACCGTAAGGTAGTAAGATACCAAGAAGACGACTTGGTAGATAGGTTGGAGGTGTAAGTGCAGTAATGTACTAAGCTAACCAATACTAATAAATCGAGGGCTTAACCAAGAAATTGGCAAGCTGAGAAATCGGTAAAAGAATAAATAGTTTAGAAGTAATTAATTTATCTGTATATTTTTGAGTGTGCTAAGCAGAAGGAGAGAGAGCATAAAAGGCAAGAAAAGCCGAATACAATAGTTAAAGATTTTCTGGTGACAATGATAGTGAGGAACCACCTGTACCCATACCGAACACAGAAGTTAAGCTCACAGATGCTGAAAATACTTGCGAGTTACCTTGCTGGGAAGATAAGTAGTTGCCAGATTTTTTTATGCAAAAATTTATTTAAAATCTTCAATTTATTTGAAGATTTATTTTTTTTGTCATTTTAAAGTCACTTTGAAATGTTAATATATTTATGATAAAATAATATGGAAAAAATAAAGGTGGTAAAAAATGAAGAAGTTTAAAAAGATATTATTAATACTAATATTAATTATATTAAGTATTTTGGCAATTTATATAGGTCAAGGATATAAAATGTATAAGAATGCATTAGATGATAAGCCATTAGAAGAAATGGTTCAAAAGATTAGAAGCCAAAAGAGTTATACTAAAATATCAAATATTCCAGATATCTATAAAGATGCTGTAATTGCTGTTGAGGACCATAGATATTATGATCACAAAGGTATAGACATTATTGCAATAGGAAGAGCTCTTTTAAATGATATTAAAGCAGGAGAATTAATTGAAGGTGGTAGCACAATAACACAACAACTTGCAAAAAACATGTATTTCACACAAGATAAAACACTAACAAGAAAAATTACAGAAGTATTTATGGCAAAGAAAATAGAAAGCAATTACAACAAAGAAGAAATCTTAGAGCTATATGTAAACTATATTTATTATGGTTCAGGCTATTATGATATAAAATCCGCTTCTCTAGGATATTTTGATAAAGAACCACAAGACCTAACAGAAGGAGAAAGCATAATGCTTGCAGGAATACCCAATGCCCCATCTGTATATAACCCAAAAGTAAGCCCAAGACTTGCAAGAGAACGCCAAAAACAAGTAATTGATAAGATGATAAAATATGGAAAACTAAGTGAAGGAAAAGCTGATGAAATTTTAAGCGAAAATTTATAAAAGTCATTTTAAAGTCATTTTCAAATGATAAAATAATTTTAATAAAAAGAGAGGAGTTTTTTAATTATGGAAATTTTAAAGGTTGAAAATTTAGTTAAAACCTATGGTAAAGGGGAAACAAAAATCAATGCAGTTGATAATATTTCATTTACTGTAAATAAGGGAGAATTTGTTGCAATAGTTGGAGCAAGTGGAAGTGGAAAATCAACTTTATTGCACTTAATAGGTGGTGTAGATAGACCAACATCAGGTAAAGTGTATATAGATGGAAAAGACATATATTCTTTAAATAACGATAATTTAGCAATATTTAGAAGAAGACAAATAGGCCTAATCTATCAATTCTATAACCTAATACCAATATTAAATGTAGAAGAAAACATCACTTTACCATGTGATTTAGATGGTACAGCAGTTGATAAGCAAAGATTACAAGAATTGCTAAAAACACTAGGACTAGAAAACAGAAAAACACACTTACCAAACCAATTATCAGGTGGTCAACAACAAAGAGTTTCAATTGGTAGGGCAATAATTAATAACCCAAGTATAATGCTTGCAGATGAACCTACAGGAAACCTAGATTCAAAGGCAAGTGAAGAGATTATATCACTTCTTAAACTATCAAACAAAAAGTTTAATCAAACAGTAATAATAATCACACATGACCTAGAAATTGCAAAAGAGGCAGAAAGAGTAATTACAATAGAAGATGGTAAAATTATAAAAGATGAAAGGAATTAGAGATGAGTATTTTAAATAAGTTTACAATTCAGAATTTGAAACTAAACAAGAAAAGAACAACTGTTACTATAATAGGTATCATGCTCTCAACTGCCCTTATTTGTGGAGTTGCAGGTTTAGTTTCTAGTTTTAGAGCATCACTTATAAATGCCATAAAAGTGCAAGATGGAAACTACCATGTAGCTTTTCATGATATTCCAGAAGAAAAGCTAAAATATATAAGTGAAAATCAAAAAATTAAAGATTATTATTTAGTAGGAGATGTCGGCTGGGCGAACCTAGAGGGTTCTACAAATGATTATAAGCCTTATGTACATATTTTAGAATATGATAACAAGGCATTAAAGAACTTAGGCGTAAACCTTACAGAAGGTAGACTTCCAGAAAATTCAAATGAAATAGTAATTTCAGAGCATATTATAACAAATGGTAGAGTAATTCTAAATGTTGGAGATAGCATAACTTTAGATGTTGGAAAAAGAGTATCATCAGATGGGGAAGAATTAAATGAAAGTAACCCATTACTTACTGGAAATTCACTAATAGTTTATGATGATGAAACAGATTTAGAAGAAAAGGAAACAGAAAAAATTGAAGAAACTGAACATATTGAAAATACAACTAAAAAAACATATAAAATTGTAGGAATAATGCAAAGATTATCAAGAGAAGACTTTTCATCACCAGGATATACAGTTATAACACACATGGATAAAATTCCAGAGAAAATAGATATTTCAGTATTATACAAAAACCCAAAAGAATATGAAGAAATTGCAAAAGATATATGCAAAACTTTCGGAATAATGTCTTTAGATGAAATAGACATAAACACAGAACTTTTAAGATTCGAAGGTGTTATGAGTGAAAGCATGTTGAGTGTATTATATACAATAGCAGGCGTAATTATAGCTATAATTGTAGTAAGTAGTGTATTCGTGATAAGAAATAGCTTTAGCATATCAGTAGCCGAAAAAAACAGACAATATGGAATGCTTGCAAGTATTGGTGCAACATCAAAACAAATTAAAAGAAATGTAATAGTTGAAGGAATGATGATTGGCTTAATTGCAATACCTTTAGGAATAATTTTAGGAATAGTTGCAATAATGATTTTATTACAAGTGGTAAACTATTTATTAGTAGATATGCTAAATAATGTAAGCTTTATATACAGCATAAATCCACTTGCAATAGTAATATCAATAGTAATTTCATTAATTACAATATATTTATCTTGCTTAATACCAGCAATTAGAGCATCAAAAATTTCACCAATTGAATCTATAAGAGGAAACAAAGATATAAAAATAAAAGCTAAGAAACTAAGAACATCACGCCTTACAAAAAAGATCTTTGGAATAGGTGGAGTAATTGCAAGCAAAAACTTAAAGAGAAGCAAAAAGAAATATAGAACGACCGTAATATCATTAGTAGTAAGTATCTTCATATTTATATCACTATCTAGCATATTGAACCTAGGTACAAAAGTATCAGGACTTTATTACAAAGACTTTAAATTCAATATGTATGTAGCGTATGGCACAGAAGAAATCTACGAAGAACTTGCAAAACTAGATAATGTAGATAATTATGCATATTATTATGAAATAAGTTTAGATTTTAATAATATGAAATATGCAAGTGAATTTGGAAAAGACCAAATGAATATTTATGGAGATAACACAATTTCTTTGGTTGCATATAATAACGAATACTTTAAAAACTATATAAAAGAACTTGGACTAAACCCAGATGACTATAAAACAGTAGCTCTTTTACAAGATGATGAAATTAGATACAATGATGATGGAAGTAAAACAATAGATAGATTATACAAAATAAAACCAAATGATAAAGTTGAAGTAGCAAGAGAGGGAAAAACATATAATATTACAATATCAAAATGTGTAACAGATAATAATAAACCAATGGGGCAAGAGGAAATGTACTACACTGGTGGTGTAATTATAGTTTCAGAAGACTTTGTGAAAGAAGTTCTTGGAGAAGATGTAGAAAATTCTTCATATATATTAAGTAATTTATTAATTAACTCAAAACATGCACAAGAATTAGAAAACACATTAAACGACTTAATAAAAACAAATACAAAATATACAGGACTTGTAGTAAATAATTATGATACCTACATAGACCAACAAAGAAGAATAGTTCTAGTAATAAAAATCTTCTTATATGGCTTTATATCAGTAATAACATTAATAGGAGTAACAAACATATTTAACACTATAACCACAAACATGATACTTCGTAGCAAGGAATTTGCGATGTTAAAATCAATAGGAATGTCTAAAAAGGAATTTAACAAAATGATAAGACTAGAAAGCATAATGTACGGAGCTAAATCACTGCTAATAGGCATACCTCTAGGAATATTAGGTTCTTATGGAGTATATAAAGCTTTTGCACAAGGCGTAGACGTAGGATACATGTTTCCATACCAAGCAATATTAATATCAATAGTATTTGTATTTATAATAGTTGGAATAACAATGAAATATTCACTAAACAAAATAAACAAGCAAAATATTATAGAAACAATAAGGAAAGATAATATATAACCATTAAGGGCAGGCAACTAGCTTGCCCTATACTATTCTACTAAAATATGCTATAATATTTCTTAAAAGAGGTAATTTATGAAATCAATTTTAATCGTAGAAGATAACGAAGCCATAATTAAGGGCTTGAAATATTTATTAGAGCAGGAGCAATTTCATGTTATAGATTGCAAGAACATTGAAGAAACTATGAATGTTATAGGAAAGCAAGATATAGACTTAGCTGTTTTAGATATAACCTTGCCAGATGGTAGTGGGTATGAGATGTGTGAGTACATAAAAAAATATACAAACACTCCTATAATTTTCTTAACTGCAAGAGATGAGGAACAAGATGTTGTAAAAGGGTTAGACATGGGAGCAGAGGACTATATCATTAAGCCTTTTAGAAATAGAGAGTTATTATCCAGAATAAACAATGTGCTTAGAAGATTTAATACAGAAAGTAATAAGATTACATATAATAACATTCAAATAAACCTAGATGAAAAGACTGTTTTGGTAGATGGCAAAGACATTGGTTTAACAGCATTAGAGTATAAAATTTTAGCATTGCTATTTATGAACATTGGCAAAACCATAACTCGTGAGCAGATTCTAGAAAAGATATGGGATGTTGCTGGAAACTTTGTAAATGATAATACTCTTACTGTATATATAAAAAGAATAAGAAATAAACTTGGAGAAGCGGATTGTATAAAAACAATAAAAGGAATAGGATATCAAATACCAGGAGGCAAAGATTAAGTGAATATATTTAAAAATAGAAATTTCAGAAAAACAATAATATTAGGAATAATTGTAATAATGGTATCAACAGGCATATTTGGGGTTATAAACAACATTCAATATAGAAAATACTTAAAGATTGTAAATACAAAAATAGATAATATAATAAGCGAAGTAATTGAAAAATATCCTGATATTACTGAAGAAGAGGTTTTGGAAATTTTAAAAAATGATGAAACATCTGAAAGTAGTGTTTTGGAGAAATATGGTTATACTCCAGATATTTCATACATAAAAACATTAGGTGAACAAATTGAAACAAACAAAAAGCAAAACATTTTGCTTGTTATAACTTTTGGAATAATATCTCTTGGAATATATCTAATTTATGTTATAACCCAAGAAAAGAAGATAGCCGAAATAAACGAATATATAAAGCAAATTAACAACAAAAACTACATTTTAAAAATAGAAGAAAATGATAATGGAGAACTTTCAAAACTTAGAAATGAATTATATAAAACAACTGTTCTCTTGAAAGAAACAGCAGAAATAAGCGAGAAAGAAAAAGAAAACTTAAGTACAGCAATAGCTGATATTTCCCATCAATTAAAAACTCCACTTACATCAATTAGAATAATGCTTGATAATATTCAAGATAACCCAGACATGGAAAAAGCTGTAAGAGATGATTTTTTAGCTGATATTAGTAAACAAATAGATTGGATAAGTTCTCTTGTAATATCGCTTTTAAAAATTGCAAAATTTGATGCAGGAACAATTAAGATGGAAAACAAGGAGATTAATGCAAAGGCTTTAATTGATAATATAGTTTCAAATTTGGCTATTTTAATTGAATTGAAGAATATAGAAATAATAACTAATGTTGATGAGGACGCTACATTTATAGCAGACTATAAGTGGCAACAAGAAGCTTTAACAAACATTTTGAAAAATGCAATAGAACACAGCAAACAGAATTCTAAAATATATATAACAGTTGAAAATACAAGCTTATTTTTGAAGATAATTATTAAAGATGAAGGAAGCGGAATTGATAAAGAAGATTTAAAACACATATTCCAAAGATTTTATAAAACAAAAAATAGTAGTGAGAATAGCATTGGCATAGGCTTGCCACTTGCAAAAGCAATAATAGAACAAAACAATGGATATATAAAGGTTGAAACAAAGTACGGTGAAGGAACTTCATTTGAAGTAAAATATATAAAATAATAGACAAATTAGCACATTTTAATAGTATTTTTGCTTAAAATGTGCTAAAATAGTATAATAACAACGTAAAATGGAGGAGAAAAATGTTTGGAGTTTTGCAAGATACAATAGTTGATAGTATAAAGTTAATTCCGTTTTTATTTATAACATATTTAATAATGGAATTAATTGAACATAGTGCTGGAGAAAAAACAGAAAAACTTATAAAAAAATCTGGAAAGTTTGGACCGCTTCTTGGAGCACTTCTAGGAGTAGTTCCACAATGTGGCTTCTCAGCAATTGCGGCTAATTTTTATGCAGCAAGAATAATAACAAGAGGAACATTAATTGCAATATTTTTATCAACATCTGATGAAATGTTACCAATATTAATATCTGAAGGTGCAGATGTCTTTTTAATAATAAAAATATTAATTATAAAAATAGGAATAGGAATAGGAATAGGAATAGGAATTGATTTATTAAGTAAAAATCATAAAGAAGATAAAAATTCAATTCACTCTATATGTGAAAATGAAAATTGCAATTGTGATGAGGAAGGAGTTCTAAAATCCTCAATTAATCACACACTAAAAATATATATATATATTTTTATAGTAAGTTTAATTATAAATTCTATAATATTTGTAATAGGCGAAGAAAAAATTGCAGGCTTTGCAGTAAATGTACCTGTAGTAGGAACATTACTTGCTGCCTTAGTTGGGGTAATACCAAACTGTGCAAGTTCAATAATACTAACTGAATTATACCTAGAAAAGATAATTACACTTGGCCCTATGATAGCAGGGCTACTTGTAAACTCTGGTATAGGAGTTTTAATATTGTTTAAAGTTAATAAAGATAAAAAGGACAATTTTAAAATTCTAGGAATACTTTATCTAGTTGGTGTATCAGCAGGAATAATTATAGATTTATTAATTTAAAGGAAGGAATGTAAATGAAGAAAATATATTTTGTATTAACATATTCTGGCACAATTTTAGGAAAGATAATTCAATTTAAAACTAAAAAATTATATACACATGTATCGATATCATTAGATGAAAACTTAACAAAAATGTACTCTTTTAGTAGGCTACATCCATACAATTGTTTCATAGGGGGCTTCGTACATGAAAAACAAAATGAAGGATCTTTCAAACGTTTTAAAAATACAAAAGCAATGATATGTTATATAGAAATAACTAACTACCAATATGAAAAGCTTGAACAAGAGATATTAAAATTTGAAAAAAATAAAACAAATTATAAATTCAATACCTTAGGGCTTTTATATATTTTGTTCAATAAAAAAATACATAGAGAAAACTACTTTTACTGTGCAGAGTTTATAAAATATGTGCTTAATAATGCAAACGTTAATATATGTTTACCAGAAATGCCAAGACCAGAAAATTTTGAAATGCTTAATAATGCAAAAGTGATTTATACTGGCTTATTAAATGATTATAAGTATGAAAAGCTAGAAATTTTAAATGCTAGCTAAAGGAGAGATAATAATGGAAGATAGATTTAAAACAACTCAAAAAGCAAGTGTTTTAGGTATAATAGGAAATATCTTTCTATTAATAATAAAAGTTATAATAGGTATAATAACAAGAAGTCAAGCTATGATAGCAGATAGCATGAATAGTGCGGGAGATATATTTTCATCACTTATGACATATATAGGAAACAAGATTGCAAGTAAACCAAAAGATGACGATCATAATTTAGGACATGGCAAGGCAGAATACATATTTTCAATGATTGTAAGTATGTCAATGATACTTGTATCAATTATATTATTTAAAAGCTCTATAAAGGCCTTAATAGCTCAAAACGGATATGCATTTTCATGGTGGCTCGTAGTAGTGTGTCTTACAACAATATTAGTAAAAGCTATGTTATATATATACACACACTCAATGGCTAAGAAATATAACAATATCTTATTAGAGGCAAATGCAAAAGACCATATAAATGATTGTGTTGTTACAACATTTAACCTTATTGCATCATTACTAGGCTTAATAGGTATTACATGGTTTGATGGGGCTGTTGGTTTAGGAATATCCTTATGGATATTTTGGACAGGAATAAAAATATTTGAGAAAAGTTTTAACGTATTAATGGACAAATCTATTAGTATTGAAAGCAAAGAAAAAGTTATGGAGATAATTAAGAAACATCAAGAAATAAAGAGAGTAGAACACTTTAATGCAACACCAGTTGGCTATAGATACCAAATTTCTTTTACGATATACGTAGATGGTAATATGTCTACTTTTGAGAGTCATGAAATTGCCAATAGATTAGAGAAAGAGATAGATAAATTAGATGAAATATATTTAACTGTTATACATGTTAACCCAATGGAAATATAGGAAGATAAGATTTAGTAAGACTAAGAAGCGGATTTTGTGAAAATGTGAAAATTTTTAAAATTCACTTGACAAAGTATTAAAAAAATGTTAATATATACATTGTCAAGTAAATATGCGGATGTGGCGGAATTGGCAGACGCGCTGGTCTTAGGAACCAGTACTTCGGTGTGGGGGTTCAAGTCCCTTCATCCGCACCAATGACGTATCTGTTCGAACTAACAGATAGATTAAAAATCATTCAAGTAGTTGTATGATTTTTTTCTTTGCCCAAAAAACATCATCCAATATCTTAGAAAGAAAGGATGGTGCTTGAAATGAAAATAATTAAAGAAGAACTACGATTTGAAGAAAACTTTAAGAAGGAAAACAAGAATACAGTCAATACATTCATCTTTAGCTATTGAAAATAATCAATTATCATTGTTTCAAGTTGAAGCAGTAATAAATGGAAAAGCAGTTATTGGAGAACAAAAAGACATTCAAGAAGTTAAAAATGCATATAAAGCTTATGAAGAAATTGATAATGTGAATCCATATTCTGTAGATGATTTAAAAAAGATACAAGGCATACTAACTTTTGCTATTGAAGATGATAGCGGAAAATTTAGAAATCATGGAGAAGCGGTTTATGATGGGGATGTTCAAATATTTATGGCTCCACCTCATAGAATGGCTCCAGAATTAATGGATAACTTATTTAGATGGATGAATGAAGTTAAAGAAAATGTTAATCCTTTGATTTTATCTTCTATATTTCATTATGAATTTGTATTTATACATCCTTTTTCAGATGGAAATGGAAGAACAGCAAGATTATGGCAAACAGCAATACTTGCACATTGGAAAGACTTGTTTAAATATATTCCAATAGAAAGTATAATAAGGAAACATCAAGAAGAATATTATACAGCAATTCAAAATTGTAATAATGCAGGAAATTCAAGTGAGTTTATTGAGTTTATGCTTAAAGTTATAAATGAAGCTGTAGATGGAATGATTGTAACATCTGGTCAAGAAACTACACAAGAAACTACACAAAAGACTACACAAGAAAAAATAATAAATTTAATTATGAAAAATCCAGCTATTACACAAGTAGAAATGGCTAAAATACTTGATTTAACAAGAGACGGCATATCATATAATATTAAAATCCTAAAAGAAAAAGGTATAATTGAAAGAGTTGGCTCTACCAAAAATGGATTTTGGAAAATATTATAATAAAAAAATAAAAATTGTGAGGTTTGAAATAAAAAATGACAAATGATAAGTATGCAAAGGCATATACGGAGGTATTAGAAATATTAAAGTATTTGCCCAAAAATGAATATAATAAAATTGCTACAGAAAGAATAAAATTTTTTGAAGCTAATAAAGATACTTCATACAAATTTAGAATAAATCCTGATATACCTTTGGACAAACAAAACATTTCTATTGAAACAAATAGCATTATAATTATATTGTTTAGAGACTATTTTGCAACAGAAACTCAAAAGAAAAAACTAAATGTTATACTAAAACAAAATGAATATAAATATCAAGAAGAAATAAAAAATAAATATAATCTTAATGATATATTTAAAGCTAGAAAAAGCAATAGCTTAAATGTAGTAGAAAATAATAATTTACCAATTGAAGTTAAAGAAAACCATTTTTTTAAGAAACTTATTACATATATAAAAAATCTATTTAGAAAAAAGGAAGAATAAAAAATGAATATAAAGGAAGAATATCAAAGGTTAGCGAGTGAATCAATGAATAATGATAATTTTGCACACTTTATGACAATTGCAAAAGAAATTTCTAAACATTATTCTGAAAGTCAAAAGCAAAATGTTAAACAAGTAAAGGTAAAAATACAAAATGGGATACAGGTAAAAAATGTATATAATGAACAATACCAATCTGAACAAATATTTATGATTTTATTCTATCATCGATATGCTAATATGATTAATAAAATGAATACACCTGCTGAAATTGGCGGAAATGTTAAAACATCCAGTTTTTTAATACCTGCTTACTATAATCCAGTAGATAAAAAAATTTCATATCAATTAAATGTTATAATGAGAGAAAAAAGTAATAACTTTGCAAATGTAATGGAACTTTGTTTACATGAAAATAGACATGCTATGCAATTCACATCATTTAGTATTGAGAAAGCAGATGATATGCTTGATTTTGACCCTAATAGTATTTTTATTTTAAAAGATTACCTTGTTATGCAAAATGTTAATTATCAAAGAAATCATATAAATTCATTAATGGAAATAGACGCAAATCTATATGCAAGAGGAATAAGTAAACACTTAGTATCTCAATATTTTAGTGAACATCAAGAAGATTTAAAAAATACTGATTTTGCATTTAAAGAGAAAATAACAGATAACCCATTTGACGAATTATCTGAATATGGATTAATATCAGGAGAATATGTATTTGAAGATGGAAAAAAAATAGATAGAGCAATAATGATGGACAAAAATTTAAGAAATATAATTTCTCCACAATTGGTTGAACAATATCCTATGCTAAAATTAATTTGGAAAGATGGGAATTTTAAAACATACTCTGAAATTATGAAAGATAAACAAGTATTACTGCAGAGAGCATCAGATAAGCAGTCAGAAAAACTAGAAAGCCCAAGCTATAGTATTGAACCAATAACTGAAAAAGAAAAAATAGAAAGACTATATGGAGCAATTATTCAAAGTGACCCAATGTTATATTTAGAGAGTTTACTTTCACAAAAACAAATTCAATACCTTAAAGTAAAAGAATTATTTAGAATACATCCAACATTATTAGATGAATATCAATCTCAAATAGCAGAAATTTTTTCGAGAAAATCAGTTGAACTTGTTGAACTTGATGATAGCCAAATAAATTTTTTTAATAGATTATCAAGCGAATTAAATGTAAAAGTACAAAGTCCCAATATTTCAAATATACAAATGAATAAATTAGTAAGAAATGCTTTAAATAATGGTTCTCGAGATAAAACAGTTAAAGAAGCTGATGAGCAGATACCTTTTGCAACAAATAATTTGGCTGATCTAGACGAATTTATAGAATTTATTGATCCTAAAATGGTAAATGATTCTAGATTTTTAGCACTCTTAAGAAAATATAAAACATTAAATATGTCTCCAGAGGAATATGTAGAATATGTTGAAAATCATTATAAAAAACAAATTGAAACAACAAATGTTGAACCGATTGATAAAACAGAAGATACAATTAGATAAAATATATACTTTATCAGTTATTTCGCTACCTTCTACATGACCTGCTAAATATTGTATTGCTTTCACAAAAAGCTAATTTAAAAGTACCAATGACATATCTGTTCGAACTATTGGAATAGATATATACAAAAATCAATCAGAAAATAAAATCTGGTTGATTTTTTAGTTAGCCTAAAAACAATATTAAAATCATCCAAATGAAAGAATTATATGGTATTTTTATTGACCTTTGTACATCTTTTTTGACAATTTTAAAAAAAAATGATATAATATAATTGATGTAACATTTTATAACTCCGTTGCATCAGTGATAATAGGCATTATATTAAAGGGTAATTACCCAAGGAGGAAAAAACATGGCAAAAATGGTACGTTACAATGGCGGAATTCTTAGCTACTTAGACTGCTCTAACCCAGCAGTACTGTCCGTTGGAAATGTTTATGAGGTTATCTTTGAAAGAGATCGTGGCTGGCAGACAGATTACACTCTGAAAGGAGTGAAAGGTGCTTTCAACTCTTGCTGGTTCAACGAGATAAAATCTGAAAAAAATTCTTTTATGGCTTTTGCACATAAAGCTCCTGTTGAGGGACAAAAGTTTCAATGCACCAAGGTTGAAATCATTAACGGAAAGCCAGAACTTTTCGACAGTACTACTAGTACCGTAGAGAATTTTCGCTATCTTGGTAACAACATCTACCAGGTGTTCACCCGGAACAGTGTTTACATTGTGAAGGTGATTTAAGTGCCAAATAAAAAAGAAATATCTTTCTCTTACCAATTGGTAAGAGTTTTCTTTTTGTGAAATATATTATGGCTTTCTTTTTTAAAATTCATATTTTTCAAACTTGTACATAATATTAGAGAGATAGTGTAAAGTAATCTATGAAAAAATAGATTATGAAAATATTATCAAAAAT
>CAZTBY010000023.1:0-13669 GCA_964612395.1 uncultured Clostridium sp. | reverse complement strand
TTTACAACATATCAAATAGGACCCAAATTTAGAGATGAAGTTAGACCTCGTTTAGGTTTAATTAGAACAAGAGAATTTACAATGAAAGATGCATACAGCTTTGATAAAGACCTAGAAGGTTTAGATATATCGTATAAAAAAATGTTTGATGCATACCATAAAATCTTTAAAGAAATAGGTTTGGATTATACAGTAGTAAGAGCAGATACAGGCGTTATGGGTGGACTATTATCAGAAGAATTCCAAGCAGTAACAAACATTGGAGAAGACATACTTGTAATGTGTGAAAAATGCGATTTTTCATCAAACTTAGAAATAAGCCCCAATGCTACAAAAACAGAAAATAATGAAGAAGAAAAAGAACTACAATTAGTTGAAACATTAAACAAACACACAATTGAAGAAGTATGTGAATATTTAAAATTAGATATTAAAAACACAGTTAAAGCAATGCTTATGAATATAGACAATGAACTAGTAATTCTATTCATTAGAGGAGATAGGGAACTTAATGAAACAAAAGTGCTTAAACTATTAGGTGCAAGTGAAATTGGTTTTGCAAACGACGAACTAATTGCAACATCAAATGCAATACCAGGTTATACAGGACCTATAGGTTTAAATGCTAAAATAGTAGTAGACAATGAAGTCTTAAGTATGAAGAACTTCTGTTGTGGAGCAAACAAAGAAAATTACCATTACATAAATGCAAATGTTAAAGACTTTAAATATAGTATGGTTGGAGATATTGTAAATGTTAAGGAAGGAGATACTTGCCCAAGATGTGGTGGAAAGCTATACTTCAAAAAAGGAATTGAAGTTGGAAACACATTTAAACTTGGAACAAAATACTCAGAAAGTTTAGGTTTAACATATTTAGATAGCGATAACAAATCATACCCAGTAGTTATGGGATCTTATGGAATTGGAATTGAAAGAATTATTTCAGCAGTAGTAGAGCAAAATAACGATGAAAAAGGAATTATTTGGCCAATGAATATTGCACCTTATAAAGTTGCAATAGTTGTTATAAATCCAAAAGATGAAGAACAAATGAAGGTGGGGGAAAATCTATATAATAAATTGAATGAACTAGTAATTGATACAATGTTAGATGATAGAGCAGAAAGACCAGGTGTAAAATTTAACGATATGGATTTAATAGGAATTCCAGTAAGAATAACAATTGGAAAGAAAATTAATGATGGAATGTTAGAAATAAAAATGAGAAACGAAGAAAATGCAGTAGAATGCAAATTAGAAGAAGCAATAGAAAAAGTAAAAAAAATTACATCAAAATAGGAGTTTAAAATAAAAACTGGCAGGCACAAAAGCCTGCCGATTTGCTTACATCAATTTTTCTAATTCCTTTATCTTATCTCGTAGTTCAGCTGCTTTTTCAAATTCCATATTAGCAGCACATTTAAGCATTTCATCTGTTAAATTGTTAATAATAGTTTCAACAGATTCATCTTTATTAATTTTATATTCTGTACTTACATCCTCTAAAATAGTTGCCTTAATTGCTTCACGAATTCCTTTATTAATAGTTTTTGGAGTAATACCATGCTCAGTGTTATATGCAATTTGAATCTCACGACGTCTGTTTGTTTCTGAAATTGCTTTTTCCATACTGTCTGTAAGCTCATCTGCGTACATAATAACAGTACCATTAACATTTCTGGCAGCTCTACCTATTGTTTGAATAAGTGACCTTTCAGAACGTAAGAAGCCTTCCTTATCGCTATCTAATATTGCAACTAAAGAAACTTCAGGGATATCAAGCCCTTCTCTTAGAAGGTTTATACCAACTAAAACATCATATTCTCCAAGCCTCAAGTTACGTATAATTTCCATTCTTTCTAGTGCTTTTATATCAGAATGCATATAATTTACCTTTATATCAAGACTTTTTAGATATGCAGTTAAATCTTCTGCCATTTTCTTTGTAAGAGTAGTTACTAAAACTCTTTCATGATTTTCAACACGAGTTCTAATTTCACCAATTAAATCGTCTACTTGGTTCGTAGCAGGTTTTACAATAATTTTAGGATCTAATAGTCCTGTTGGACGTATAATTTGTTCAACAGTTTGCTCTGAATGTTCTTTTTCATAATCAGCAGGTGTTGCACTAACAAATATACATTGATTAATTCGTTCCTCAAATTCGTTGAATTTTAAAGGTCTATTATCATAGGCAGAAGGAAGCCTAAACCCATAGTTAACCAGAGAATCTTTTCTTGCTTTATCTCCATTATACATTGCTCGAACTTGTGGTATTGTTGCATGAGATTCATCAATAAGCAATAAAAAGTCCTTTGGGAAATAATCAAAAAGAGTATATGGAGCAGAACCTGGTTCTCTACCACTAATGTGTCTTGAATAGTTTTCAATTCCTTGGCAGAAGCCAGTTTCAACAAGCATTTCTATATCAAAATTAGTTCTTTCTTCAATTCTTTGGGCTTCAATTAATTTGTTTTGGCTTTTAAAATACTTAATTCTTTCTTCAAGTTCAGTTTCAATTGTTGAAATTGCTCCTTTTAGCTTACTTTCAGATGTTGCGTAATGTGAGTTTGGCCCAATAAGCACATGGCTTCTTGTACCAAGAGATTTACCAGTAAGTGGGTTGATTTCTGAAATTTTTTCAATTTCATCTCCCCAAAACTCAAGTCTCATAGCACTTTCTCCAGTATTAGAAGGGTATATTTCTAAAATATCTCCTTTTGCTCTAAAAGTACCTCTTTTAAAATCTATTTCATTACGAGTATATTGCATCTCGACTAACTTTTTCATAACATTATTTCTAGACTTTTCCATACCAGGTCTTAAAGACATCATTAATTCTTGATAATCATCAGGGTCACCTAAACCATAAATACAAGAAACAGAAGCTACAATAATAACGTCTTTTCTTTCAAACAAAGAAAGAGTGGCAGAATGACGTAATTTATCTATTTCATCATTAATAGAAGCATCTTTCTCAATGTATGTATCAGACTGTGGAATATAGCTTTCTGGTTGGTAATAATCATAATATGAAACAAAATATTCAACAGCATTATTAGGAAAAAATTCCTTAAACTCAGAATATAACTGCCCTGCAAGTGTTTTATTATGTGCTAAAACTAGAGTTGGTTTATTAACTTGGGATATTACATTAGCCATAGTAAAAGTCTTACCGTGAGCCAGTAACACCTAAAAGAGTTTGAAATTTTTTACCTTCTAAAATACCTTTACTTAATTTATCGATAGCTTGTGGTTGGTCACCAGTAGGCTTATAATCAGAAACTAAATTAAACATTTTTCCTCCTTAAAAACTTAAGCAACACTATTATATCACACAATACATCTGTTCGTAAATAGGTTTTGAAGAAATAATAGTAAATATATGAAAAGAAAAAAGTTGATTAATGTTGAATTTTATGATAAGATAATAAAGGTGAATAAAATGGTTAATATATTACTTTGCGGAAATGAAAAGGTTTTTGATGGGGCTTTAACAGAGTTAATTTCCATGACAAATCATACACAAGAAGCTGTAAGATGTTATATTTTCACAATGGATTTAACAAGAATGAAACCAGAGTATAAAAGCATTTCAGATTCACAAGTGGAATTTTTAGAAAAAGTTATAAAAAAGAAAAATAACGATAATGAAGTTATAAAAGTTGATGTGACAGATTTATATGAAAAGGAGTTTAAGAATTGTGCAAATGAGGGAGCATATTGCACACCATATACTTTGTTAAGATTATTGGCTGATAAAATACCAAACATACCAAATAAGCTATTGTACTTGGATGTTGATATTATGATAGGTGGAGATATTAAACAACTGTATAATATAGATATAGAAGATTATGAATATGCAGCAGTAAAGGAAAAATATGGCTGCTGGGTAATTAGACCAGATTATATTAATGCAGGAATGCTTTTATTAAACATGAAGAAAATTAAAGAAACAGGATTGCTTGAAAAAGCAAGAAAATTGATAAAAGAAAAAAAGATGCTTTTTGCAGACCAAGATGCAATTTTTTGGTCTACAACTAAAAAGAAACTTTTACCAAGAATTTATAATGAGCAATCAAAGTTTAATAAAAAAGATACTGTCATTTGCCACTTCGCCAAAAGGCTTATGTTTTTACCATATCCACATACAGAAAATTTTAAACAATGGAACTTGCCAGAAGTGCACACGGTTTTAAAGTGCCATGCATTTGATAAAGATTTAGAAGAATATGTAAAATTAAAAAAGCAATATGAAGAAAATAGAAACGAGGAAGTTATATATGGATAATAAACAAGTAATACCGATATTTTTTGCAGTTGATGATGGATACATTCCAT
The DNA here is from genome assembly GCA_964612395.1 of uncultured Clostridium sp. Lineage (GTDB taxonomy): Bacteria > Bacillota > Clostridia > TANB77 > CAG-508 > UMGS1781. The sequence goes on along the minus strand of CAZTBY010000023.1, from coordinate 9,322 downwards.
TTTTAGCTGTATCTATACAATCACTTGCAGACCACGCGTCAGATGAAAATCAATATGTTATAAAAGTGTTATACACTAATATTAGTGAGGAAAACCAGAAAAACATTAGTAAATATGAAAGAGAAAATATAAGCATAGAATTTGTAGATTTAAACTATTATATAGAAAAAATAAAAGACAAGCTATATACAAGAGATTATTACTCAAAAACTACATATTTTAGACTATTTATACCAAATCTTTACCCACAATATAATAAAGCATTATACTTAGATAGTGATATTACAATTTTATCAGATGTTGCAGATTTGTACAATATAGATATTGGAAACAATTTAATTGCAGCAGCACCAGATGATGTAATTCAAACAATAGAAGTATTTCAAGACTATGCTGAAAAAGTTGTAGGAGTGTCAGATTTTAGAAATTATTTTAATGCAGGAATTATAGTAATGAATCTAGATGAATTAAGAAAGTTTAATTTTCAAAAAAAATTCATGTATTTATTAAGCACGGTTAAATTTTCAGTAGCTCAAGACCAAGATTATTTAAATAGACTTTGTAAAGGGAGAGTAAAACTATTTTCAAATACATGGAACAGAATGCCTATAGGCGGAGATATTGTAGATAGAGACGATTTACATCTAATTCACTATAATTTGGCCTTTAAACCATGGCATTTTGAAAATATACTATATAAAGAATATTTTTGGGAATGTGCTAAAAAAACAGAATACTTTGACCAGATTTTAAAACTACAAAGTGAATATACAGATGATGACAAATTCAAAGATAGGGAAAGTGATAAAAAATTAAGAGAACTTGCACAGAAAGAATGTGATTGTGTGGGAGATGATAGAGTTGCATACAATTATAGTGATACCAACATTCCTAAGGCAAAAGATAGGTTAGAAGTATTAGGTAAAATAAAGAGATTAGAAAGAGAAGGACGTTTTGATATAGATGTAGAAAATGACCCGCCAACAATAGTTCTAACTCCAGAAAATGTAGATTATTTGAACAAAAAGGAAACAAGCAAAATAAAAACAAAAGTTGCAAACACACTTGGAAAGAGATTTATAGATGAACTTCTTAAAAACAATAAATTAATTATAAAAGAAGTAAATGGAATTGAAAATTTAGATTCAGTAGAAACAGGTGCAATGATAACATGTAATCACTTTAACCCATTCGATTCATTTGCAATTGAAAAAACATTTAGAATGAGTAAACAAGCAGAAAATAAAAAGCTTTATAAAGTAATAAGAGAAGGAAACTATACAAATTTTCCTGGATTTTATGGATTTCTATTTAGACATTGCGATACATTGCCACTAAGTTCAAACAAGAGAACAATGATAGAATTCCTAAAAGCAGTAGATACACTACTAAAAAAAGGAGAATTCATATTAATATACCCAGAACAAAGTATGTGGTGGAACTATAAAAAACCAAAGCCATTAAAAGATGGAGCTTTCAAAATGGCAGTAAAAAGTAATGTTCCAGTTGTGCCAATTTTCATTACAATGAAAGAAAGCGATATAATAGGAGAAGACCGGTTTTCCAGTTATGGAATACTATATAAACATTGAAAAGCCAATCTATCCAGATGAGAATCTTTCAGATAAAGATAATATAGTAGCTATGAAAGAGAAAAACTCCGAAATATGGAAACAAATTTATGAAGATTTTTATAGAATACCTCTCGAATATACAACAATAAAACATGAGATACAAGAAGAGGAAAATAAGTAATGGAAAGAAAAGTAATATACTATAAAGACGAACTAAATGATGAATTTTCAGAGGTAAAAATTATTCCAAGAAAGATAGATGGAAACTATGTATATATCCATAAAAATCCTTTATGGAACATTGCCTCATATGTATTACAAAATATATTAAGTATGCCAATAAAACTAATATATGTAAAATGCAAATTACGAATTAAATATATTGGGAAAGAAAAGTTAAAAAAGGCAAGGAAAACAGGGTATTTTATATATGCAAATCATACTCAAAGCTTTGCAGATACCTTTATTCCAAGCCTTGCAAACTATCCTAAAAGAAATTTCTTTATAGTAAATCCTGAAAATGTTTCAATGAAATTTTTAAAACACACCGTAGAAATGTTAGGTGCATTGCCAATACCAAGTGATAAAAAAGGCATGGTACATTTTTTAGAGGTAATTAAAAGTAAAATAAGCAAAAACAATTCTATAACAATATATCCAGAAGCACATATATGGCCATATTACACAAAAATTAGACCATTTAAAGATGTATCTTTCAAATATCCTGTAAGCTTAGATGTTCCTGCATTTTGCATTACAAATACATATGTAGCACGAGGTAAAAAACAAGATAAAATAAAAATGGTAACATATATAGATGGACCATTTTTTCCAAACAAAAACTTAAAAATAAAAGATGCTCAAAAAGATTTAAGAGATAGAATATATAACACAATGGTAAAAAGAAGTAAAAACAGTAACATAGAATACATAAAATATGAAAAAGCTTAAAGATTAGAGGATTTTTAGTTTGAAAGAAAATAAAATCTTTCATTACTATGTGTGCCTTTGAGCGAAGCGAGAAAGGAATGGAATTTTTTATGGATGATAAAAAAATATCTGTGGATAAAATAGTGGAAATTTGCCAGGGAACAGTTGTATCAAGAGGTACAGCTTCTACATCTAATAGTTTTTGCTGTGATACGAGGTTGCTAAAAGTGGGAGACATATTTCTTTCATTAAAGTGTGAGGAAAAAAATGAGATGAAATACATCGAAGATGCATTTGAAAACGGAGCAATTGGTTGCATTTGTGAATGTGATGTGCCTGAAGAAATAATAAATAAATATAACGATAAGTTTATTATAAAGGTTAAAGATAGTGTAGAAGCTGTTCAAAAGTTAGCTGAATATAAGAGAAGTTTATACAATATTCCCGTTATTGCGGTTACAGGAAGCGTAGGGAAAACTAGCACTAAAGAAATAATTGCAAGTGTAGTTGGAGAGACTTTTAATGTCAAGAAAAACCAAGGAAATTATAATAACCATATTGGAGTTCCACTTACAATTTTAAGCTGGGACGGAAATACTGAATGTGCTGTTGTTGAGATGGGTATGAACCATTTTGGTGAAATTGAAGTTTTAACTAAGATTACAAAACCGACTATTGCAGTAATTACTAATGTTGGTACAGCTCATATTGGAATTTTAGGCTCAAGAGAAAACATTTTAAAAGCAAAAATGGAAATCTTAGATGGTTTACAAACAGGTGGCACAGTGGTTATTAATAATGATAACGATTTATTACACTCATGCGATTTAAGTAACTACAATAAAGTAACATATGGAATAGAAAATAAAAGTAATTATACAGCATATGATATTAAAAGAAAAGAGTTTAGCTCAGAATATAAAATTAAGATTGATGAAAAGGAATATAAAGTACTTATCCCAGTAGCAGGAGACCACTTTATTTACAACAGTTTATGTAGCATTGCTGTTGGGAAGGTCTTGAACATTGAAACAGAAAAGATAATTCAAGGCATTAGAAATTTTGAGTTAATAGGAAAACGAAATGAAATAATTGAAAAAAATGGATTAAAAATAATAAATGATTATTATAATGCAAGCTTAGATTCTATGAGAGCCAGTTTAGGAGTTCTGAAAAATATTAATGCAACAAGAAAAATAGCAATATTAGGTGATATGCTAGAACTTGGTGAATATTCAGAAAAACTACATAGAGAAGTAGGCACAGAAGTTACTAAAGACGAGGTTGATGTTTTGTGCACAGTAGGAACACTAGCAAAAGACATAGCAAAAGAGGCTACAAAATCAGGAACTAAAGAAGTTTATAGCTTTGACACAAATGAAGAATGTATTGCAAAATTAAAGCAAATTATAAACAAAGGAGACTGCATCTTATTGAAAGCATCTAATAGAATGCATTTTGGAGATATATCGAATTTTTTACAAGGAGAGAATTTATGGGAAAGAAAAGATTAGGTGTAATATTTGGAGGAACCTCAACAGAACATGAGGTATCTATAGTATCTGGAACGTCAATAATTAAAAACTTAAATAAAGAAAAATATGAAATTTATCCAATATACATAGATAAAGCAGGAGAATGGTTTGAGTTTGAACCAAATAATAAAACATATAAAGTAGGAGACGAAATAGTTGGAACAAAGAAAATAGAAAATATATGGAATTACTTAAAAACAATGGATATACTTTTTCCAGTGTTACATGGTTTGCAAGGAGAAGATGGAACAATTCAAGGAATGTTTGAACTATTAAAAATACCATATGTAGGTACAAGAGTACTAGGCTCTAGTGTTTGCATGGATAAAGTATATAGCAAAATAATATTTGAAAAAGCAAAACTTAACCAAGCAAAATACGTCTATATAAGGAAATTTGAAGATAATTATATATATGTTAATGAAGATTTTTCAGAAAAAATTTTAGATATTCAAGAAATAGTAAATAAAATAATGGAAAAAATAGAATTTCCAATGTTTGTAAAACCTTCAAATTCAGGTTCATCGGTAGGTATAAGTAAAGCAAAGAATAAAAATGAATTAATTAATGCAATTACTGAGGCAAGTAAATTTGATAAAAAAATATTAATAGAAGAAAATATGAATGGTAGAGAAATTGAATGTGCAGTGCTTGGAAATGAAGATGTTAAAGCATCTGTTTTAGGCGAAATACTACCAGCAGAGGCATTTTATAGTTTTAGTGCAAAATACCAAAATAGTAATTCTAAAACAGTAGAAGCACCAGATTTATCAGATGAATTAACAAAAAAAGTTAGGGAACTTGCAATAAAGGCATATAAAGCGGCAAATTGTCAAGGCTTATCTAGAGTGGATTTTTTTGTAGATGATAAGGAAAATAAAATTTATATAAATGAAATAAATACATTACCAGGTTTTACAGAAATTAGTATGTATCCAAAATTATGGAACAAAACAGGTTTAACATATACAGAGCTATTAGATAAACTGATAGAATTAGCATATTAAAAAGAGGGAAAATAAATGAATTTAGAAGAAATTAAAAAAGAAGTAAAATCACGACTTTCAGAAAAGCGCTTTTTCCATAGCGAATGTGTTATGGAAAGAGCAATGGAATTAGCTGAGAAATTTGGGTTTGATGTTGAAACAGCTGCAAAAGTTGGAATTGCACACGACATAGCCAAAGAAATTCCAAATGAAGAAAAATTAAAATATGTAGAAGAAAAAGAAATTGCTATAGATGATATTGAAAAGGAGAATCCTACTCTATTGCACGCAAAAATAGGAGAAGATATTGCAATAAAAGAACTTGGTTTCACAAAAGAAATGGGGCGAGCAATACGTGTTCATACAACGGGAATATCAGAGATGACATTAATAGACAAAATATTATTTATTGCGGACAGAACTAGCAAAGAGAGAGGTTTTGCAGATATAGATTACTTAAATAGCCTATTAGATGAAAGCATAGATAAAGCAGTATTATATATTATTGATAAAAAAATAATGTTACAAATTGAAAAAAAAGCTACAATGCATCCAGATAGTATTATTGCAAGAAATTGGATAATAAAAGAAGGAAAAATATAAAATGGTAAAAAATAGAATAAAATAGGAAAAAATAGAAAAGAGGAGAAAAATGAAGTTTATTCATATGGCAGATATGCATTTTGATAGTCCATTTCGCTTACTGAGCACACAAGAAAATTTTGGAGACATAAGAAGAATAGAACAAAGAAGTGCAATGAAAAAAATAATTGAAAAAATAAAACAAGAAAATATACCATATCTTTTCATTGCAGGAGATTTATATGAAAATGAATATATAAGAAAAACAACCATTGAATATATAAATAATTTATTTAAAGAAATACCAAAAACAAAAATCTTTATAGCACCAGGTAACCATGATCCATTACTAAAAAATTCATATTATAATAATTTTAATTGGAACGAAAATGTATATATTTTTAATTCAGAAATTCAAAGATACGAATTTGAAGAATGTGATATTTATGGTTTTGGGTTCACAGATTTTTATTGTAATAATTCAAAAATAGAAGAAATAAAAATAGAAAATAAAAATAAATTAAATATATTAATTATGCATGGAGATTTAACTGCTAACCAAAATCAAAAGATGCAATATAACCCAATAAATGAAAATAAATTAAAAAGTATGGGTTTTGATTATGTTGCATTAGGACATATACATAAAAGAGATATAAAAGAAAATATTGCATACCCTGGATCTTGTGTGGCTCTTGGCTTTGATGAACTTGGAAAACATGGTATATTAAATGTTAATTTAGAAAAAGGAAAATTAGAAATTAATTTTGAAAAGATAGATGAAAAAGAATTTGCAGAAATTAATTTAGATATTTCTGCAATAAATTCAGAAGATGAATTAATTGAAAAAATAAATACAAATAATTTAGACGAAAATAAATTCTACAAAATTATTTTAATTGGAAATAAAAAAATTAAAATAAATAAAAATAAAATAATTAAAATAATAAATAAAAAAAATATATTAAAAATAAAAGACTTATCAAAGGTAGAGTTGGATTTGAATAAAATAAAAGAAGAAAATAATTTAAAAAGCTTCTTTATTAAAGAAGTTATAGAAATGCAAAAAGAAAATAATTATACAGATGAAGAAATAGAAAATGCTATACAAATTGGTTTGCAAGCAATTCAAAATTAGAGGTGATAATTTGAAAATAAATAACCTAAAAATAAATGGATTTGGAAAATTTGAAAATAAAGAAATTAATTTATCAGAAAATATTAATTTAATTTATGGAAAAAATGAGGCGGGAAAAACAACATTATTAAAATTTATTTCAGGAATGTTTTATGGAATTTCAAAAAATAAAAATAAAAAAGAAATTCCAGATTATGAAAAATACAAGCCATGGAAAGCTGAAGAATATTCTGGAAAAATAGAATATATTTTAGACAATAAAGAAGCATTTGAAGTGTTTAGAGATTTTAACAAAAAAAATCCCAAAATATATAAAAATTCGGAAGATGTTTCCAATGAATTTAATATAAATAAAAAGAAAGGAAATGAATTTTTTTATGAACAGACCAATGTGGACGAGCCAACATTTCTATCAACAACATTAGTAGAACAAAAAAATGTAGTATTAGATAGCGAAGAGCAAAGCGGTTTAATACAAAAAATTGCCAATTTGTTATCTACAGGGGAAGAAAATATATCATACAAAAAGACAATTACACAACTTAGCAAAAGACAGACTGAGGAAGTAGGAACCTTGAGAACCGTAGGAAAGCCACTAAATCTTCTAAACGAGAAAATTGACAAATTAACTAAAATAAAGGAAAATGAGAAAATAGATGAAGAACAAAAACAAGAATTGGAAAAAAGTAAAAAAACAACAAAAAATATGATTGAAGAAAAAATGAATAAATTAGAGATTATAAAAAAAATAAATTCGAAAAAAATAGAAGAAAATATTCAAAAAGAAAAAATAAAAATAAATAAGGACGTATTAAATGAAGAAAAAAATAAAATAAATCATTTAAAAAATAAAATAAAAGAAAATGAAACACAAAAAATCAAAAAAAATAAAATTAATTATTTATATGTATTTATTTTAATTATAATTATTTTAAATTTATTATTATTTATTTCTAAAACAAATAAAATAATAAAAATAATTTCTGGAATTATTTCTATTTTATTTTTAATTTATTTAATAATTAGCAATAATAAAATAAATAAGTTAAATTCGGAGAAAAAATTAGAAAATAATAGATACTTATTGGAAATTAAATCAAAAGAAGAAAATATAGAGAAAATAGAAAATAATATTAATAAAATAAATAATGAAAATTCAGAAAAAAATAAATATTTTAATTCACAAATAAAATTAGAATTTAATAATAAAATTGAGAAAAATGAAATTGATGATTTATTAAATGAAAATAAAGAAGAATTAGAGAAGCTTCAAGAAAATATTGAAAAAGAAATATCATCGTTAAAATTTAAACAACATACTGAAGAATTTGATTATAATAATATAATAAAAAAAATGGAAGAAAAAGCAAGAATAGAGGAAGAACTACAAAACATTTTAGAAGAAAAAAAAGAACTATTAATATTAGAAAAAGAGATAAACATTGCTAAAACTGCAATTGAAAGAGCATATGAAAAAATGAAAAATGAAATAACCCCGAAATTCACAAAAAATCTTTCAAATATTGTAAATAAAATTTCAAATGGAAAATATAATAAAATAAAATTCATTGATGGAGAAGGCTTAATTGTTGAATTAGAAAATGGCGAATATGTAAATGCAAATAAATTAAGTATTGGAACAATAGATGAGCTATATTTATCACTCAGACTATCTTCAATGGAAGAAATTACCAAAGAAAAAATGCCAATAATATTAGATGAAGCCTTTGCTTACTTTGATAATCAAAGGCTAGAAAATATTCTTGAATTTATAAATAATAATTTAAAAGAAAACCAGGTAATTATTTTTACATGTTCAAATAGAGAAAAAGATATTTTAAATAAAAATAACATTAAATATAATTATATTGAAATATAATTTACATAAAATGATGCAAAAAGTTGACAAAGTGCCTTGCTTTATAGTATAATTGATATGAAATTATACATAGGACAAGTAGCATAAAAAATTATAAGAGAGGTGCTATTTAAATGGAAAATTTTGAAGGAAAGCATTTTAGTATTACGGATCCACAAAATGTTAGAACAGTAGTATATGAAGTAAGTAAAACAGAAAAGGAATTTGAAAAAAGTTCTCCAAAGTTTACAATTGAAAGACTAGACAGTACAGAAGAATATGTTGGAGAAAAAATTAGAAAAACCTTTTACATAGAAAAACCAAAGCCAGAAGGAAATAGATTAGCTATATTTTCATTTGGCCAAGATAAAGTTGTTATAAATAATGGTGTATTAGATGGAGACAAGGTTATTATTGAAAAAGCTCCACTTCCATTTAACTTTAAAAAATACTATGAAGACAAAGACACGGAAGTTAAAGATTTCTCATATACGCCTAATTTAAAAAGACCTATAACAATTATAGATTTAGACACAGTAGAAGAAGTTAAACCAGTTTTATACTTCGACGAAACAACAAATGAAGTTAAAGGGAAATGCAAATTAAAAGCACATAAGAATTATTTCGCCTTTGAAATAAGACAAGGTGATGATGACGATTATATCTTAGTGGGTGGTAGCCCAGTATTTAAAAAGTAAGGAGGTAGTTGATTATGGGAA
>CAZTBY010000022.1:0-14255 GCA_964612395.1 uncultured Clostridium sp. | reverse complement strand
GAAATCAAATAGAAGTATATAATTTTGATGAAAGAGGTCTTGGATTAAATAGGGCTAATGCTTTAATGAGAGCAAACGGTGATGTATGCTTAATTGCAGATGACGATATGGTTTATAGAAATGAATATACAAAAACTGTTGACGAGTATTTTCATAAAATTAAAGATGCAGACGTTATTATTTTTAACATTAAAGAAAAAGACCAAAAGAGATATATTAACAAGAAAATTCATAGAGTTAGATGGTATAATTTTATGAGGTATAGCTCAGTTCGAATAGCATTTAAAAGAAAAACAGTGCAGATGAATAGTATTTCATTTAATGTAAAATTTGGAGCACGGTTCTGAAGTTTCATTTGCGGAAGATACATTATTTTTGGCACAATGTCTTAATAAAAAGTTAAAGATATATGCAGTACCAGAATACATTGCAGAGCTAAAAGATGAACGACCATCAACATGGTTTAAAGGTTATACTGATAAACATTTTATGGACCAAGGAATAGTTTATTATTGCTTATCAAAAAAACTAGCAAAACTTTTATGCTTGCAAGATAGCATAAGACATAGAAAAGAATATTCAACATATGGTAATGTGAAAAGCGTTTATAAGAAAATGGTAGAAGGGGTAAAAAAAATAAAAACACAAATGGAGGAAATTTAAGTGTATTATTATATTCTAATTTTTATGTATATATTTGCATTCAAAATCTTTTCTATACTAGATTCTGCAATACTAGTGGGAATAATACTTACAGGTTTATTTATTAAAGATAAAGAATACAGAAGAAAGTTATTAGACGATATTAATAATAGTAAAGATGTACGTAACATTTTTATATGTGCAGCATTTATAATTTCATGGGGGCTACTAGTAGCGGGATTAAACAGATTTTTAGATATAACGTATTTGAAAACTTTTGTACATCTATTAATTTCAATTTTTATCGGATATGAAATTATCGAATATTTAAAATATAAAAATAAAACAGAGCAAATTTTGAATTATATTATAGGTGTATTTATTATTCAAAGCGTTTTACAATGGATATTTTTCTTATTGCCAGATGTTTCAAAATTATTTAATATTTTTAGAACAGAAGGAATGATCCAAAACAACATAAAATATAACGGTTATAGAGGTATAGCAATTGCCTCATCAGGCTTCTTTAGTTTATCATCTGCTTATGGTTTAGTAGCTATATTATATTTTTCAAAATATAACACATTATTTAATAACAAAATTTTAAAGTATTTAATGTTTATATTATTGTATTCAGGTACCTTTTTTGCAGGGAGAACAGGTTTTGTTGCTTTAATTTTTATTATACCTATAATTGTTATTAAAATAATAAAGAACTGGGATAAAATAAAGAAAAAACAAAATAAAAAATATATATTGTACATTATTATAATTACTTTAGCAATTACAGAATTAATTGTAATAACAATGAAAATACCAAAGTTTTCAAATATGTATAAATATGCCTTTGAATTAGGTAAAAATATTGTAACAGGAAAAGGGATTAAAACAACATCAACAGATAAATTAATTAAAATGTATGATATAGATTTTTCAGGAAAAACGTTCTTTGTTGGTGATGGAAAGTATACTGTATATGAAAATGAAAAAGCAAGATATTATATGCATACAGATGTTGGATATTATAGAAAAATTTTATATTTTGGTGTTGTTGGGTTAATATTAAGTATAATTTTTCAACTTTCACTTTTTGGAAAAGGATTAAAGAGTTTTGAATGTATTGGAATAATGATATTTTTTGCTATTCTAGAACTTAAAGGAGAAATAATTGGATTTAATATTATGATAAATTCAATAATAATTTTATATTCAGCAGTATGTTTAGAAGGAGAAAAAGAAAATGCCAAAAGTAACAGTACTAATGACTACATACAATGAAGAAAAAAGTATAATAAAACAAGCAATTGAATCAATTATAAATCAAACTTTTCAAGATTGGGAAATGTTAATAATTATTGATAATCCTAATAATGCTGATGCAATTGACATAATAGAGAAAATGTCTAATGAAAGTGGTTGCAAAATAAAATATGAAATAAATGAAAAAAATTTGGGCTTGCCACTTTCATTAAATAGAGGAATAGAGCAAATTGAAACAGAGTATATTGCACGTATGGATGCTGACGATATTGCTGATAAACAAAGGTTAGAAAAGCAATTTGATTATGCAAATAACAACCCGCAAGTTGACCTATTTGGAAGTAATATCTGTTATATGAATTATACTGGAAAAGTACTATATAAAAGAAACCCAATACCAACGAAATACAAAAACATAAAGAAAACAGCAAAGTATTTAAATGTTTTTAACCACCCTACATTATTTGGAAAGACAAAACTGTTTAAAGAAATGAAATACAGAAACCTTAAGTATTCACAAGATTATGACTTTACTTGTAGAGCAATGGAAAATGGTTTCATATTAGAAAACATGCCAGATTATTTATTGAAATATAGAATGATTGAAAATAAAAGCGACGAAAAGATTGTTAGACAAAAGATTACATGCTATTGCATACAAAAGGAATATTCAAAAAGAAATTTAACTAATATTGATATACAAAAAGAAGTTGAAGAAGAACTTAAGATTGTTGATAAAGACAAGCTGTTACAAACAATGAAACTATATGATATAGCTTTCGATAAATTAAGGGAAAAAAATATAATGATGTTTATAATTTACATTATTAGAAGCTTTTTTAAATCTAAATATCAAAGAAAGCAAATATTGAATTTAATGAAATATAAATTTATGAAATAAGAATAAAGGAAAGATAAAAAATGTTGAAAAAATATATTGTAAAAGTACTATTAAAATTAGATCAAAAGAAAATAATTAGACTTCCAGACGATGTATATTTGAAATTGAAATACTGGGTAATGATGGGAAAAAAACTTGATTTAACAAATCCAAAAACATTTAATGAAAAACTTCAATGGTTAAAGTTGTATGATAGAAAGCCAGAATATACAAAAATGGTTGATAAGTATGAGGCAAAAGAATATGTTGCTAATCTTATTGGAAAAGAATACATAATTCCAACACTTGGAGTTTGGGACAAAGCAGAAGACATAGATTTCGAAAATTTACCCAATCAATTTGTACTGAAATGTACACATGATTCAGGAAAAGTAATTATATGTAAAGATAAATCAAAGATCCAGAAAAAGGAAACAATAAAAACACTAAAAAAAGCTCTTAAATGTGAGTATTATTCTATAGCAAGAGAATGGCCATATAAAAACGTAAAACCAAGAATAATTGCAGAAGAATATATGGAAAATAAAGACCATACAAGTATAAAAGATTATAAATTTTATTGCTTTAATGGACAAGCAGATTATGTAATGATTTGTACAGGAAGAGAAACAGGACATCCAAAATTCTATTTCTATGATAAGGAATGGAATTTTATGAGAAACATGAGTAATGATGGAATGAAATTAGAAGGAGCATTGGAAGAAAAACCACTAGGTATGGAAAAGATGTTTGAAATTGTAGAAAAATTATCAAAAGGAATTAAATTTGTTAGAATGGACTTATATAATGTTAATGAGAAGATTTATTTTCGGAGAATTTACATTCTTTCCTCATGCTGGTTTTGATACTAACAGAAGAAAAGAAACTGATGCGATATTTACGAGTAAGTTGCAAATTGAAGGAGGAGAATTATGCAAACAATAGGATTTTTGATAAGTCATAAAAATAATGAAAAAAGAAGGGCTATTTTACCTAAAGATTTATTAAATATAGAAAACCCAGAAAATATGTATTTTGAAACAGGCTATGGAGAATGTTTGGGAATAAAAGATGAAGAGTATATACAAATGGGAAGTAATATTGCTCCAAGACAAGAAATTTTGAAAAAAGATATAGTAGTAGATTTAAAATTAGGAGATGCTGATTATTTAGACCAAATTGATGAAGGAAAAACTTTATTAGGTTGGGCACATGCTGTTCAAAATATAGATTTCACAAGCAAAATTATAGAAAAAAAAGCTACTGTAATTGCAATGGAAGAAATGTTTGAAAAAGGAAGATACATTTTTTATAAGAATAGAGAAATAGCTGGTGAGGCTGGGGTATTACAAGCAATTCTTTATACAGGATTAATGCCATATGATGCTAAAGCAGCAATTATAGGAAATGGAAAAACAGCAAAAGGTGCACAAAGAATTTTAAATCGGTTTAGGAGCAGAAGTTGATGTATATGATAGAAATCTAGAAGAATTATTTAAAGAAAACCTTGGGGAATATGACTATATAATTAATTGTGTTATGTGGGATACTTCTAGAGAGGATAGACTAATATATAAAAACGATTTAAAAAGACTAAAACCAGGAAGCATTATAATAGACATAAGTTGTGATCCTTATTTGGAAATTGAAACATCACATCCAACAACAATAGACGATCCAATTTATGAGGTTGAAGGAATAAAACATTACTCTGTAGATAATACACCAGCATTATTTTATAGAACAGTTACTAAATATATTAGTATTGCACTTGCAAAACATTTTAATTGTTTAATAAAACAAGACGAAGATGAATGTATTCAAAAAGCAGTTGTTATTAAGAATGGAGAAATTATTGATAAACGTATTAGTGACTTTAGGAAAAAACACTGTAAATTAGAACAGGAGAATGAAAATTGAGAAGTAAAAAAGCAATTTTAAATATAATTTCATCACTACTATTGCAAGTCACAACCTTAATCTGTGGCTTCATAGTTCCCAAAATTATAATTGGAAAATTTGGTTCAAATGTTAATGGACTAGTCTCATCAATAACACAATTTTTAGCATATATAACTCTGTTAGAGGCAGGTATTGGACCAGTTATAAAATCAGCTTTATATGGACCAATAGCAAAAAAAGATAAGAAACAGATAGAAAATATTTTAAAATCTGCAGAAAAGTTTTTTAGAGTTATTGCTGCAATATTTATTGTATATTTAATAGTTCTATCTGTTATTTATCCATTAATAGTAAGAGCAGAATTTGCATTTGTATATACAATGTCGCTAGTACTGATTATATCAATTAGTACACTTGCAGAATACTATTTTGGAATGGTATATAAGTTATATTTACAAGCAGAACAAAAAACATATATAACATCTATTATTCAAATGCTTGGGTATATTTTCAATACAATAACAATAATTATACTTGCAAAAGTAAATGCAAATATACAGATTATTAAATTAGTAAGTGGATTGATATTCGTTTTAAGACCAATAGCACAAAATATATATGTAAAGAAAAAATATAACATTAATTTAAAAGAAGCAGATAAGAATTATCAATTAAAACAAAAATGGGCGGGACTAGCACAACACATTGCTTCAGTTGTTCATAATAATACAGATATAACAATATTAACGATTTTTGCAAAAATTTCAGAAGTATCAGTATACTCAGTATACATGCTAGTAGTTAAAGGTGTAAATTCAATAATTCAGGCTTTTACAGGAGGAGTAGATGCTTCTTTTGGAGACATGATTGCAAAAGGTGAACAGGAGCAATTAAATAAAAGTTTTAAAACATATGAATTGTTTTATTATACCATAACAACTATTGCATACTTGTGCACATTAATACTTATAGTTCCTTTTGTGCAGGTTTACACATATGGAATAGAGGATGCAAATTATATAAGACCAGTGTTTGCTACATTACTTGTACTTGCTGAGTTTTTATGGTCAATAAGACTACCATATAGTGGAATTACATTAGCAGCAGGTCATTTTAAAGAAACACAAAAAGGGGCATGGGTGGAAGCTATTAGCAATATTGTGATTTCTATAATTCTTGTTTGGAAATATGGAATTGTAGGTGTGGCAATTGGAACACTTGTGGCAATGTTAATTAGAACAATTGAATTTATGTACCACACCAATAAGTACATTTTAAAAAGAAAACAACAAACATCTTTCTTTAGAGTAGGCGTAATTATTATACAAGGAATTATAACAATACTAATTGCAAAATTGTTGCCGAATTATGAATTTACAAACTATTTTACTTGGATAAAATATGCTATGGAGATATTTGGAATAGCTGTTGTAATTGTAATTCCATCAAACTTAATAATATATAAATCAGAAGTAAAAGACTTAACAAATATGATAAAGAGAAATTTTTCAAGAAAGAAGGTTAAATAATGCAAACATATTTAATCACCGGTGGAGCAGGTTTCATTGGTTCACATTTAGCGGACAAACTTTTAAAAGAAGGCAATAAAGTAATAGTTGTAGATAATTTTTGTGATTTCTATAACCCAAAAATCAAAGAAGATAACATTAAGCACAACTTAAATAATGATAATTACACTTTAAAAAGAATTGATATTAGAAATAGAGAGGAACTTGCTAAAGCATTTGATGAAGCAAATGTCGATGTAGTTATTCATTTAGCTGCTATGGCAGGTGTTAGACCTTCTATTGATAACCCAATCTATTATCAAGAAGTAAACTGTGTGGGAACACAAAATATTTTAGAGGAAATGAAAGCACATCATGTTAAAAAGTTAGTTATGGCATCTTCTAGTAGTGTGTATGGAAATTGCAAAGAAGTTCCTTTCAAGGAAGATATGGTAGTTGATTTTGCAATTAGTCCTTATGCAGCAACTAAAAAGGCTAATGAAGTTATGACACATGTTTACCATAAATTATTTGATTTTAATGTTATAATGCTTAGATTTTTCACAGTGTTTGGCCCTAGACAAAGACCAGATCTAGCAATTAATAAGTTCACAAGATTAATGCTAAATAACGAACCAATTCCAATGTTTGGAGATGGTACAACATCAAGAGATTATACATATGTAGAGGATATTGTAAGTGGAATTGAAAAATCTATAGAATATGTTAATAATAATAAAGATGTATATGAAATTTTAAACTTAGGAAACTCATCGCCAGTTTCTTTGAAAGAAATGATAAATACTATTGCAGAAGTTTTAAATAAAACACCAAATATTAAGGAATTACCGATGCAACCAGGAGACGTTGAAAGAACTTTTGCAGATATTTCAAAAGCAAAGAAACTAATTGGATATGAACCAAAGACTTCTTTCAAACAAGGTATTGAAAATTTTGTAAAATGGTATATAATAAACAAAGACTTATATTAAAATAAATAAGTAGTAATGGAGGTATTTTATGAAAATAGCAATAGCGGGAACAGGATATGTAGGCTTATCTTTAGCAACATTGTTAAGTCAAAAAAACGAAGTAGTAGCATTAGATGTTATTCCAGAAAAAGTAGAAAAAATTAATAATCGTATTTCACCAATTGAAGATAAGGAAATACAAGAGTTTTTTAGAGACAAAAACTTAAATTTAAAAGCAACTTTAGATTATAAAGAAGCTTTTGAAGAAGCAAAGTTTGTTATAATTAGTACTCCAACAAATTATGATGATGTAAAGAATTATTTTGATACATCTAGCGTTGAAGACATTATTCAAAAAGTTAAATCAATGAATATCGAAACAACAATGGTTGTTAAATCAACAATACCAGTTGGTTTTATAAATGCAATGAAAGAAAAGTATGGAATAGATAATATAATGTTTAGTCCAGAATTTTTAAGAGAAGGTCATGCTTTATATGATAATTTATATCCATCAAGAATTATTGTAGGAGAAAAATCAAAAAGAGCAGAAGAATTTGCAAAACTTTTAAAAGATGCATGCTTAAAAGAAGATGTTCAAATTAAGTTCATGAACTCAACAGAAGCAGAGGCTGTTAAACTATTTGCAAATACATATTTAGCATTAAGAGTAGCATACTTTAATGAATTAGATACTTATGCAGAAGTAAAAGGACTTAACACAAAGGATATTATAGAAGGTGTGTGCTTAGACCCAAGAATTGGAACACATTATAATAACCCATCATTTGGATATGGTGGATATTGCTTGCCAAAAGATACAAAGCAATTAAAAGCAAACTACAAAGATGTTCCAGAAAACTTGATAAGTGCAATAGTTCAAAGTAATACTACAAGAAAAGACCATATAGCAGAAACAATTATAGCAAAAAAACCGAACATTGTTGGAATATATAGATTAACAATGAAAAGTGGTTCAGATAATTTTAGATCAAGTGCAATACAAGGAATAATGAAAAGAATAAAGGCTAAAGGTATAGAAGTTGTAGTATACGAACCAACATTAAAAGACGATGAATTTTTCAATAGCAAAGTTATAAGAAAATTGGATGAATTTAAAAAGATATCTGATGTTATAGTTGCAAATAGAATGAATTCAGACTTAGAAGAAGTAAAAGAAAAAGTATACACAAGAGACTTATTTGCAAGAGATTAGAGCAAGGAGGAATGTAAATGAATCAAGGAAAAAGAATGAAAGAGGAAACAAAAACAAAGAAAAGTGAAAATAAAAAAACACCATTATTATTTAAACTAATAACATTGGCATACTTAGTGATTACAATTATTTTCTTTGTGTCAGTAATTAAAATAAATATGTTGCCAGGAAAGTATGTATTTGTATTTAGTTTAGTAGAAATCATATTAATAATACTTGTAACATTAGGGTTATGGAAACCAAAGAAAATTTGTAAAACAAATATAATTTGTACAATTATTGCAATTATGCTTTCAGTTATATATATTTTTGCAATAAATTATGTAAACGTAACTATAAAATTTTTAGGAAATATGTTTAAGGAAACAATAGAAATAGAGGAATATTATGTAGTTGTTCAAAAAAACAGCCAATACAATAAACCTATAGACCTTAAAGGCAAGGAAATTTTAATGTTCAAAATTGAAGATGATATTAAAACAGATATTGTAGAAAAAGCAAAAGCAACACTTGTAGAAAAGGAAAGTTTATCAGAAGTAGGAAATAGCTTAATAGAAGGATATGCAGAAGCAATAGCTGTTAGCTCATCACAATATGACATGTTGGACGAAGAAATAAAAGATTTTAAGGCTAACACAAAAATAATTCATACATCTACACATGCAATTAAAAAAGAAAATATTGAAGATTCAAAATACAATGTTGAAGGCAAAGCGTTTAATATATATATTACAGGAATAGACACATCAGGAAATATAAGCAATGTTGCAAGAAGTGATGCAAACATTATTGCTACAGTAAATTTAAAAACACACGAAATACTACTTACATCAATACCTAGAGATTATTATGTTACTCTTCATAAGTATGGTGCAAAAGATAAACTAACACACTCTGGTATATATGGAGTAAACGAAACAGTTACAACTGTTGAAGATTTATTAGATATTGATATAAGCTATTATGTAAGGGTAAACTTTACAACAGTAATTAAGTTAGTTGATGAACTAGGGGGAATTGAAGTAAATTCAGATTATGCATTTACAACAAATGGAACAAATTATAGTTTCAAAAAAGGTGTCAATTACTTGAATGGAAATGAGGCACTAGCTTTCAGTAGAGAAAGATATTCATTTGAGGATGGAGATAATCAAAGAGTTAAAAATCAACAAAAAGTAATATCTGCAATTATCGATAAGGTAACAAGTAGTAAAACAATATTAACTAAGTATACAAGTATATTAAATGCTTTAGATGGTTGTTTCCAAACGAACATTGAACAAGAAGAAGTTGAGAAAATTATACAAGACCAATTAAACTCAATGCCATCATGGACAATAAAGAACAATTCTTTAACAGGAACAGGAGATTATGCATCAACATATTCAATGGGAAGTCAAGAACTATATGTTATGAGACCAGACGAAACATCAGTAAAAACAGCAACACAAAAAATTAATGAAGTTTTAGGTGAATAAACTAGTAAAAAGTAGTGGCAAAAAAGCCACTGCTTTTTGTGCAAATAAACTTGCAAAACTATTGCAATAAAGCTAAGTTTAGTATATAATTATTTGAGATATTTTAGGAAAGAAGGAAATATTATGGGGCTAGAGTTGAAGGATGTTTGCAAAAGTTTTGGCACTAAAGAAGCGGTTAAACATTTAAGCCTTAGAATAGATAAGCCAGGTGTTTATGGACTTTTAGGTACAAATGGTGCAGGAAAAACAACAACAATAAGAATGATATTAGGAATAATAAAAAGGACTTCTGGAACAATTACTTGGAATGGAAAAGAAGTTACAAGGGAAAACGTAAACTTTGGATATATGCCAGAAGAAAGAGGAGTATACCCAAAAACAAAGATTTTTGACCAACTAATGTACTTTGCAAGACTTAAAGGAATGAAAGTAAAAGAAGCTACAGAGGCAATAGATTATTGGCTAAAAAGATTAGATATGGAAGAATACAGAAACATGCTTGCTGAAAAGTTATCAAAGGGTAACCAACAAAAAATTCAATTCATAATAGCTGTAATGAATGACCCAGAATTAATAATTTTAGATGAACCTTTTAGTGGCTTAGATCCAGTAAATACAGAAATGCTTAGCAAGGTTGTAGAAGAACTTGTAAGTAAGAATAAATACATAATAATGTCTAGTCACCAAATGTCATCAATTGAAGAATTTTGCTCAAATTTAACAATATTAAATAGGGGAAACACAGTTCTACAAGGAAACTTAAAAGAAATTAAAGAAAGCTATCCTTCAGAAAAGGTAGAGATTATAAGCAAAGATAATATTGAAGACTTAATTAAAAATCAAGGTTTAGAAATATTAGAAAACAGAGAAAACCATTATTTAGTTAAAATTAAAGAACAAACAGAAGGACAGAATTTATTTAAGAAGTTAGCAGAAAACAACATGGATTTAAGTAAGTTTGAATTAAAAAAACCTACTTTAAATGAAATTTTCATAGAAAAGGTAGGTGCATAAAATATGAGGAATTTAGGCGTTGTAACATCATTTACAATTAAAGAAATGGTAAAAAGAAAATCATTTATAATTTCTACAATAGTAATTTTACTAATGATAGTTATTGCATTTAATATACCAAATATAATGCAGAAGTTTGGTGCAAATGAAAATGATAACTTATTAATCTTAGACTCAGACAACTTATTTGAAGGGCAAATTGAAAGTTTAAATGAACTTAATTTAGGATATCAATTTGATGTATTAAATGAAAATCTAAGCGATGATGAAATAAAGCAAAAAGTTGAAAACGATTTTGACGCATGCATTAAATTCACAAAAAGTGAAAATGCTAATGTTAAGATGGAATATATAGTTGAAAGTGCTGCAACAAATTATGGAGAAATTCCACAAACACTAGTTGCAACATTTACAAACCTATATAGTAATGTTCAAATTACAAAATTAAACTTAACACCAGAACAGTTACAAGCAATAGAACCCCAATTTGAAACAAGTCTTGTTGAAACAGATGAAAATGCAGCAAAAGGAAACGTATTTATAATGATGATGATATCAATAGTACTATTCTATGCAGTATTCTTCTGTGCAGGTCAAGTTTCAACAGCAATTACAACAGAAAAAACTTCTAAAATAATTGAAACACTTGTTACATCAACAGATTCTAAAACAATAGTACTTGGAAAAACAATAGGTATTGGTATAGTTGGGCTAATACAAGTAATACTAATGATAGTTGTAGCACTTGTTTCAGCAAAATTCTGCATGGCTCCAGAAGTGTTAAATTCAATATTTGATGTATCAGCAATAACACCAACATTATTTATTATAGCTTTAGTGTACTTCTGTTTAGGTTATGGACTATATTCATTATTCTTTGCATTAACAGGAGCAACAGTAAGCAAACCAGAAGATGTGCAGTCTGCAAATGGTCCAGTAAGCTTTATTGCTGTAATAGGCTTTTACTTAGCATATTTCTCAATGATGAACCCAAGTAGTGAACTGAATAAACTTGCAGGAATTGTTCCAATATCATCACCATTTTGTATGCCACTTAGAATAATGATGGGCACAGCAGCAACTAGCGAAATTTTAATATCAATTGCAGTACTAGTTGTTTCAACAATTTTAGTAGCGATGATAGCAATAAAAGTATATTCATCAACAATTTTAAACACAGGTGCAAAACTAAGCTTAAAAGATGCTATAAAAATAGCAAAAGAAAATAAAGAATAGGAGAGATTAAAATGATTAAAAAAGTTGCAATTATTACAAATGGGGGCGACTGCCCAGGACTAAATGCTGTTATAAGAGCAATAGTAAAAACAGCAGAAACAAATGGAGTAGAATGTTATGGCTATATTGAAGGATATAAAGGACTTTACAAAAATGATTATATTAAATTAGAATCAAATGGAAGTGCTTCAGGATTATTACACAGAGGTGGAACAATAATTGGTTCATCAAACAGCACAAACCTTTTTAATTTAAAGGTTGAAGAAAATGGAGAAACAGTATATAAAGATGTTTCAGATGAATGTATAGAAAATGTAAGAAAAGCAGGGTTTGACTGCATATTTACACTAGGAGGAGACGGAACACAAAAATCTGCAAGAGATTTTTCAACAAAGGGACTAAATATAATTGGTGTTCCAAAAACAATAGATAATGATGTAGCACATTGTGAAATAACATTTGGATATAATACAGCTGTATCAGTTGCAACAGAAGCATTAGATAGATTACATTCAACAGCAGAATCACACCATAGAGTAATGGTACTTGAAGTAATGGGGCGTTACGCAGGTTGGATAGCACTAGAATCTGCAATAGCAGGAGGTGCAGATGTAGCCTTAATTCCAGAAATTCCATACGATATAAATAAAGTTGTTGAAAAAATAAATCAAAGAAGAGCAGCAGGTAAAAAGTTTAGCATAGTAGTAGTATCTGAAGGTGCAAAACCAAAAGATGGAGAAATGGTAGTTAAGAAAACTTTAGACGACGGGAAAGGATTAGACAACGTACGTTTAGGTGGAATTGGAGAAAAAGTTGCAGAAGATATAGAAACATTAACAGGGGTTGTATCAAGAAACACAACTTTAGGATATGTACAAAGGGGT
Organism: uncultured Clostridium sp.; assembly: GCA_964612395.1. Taxonomy (GTDB): domain Bacteria; phylum Bacillota; class Clostridia; order TANB77; family CAG-508; genus UMGS1781. The sequence goes on along the minus strand of CAZTBY010000022.1, from coordinate 1,264 downwards.
GGAACACCAAATTCATTTGATAGAGTATTATCAACTAAATATGGCTATAAAGCAATGGAACTTGCACTTGCAGGAACGTTTAATGTGTTAGTAACATTACAAGGTGGGAAATTAGGATATGTGCCACTAGAAGATGTAGTAGGTAATAACAAAGAAATAGGTGCAAGATCAGGTGGAACAGCAAACACAAATATAAAAACAATACAACCAGATGACGACCTAATGAAAGTTGCAAGAAACTTGGGAATATGCGTAGGAGATTAATTGGAAGGAGAATAAAATGGTAGACTTTAAAGAAAATATAGCACAAAAAATATCTGAGGTCACAAAGATTGATAAAGAAGAATTAAAAACATATATAGAAATACCACCCAATAGCGATTTAGGAGATTATGCATTTCCATGTTTTAAATTAGCTAAAAATTTGAGAAAAACACCACAAGTAATTGCAAACGAGATTAAAAAAGCAATAAAACTTGATGATGAAACTATCGAAAAGATTGAAATTGTTGGTGGATATTTGAATATATATATAAACAAAGAATTACTTACGGAAACTGTTTTAAAAGAAGTTGCTCAAAAACAAGAAGAATATGGCTCAAGCAATATTGGTATGGGCAAAAATGTTGTAATAGATTATTCAGCACCAAACATTGCAAAACCATTCCACATAGGCCATTTACGTTCTACAGTAATTGGAGGAGCTTTATATAAAATATATAATTTTCTAGGTTATAACAGTGTTGGAATAAACTACTTAGGAGATTGGGGATTACAATTTGGCAAGGTAATGGCAGGTTATGATATGTGGAAAGATGAATATGACTTTTCACAAAGTGAAATTCAAGCAATATTAAAAATTTATGTAAGATTTTGTAAAGAGGAAAAAGAAAAAACAGAGCTTACAGAACTTGCAAGAGAATACTTTAAACGACTAGAAGAAGGGGAAGAAAAAGAGGTAGAAACTTGGAAGTGGATAAGAAAAATAAGCCTAGAAAACTATCAAAAAACGTATAATTTATTAAATTCAAAATTTGATTCATATAATGGAGAATCATACTACAATGATAAAATGGATGCAGTTGTAGATGAACTAAGAGAAAAAGGCTTATTAAAAGAATCCGAAGGAGCACAAGTTGTTGATTTATCAGAATATGACATGCCACCATGTATAATAATTACATCAGCAGGAACAACAATATATGCAACAAGAGATTTAGCATCCCTAAAAGATAGAATAAATACTTATAATTTTGATAAAGCA
>CAZTBY010000021.1:0-14336 GCA_964612395.1 uncultured Clostridium sp. | reverse complement strand
GTAAAAACAGGAAAAACAAGATTTGTACCAGAAAAATTTGAAAAAACATATTTTAACTGGCTTGAAAATATACAAGATTGGTGTATATCACGTCAAATTTGGTGGGGACATCAAATTCCAGCATATTACTGCAAAGACTGTGGAGAAATAAATGTTGAAATAGAAAAACCAGAAAAATGTTCAAAATGTGGAAGTACGAATCTACTTCAAGATGAAGACACACTAGATACATGGTTTAGCTCTGCACTATGGCCATTCTCAACACTTGGTTGGCCAGAGAAAACAGAAGATTTAGAAACATTCTTCCCAACAAATACATTAGTAACAGGTTACGACATAATATTCTTCTGGGTAGTAAGAATGATGTTTTCTTCACTAGAGCAAATGGGAGAGGTTCCATTTAAAGATGTATTTATTCATGGAATAGTTAGAGATAGCCAAGGAAGAAAAATGTCTAAGAGCTTAGGAAATGGAATAGACCCATTAGATATTATAGAAAAATATGGAACAGATAGTTTAAGATATTCATTAGTATCTGGAACATCAGCAGGAAACGACATGAGATTTATGCCAGAAAAATTAGAAGCAGCTGGAAACTTTGGAAACAAAATTTGGAATGCAGCAAAATTTGTACTTATGAATTTAAGTGATGCAGATGAAGAGTTCTTAAAGGAAGATATAAAAAACATAAATCTTCAAATTGAAGATAAATGGATAATTTCGAAACTAAACACATTAGCAAAAGAAATCGCAGTAAATATGGATAATTATGACTTAGGTGTTGCAATAGATAAAATTTATACATTTATTTGGAACGAGTTCTGCGACTGGTACATAGAAATTGTAAAAACAAGATTATATAATAAAGAAAACCAAACAAGAAAAACAGCACAATATGTATTAAATAAAGTTTTAGGAGACGCATTAAAGCTATTACATCCATTTATGCCATTTGTTACAGAAGAAATATATAGCAAATTATACAATGAAGATGAAAGTATAATGATAGCTAAATACCCAGAATATAGCCAAGATTTAGAATTCAAGATGGAAGAAGCTCAAATAGAAGAATTAAAGGAAGTGATTACAGGCATAAGAAATGTTAGGACGAAAATGAATGTACATCCATCAAGAAAATCAAAACTAATATTTATAGCAAAACCGGAATACCAAGAAGTAATAAAAAACTCAGAAGGCTTTATAAAAAAACTAGGTTTTAGTGAAGAAATAGAAATAAAAACATCAAAAGAAAACATACCACAAAATGCAGTAAATGTTGTAACTAAAGAGCTTGAAGTATTTATGCCATTTGAAGATTTAGTAAATATAGAAGAAGAAAAACAAAGACTAGAAAAAGAGAAGGAAAAGATTTTAATTGAAAAAGAGAAAACAGATAAAATGCTTGGCAATCCAGGATTCTTGAAAAAGGCACCAGAAACAAAGGTTTTAGAAGAAAAAGAAAAACTTCAAAAATTTAATGAAATGCTAGAAACAATTGAGCAAAGAATAAATAATTTAAAATAAAAAAAATAAGGGATTTTACTCCCTTATTTTGGCATTTTAGCACAACTCTGAAAGAATCTTCAGACCGGATTCAAGCATTTCGCGCTGGAAAGTCACATCTTCGATATCATTTTCATCAAGGCTCAAAACATTAAAGTTCTTATTTGCTCTTGCAAGTCTTCCACTTTTTGTTAAGTAGAAAAGGTAAGAACCAATGTTGGTTTCGCCAGGAAGAAAAACTTCAAATAAATAAAGAATTTCTCCAGTGCATTCATCCTTTGTGGTGCCTTTAAACTTAGTTGTAAAGTCTGCCATAATGTTTCCCTCCAAAAATATTTTTGATGTAAGTTACAAGTAAGCCAACCTAAAGAGGAATGGATAACATAATATAACTTATTATACCATATATTATTAGAATATTCAAATACAAAAAATAAAAAGAGTTAAGTAATTGAAACTTAACTCAGAGTGTTGGTAGCGAGAAGTGGATTCGAACCACCGACCTGTCGGGTATGAACCGAATGCTCTAGCCAACTGAGCTATCTCGCCATGAACTATTCTATTATACATAGTTTTACCACTTTTGTCAAGGAAAAATCAAAAAAATTATTTTTTCTTTTTAATCTCTGGTATTATAATATTTTTTTTATCTTCTTTTGGATTAGGTTTAGCAACATTAAGATGTTCATAGACAGGCGAAATTTCAAGATTTTCACCATTTTCATCAACAACAACTTCAATATCTTTATTTTTTTCTTCCATAGAAATCACCTAAAAAAATAATAGCATAAATAGAAAAAAATGTCAAATTATTTAACCAAAATAAACAAAAATGCTTGCATTTACTAAAAAACAATAGTATAATTTTAAAAAAAAAGGAGAAATTAGTATGACAGTTTTTGAAGACCTAAAATGGAGAGGACTTATTAAAGATATTTCAAGTCCAGAATTAGAAGAAAAACTAAATAAAGGAGGTTTAAGCTTTTACATAGGAACAGATCCAACAGCTGATAGTTTACATGTTGGACATTTATCAAGTTTCTTGATTTCAAAAAGATTAAAAGAAGCAGGACATCACCCATATTTATTAGTAGGTGGAGCAACAGGAATGATTGGTGACCCAAGACCAACAAAAGAAAGAGCAATGATATCTAAAGAACAAGTTAGTAAAAACATTGCAGGCTTAACAAAACAAGTAAAAGAGCTATTTGGTTTTGATGTTGTAAACAATTATGACTGGACAAAAGATATAAATGTTTTAGATTTCTTAAGAGATTATGGAAAATATTTTAACATAAACTACATGTTAGATAAAGATATAATTAGAAGAAGACTAGAAAGTGGAATAACATATACAGAATTTTCATACATGCTTTTACAAGCATTGGACTTTAAATACTTGCATGAGCATAAAGGTGTAGATATGCAATGTGCAGGTTCAGATCAATGGGGAAATATTACAGCAGGAATAGATTTAATTAGAAAGTCTACAGGAGACGAAGTATATGGTTTCACAATGCCACTTGTAACAGATTCTCAAGGCAATAAATTTGGAAAAAGTGAAGGGAATGCTTTATGGCTAGATAAAGAAAAAACATCAAGTTATGAATTATATCAATTTTTTGTAAATGTTGAAGATTCAATGGTTATAGACTACTTAAAAATTTACACTTTCTTATCAAAAGAAGAAATAGAAGAATTAGAAGCAAAAAATAAAGTACACCCAGAATTAAGAGAAGCACACAAAGCACTAGCAAGAGAAATAATAACATTTTTACATGGTAAAGAAGAATATGAAAAAGCTGTAGATTTAGCTGACCATTTATTTAATAATAAATTTAAAGATTTATCAAAAAAAGATATTGAAAATTTATTCAAAGGTCAAGAAATAAAAGAAGTTGAAGCAGGAATAAACTTAGTAGAATTAGTTGATAATATGGGAATTGCAAAAAGTAAAAGAGAAGCAAGGGAATTCATCGAAGCAGGAGCAATTTCAATAAATGGAGAAAAAGTAACAGATTTAGAAAAAATTATAGATAAAGAAATGTTTATAGAGAACACATATATAGTTGTAAAAAGAGGAAAGAAAAATTATTACATTGGAAAACTAAAATAATTTATAGAATAGAGTTGTAAAAATCTTAAAAAAGAGATATACTATTTTAAGATTTAAATAAAGGGGAGATATGAAATGAAGAAAACATTTAAAATAATGCTAGTTATAGCAATGCTTTCAATAGTTGTAATATGTATGACAGCTTGTGGCAAAAAGGAAGAAAACAGTGTAGATAATAAAAAAGAGGAGAATGTAGAAGAAAGTATCAATAATGAAACAAGCAAAAATGATACAGAAGTAGTTGAAAATAATCAAACAACTACAGATGATAATAATAATGATGTTACAACTGGTAATGAAACAAAAACAACAGATATTTCAAGAGGAGAATGGAATGGTAATCAATATGTAAATGAATTTGCTAACATTAAATTTAATTTACCAAGTGGATGGTCTAAATATTCAGATGAACAAATTGCACAGGTAATGAATGTTGGAGTAGAACTTTTAAATGAAGATCAAAAAAATTTAGCTGAATTAGCACAAAGTATGGTAATATATGGAATGGTTGCAAATGATGACACAACAAAAGCAAATGTAAGTGTTCTACTAGAAAAACCAGCAATGAAAATCACTCCAGAATCTTATGCTACAAATTTAAAACAACAACTAGAAGCAATTAGCACCATTCAATACAAAGTAAATGAAACTACAACATCTAAAGTAGGAACAGAAGAATATACAGCATTAACATCAACAGCAAGTGTATCAGGAGTAGAAATCGGGCAATCTTACTATATAAGAACAGAAGGAGATTATATTATTACTATAATAGTTACAACAACAGGAGAAGGACAATTAGATACAATATTAAGATGTTTTGAATAATTAAACAAAAAAACTCTCTATGGATAAAAGTAGAGATTTTTTTGTTGCTTTTTTGTAGAATTTTAAACCTTTACCGTAACACCCATAAATTAAAAAACATAATATGTAATATGAGGTGAATAAGGTTGGAATGGTTTCAAGGGCTAAACCCTGTAATTCAAAGCTTTATAGCAACGATATTTACATGGGGAATAACGGCATTAGGTGCTTTAGTTGTATGCTTTTTTAAAGAAATAAATAAAAAAGTATTAGATACAATTCTTGGTTTTAGTGCAGGTGTAATGATAGCTGCAACATTTTGGTCATTAATTGCTCCTGCTCTTGAATTATCAGAAGAACTTCGGATACATAGTATGGGTGTTACCAACTATAGGATTTATAGCAGGTGGGTTATTTGTACTATTATCTGATACATTCTTAGATAAAATGTTAAGAAACAAGAAAGGAATAAAAAGTGATATTTCACTTAAAAGATGCATTTTGCTTATTTCAGCAATTACAATTCATAATATACCAGAAGGAATGGCAATAGGTGTTGCATTCGGTGGAATAGTAAGTGGAGTACCAGGAATGACCGTAATTGGAGCTTTAATGCTTGCAATAGGAATAGGAATACAAAATTTCCCGGAGGGAGCGGCAGTATCTTTGCCACTTAGAAGTGAAGGCTTTTCAAGATATAAAAGTTTTATGATAGGGCAGGCATCTGCTCTAGTTGAGCCAATATCAGCAGTTATTGGAACAATACTTGTAATGTATATTAGAAGCATAATGCCATTTTTATTAGCATTTGCAGCAGGAGCAATGCTAATAGTAGCAGCAAGAGAGCTTTTACCGGAATCAGTAAAAGAACACAAGAATTTATCTACATTAGGCTTAGTATTTGGATTTGTATTAATGATGATTTTAGACGTTACATTAGGATAAAGATTTAAGCTCATTTGCTTCTTGATTAATTATTCAAAATGTGGTAAACTTATAACGTTAAAAAACGGATAGGAGGATATACCATGAAAAAGAAATTGAATAGTGAAATTTATGAGGCAGATGAAATTGCTAATTATAGAGAATTGGTAAATAGAAGTGCTGAGAAGTATCCAAATAATGTTGCATACAGATTTAAACAAAATTTAGGAAAACCAAATCAAAAGGTAATTGAAAAAACATATAAAGAAGTAAAAGAAGAAATAGAAGCACTAGGCACAACACTTTTAAATATGGGGTTAGAAAATAAAAAAGTAGCTTTAATAGGAAACAATAGATATGAATGGTGCGAGAGTTATTTTGCAATTACAACCTCAAATATTGTAGTTGTGCCTTTGGATAAATCTTTACCAAACCAAGAGATTAGGGCTTTAATAGAAAGAAGTAAAGCTGATGCTGTTATATATGAGAATAAATATAATGAAGTGTTTAATAGCTTGAAAGAAGAGAACAACGAAACTTTAAAGTATTACATAAACATGGACTTAAAACAAGATGAGAATGGTATCTTATCTTTCGCAAAACTAATAGAAAAAGGAAAAGAGCTTCTAGCTAAAGGGGATAAGAAATATAGTGAAATTAAAATTGATAATGAAAAATTAAGTGTGTTAATATTTACATCTGGAACAACAAATATGTCTAAAGGTGTTATGCTTTCACAGAAAAATATTACATCAAATATAATTGCAATGGCAAAAATGTCTAAGATGTATCCAAATGATGTACTTTTATCATTTTTACCATTACACCATACGTTTGAATGTACTATAACATTTCTTTATGGATATTATAGTGGAGCAACAGTAGCTTTTTGCGATGGTTTAAAATACATAGCTAAAAACCTACAAGAATATAAAATAAGTGTATTTGTGGCAGTTCCATTAGTACTAGAAACAATATACAAAAAAATACAAAAGGGCATTAAAGACCAAGGCAAGGAAAAAATTGTAAATACAATGAGCAAAATAGCTAACTTTTTACTAAAATTCCATATTGATATTAGAAGAAAAGTATTCAAAAGCGTTTTAGACCAATTAGGTGGAAACCTTAGAATAGCATATTTTGGAGCAGCATCAATGGATAAAAATGTAATAAAGGGGTATAACAATTTTGGAATAGATACAGTACAAGGCTATGGTTTAACAGAAACATCACCACTTTTAGCAGCAGAAACAGATAAAGAACACTGCCCAGGTAGTGTTGGTATGGCACCCTTCAATATACAATTAAGATTAGATGATGTAGACGAAAAGGGTGTTGGAGAAATTGTTGCAAAAGGACCTAATGTAATGCTTGGATATTATGAAAATCCAGAAGCTACAAAAGCAGTTTTAAAAGATGGCTGGTTCCACACAGGGGATTTAGGGTATTATGATAAAGACGGTTACCTTTACATAACAGGAAGAAAAAAGGAAGTAATAGTTCTAAAAAATGGAGAGAACGTATATCCAAGTGAAATAGAGTTTCTAGTAAACAAATTACCATACGTTGTTGAAAGTATAGTATTCCCAAGGGAAAATTCAAAAGGGGAAATATCATTGGGAATAAAAATTGTATATGATGAAGCGGGAATAAAAGAAAAATTCGGAGAGAAAACTCAAAAAGAATACAAAGACTTAGTATGGGAAGACATAAAAGAAATAAATCAAAACTTATCACAATTTAAGAAACTAAAAGAAGTGATAATAACAACAGAACCACTTGAAAAAACAACAACACAAAAAGTTAAAAGATTTAAAGAAATTGAAAAGATATTAGCAAAATAGATGCAGGGTAGCTTTTGCTGCCTTTTTTAATAAATAACTCAAAAGCTAATAGAAAATATAAAAAGAGGTAAAAATGAGAGAGTTTTTTAAGAAGTATTTTAAATGGATAGTGTTATTTGTATGTTTAATAGGATTTTTAAGCTTAGCTGAAGATGTTTTTCATAAGGAAATAATGAAAGGCGACATTGTAGGTTATGAATTAGTTTCAAGATTTTTAATAGGAGATGTTGCAACACCTTTTGCTAAAATAATTACGAAACTTGGTGGAGCAATTTTTCTAATAACATTAACAATAATACTAATCGTATTTATAAAAAACAAGAAAATTGGAATATCAATTTTTTCTAATTTAGCAATAATTACAGTGCTTAACCAAAGTTTAAAAAGAATATTACAAAGACCACGACCTACAGAATTTAGAATAATTGAGAAAACTGGGTATAGCTTTCCTTCTGGGCATTCAATGGTAAGTATGGCTTTTTATGGGTATTTAATATATTTGTGCTTAAAATATATAAATAACAAGTATTTAAAATGGAGTTTAACAGTTGTTTTGAGTTTTTTAATAGGAACAATTGGAGTAAGTAGAATTTACTTAGGTGTTCACTATACAAGTGATGTTTTAGGTGGATTTCTAATATCAATTGCATATTTAATAATATACATAATGGCTGTAAATAAGTTTATAATAAAAGAAGAGAAGCCAAAAACAAGTTTGAGGAGAAAAAGAGAGATAAAAGTTAAAACAAAAAAAATAGCAAACAGTTTTAAGTATGCTGCCGAAGGGATTATTTCAGCTTTTAAAAGAGAAAGAAACATGAAAATACATGTGGCAATAATGCTACTTGTAATAATTGCAGGAATTGTTTTGAAAATAAATGTTTATGAATGGATTATATGTATAATTTGCTTTGCTGGAGTAATAGGTGGAGAACTTTTTAACACTGCAATTGAAGCTACAGTAGATATAGCAATGCCACAAAAAAACGAAAAAGCAAAGCTTGCAAAGGATGTTGCTGCAAGCGCAGTGTTAGTTTTAGCAATAGGTTCAGCAATAATTGGCTTAATAATATTTGTTCCTAAAATATTAAATAAACTTAATTTAGCATAATAGGTTTATTATGCTGTTTACAACAAGAGATTTCATTTTATCATAATTAAGCCCTTCATGTTTGTGGTAAACAATTTCATGAGATAGGTTGTCTATTATACCAATAATAATGTGCACTTTTTCACTTAAATCTTCAGAGTTTAAACCATTTTGTTTTAAAACCTCTGTAAGTTTATAAGTAAGTGCCATTTCTCTTTTATAAAAGAAGTAAGCTACATTTTTATCTGAATGTACCATAGCCATAATTTCTTCATGAGCAGATAAAGATAATTTGTGGCTTTCTATATATTTATTTATCATTTTCTTGAAAATTTCAGGCAAGTCTTCTGTGTTAAAACTTTGAACGGGTAAATTTAACATAGGGTAGAAGATATTGTCTGCATATTTTTCAAGACCTGCTATAAAAATATCATGTTTATCTTTGAAGTATTGATATACAATACCTGTAGAAACACCAGCAGATTTGGCAATTTTAGATGTATCTATATTATAATATCCATTTTCACAAATTAAATCAAAACCAGCTTTTATTATTTTTTCTTTTTTCTCAATAGAACGTTTTTGTACAGGTTCTCTTATTTGGTCTGTTCTCATAAATTTAATCCTCCAATAATTAAAGATAAATTTATTATAACATAAAAAAAATAATAGTCAAAAATGTGAAAAAAAATTCATATTCTGCTGAACAGTAACTCTAATTTTTTATATCAAAACATAAAAATTACTTGACAAAAAAATGTAAATATTATATATTAGGTGTAGAAATTTTAAAAAGAAAACAAAGGAGGAAGAGTAGTGAAAATTTTAAAAAAATTGTTTTTGTGTTGACAAAAGAAGAGTAAATGAAATATAATTACGCTAGCAATACAGAAAATAACTACAAGAGTATTTCAAAAGGTGAGAAGTATTGAAAAAATGAATATTTTTGTATTAAAAATACAAGAATAACAACAAAGGCAAAGCTAAAAATAAACAAATAGGAGGAATTTTTAATGAAAAAGAAATGTAAGCAAAACAGAGGAATTACATTAATAGCGTTAATAATAACAATAATATTCTCTTATGACGAAAAAGTAAAATTTAGTAATAACAAAGGTTTCCTCCTACAAGCAATTTAGTCAAAATCATAAATTTTCAAATATTTAAAAGATGAATTGTAAAAAACAAAAACAATTTCATCTTTTTTTGATTTTATAATAAAAATTTAAAATTGAGAGGAGATTAAAAAATTATGGAGAACAAAGAATTAAAAGAAAGATTTATTGATGAAAGAACAGGAATAGAATATGTAAGACAAGGAGAAAAATAACATATATGACCTAGCCGGAAATTGCTGGGAATGGACTACAGAGTCTGGTTCTTCGAGCCACCGAGTTTACAGGGGCCGGCAATTACGTCAACAATGGTTTCTACTATCCATCGTACCTTCGTCTCAACCTTTCAGCAGCCTACAACACCTACAGCGTTTCTTTCCGTTCCGCGCTTTACGTAACACTTTAAGCTTATATATATTGGAAATGGTAATATATGGCAATCATGTATTACCATTTAACATATTAATCTTTTTCAATGTACTCTAAAAATCTATCTTCAAATAACATGGCAAGTTCGTCTCTATATTTGATGACTTACATTATTAATTCAACGCTGAATAGTAACTCTAAATTTTACATTTTTTTCCTAATAATACTTGACAAATTAGTACATAATAGTATAAAATAAAATACAGTTAAAGTGCGTTAGTACAATGCAAAGCTGTAAGAGGTTACTAGTAGAGAGTAAGGGCCATGGGCTGAAAGCCCTTTTAGCAAACATTACAAAGTGAAACACATTGGAAGCATTTTTTAAGAGAGAAGTATTGCAAGTTTTGGCAATGCTTAAGCTAGGGTGGTACCGCGGATTATTTTCGTCCCTGCATTTTGTTGCAGAGGGCTTTTTTTGTACCTTTGTAACTAAACAAAATAAAAAGGGGGAGTTTTTAATGGAAAAAATTAAAACTTTGTATGAAAAAACAGAAGAACTTGTTGGTAAGGAGGTTGTAGTTGAAGGTTGGGTTAAGACTGTTAGAAATTCTAAAACATTTGGCTTTATCGAACTAAATGATGGAAGCTTTTTCAAAAACGTTCAAGTAGTGTTTGACGATTCATTAAGCAATTTTGCAGAAATTTGTAAATTACCTATTAGCTCATCAATTAAAGTAACAGGAAAGCTAGTAAAAACAGAAGGAGCAAAACAACCATTTGAAATTAAGGCCACAGGAATTGAAGTAGAATTTTTAGCTGCTTTAGATTATCCACTTCAAAAGAAAAGACATTCATTTGAATATTTAAGAACAGTAGCACACCTAAGACCTAGAACAAACACATTCAACGCAGTATTTAGAGTACGTTCAGTATTATCTTATGCAATACACAAATTCTTCCAAGAAAGAGATTTCGTGTATGTTCACACACCAATAATAACATCAAGTGACTGCGAAGGTGCTGGAGAAATGTTTAACGTATCTACATTAGATATGAACAACTTACCAAAACTTGAAGATGGAAAAATAGATTATTCAAAAGACTTTTTTGGAAAACCCGCACATCTTACAGTTAGTGGACAACTAAATGTTGAAACATTTGCATTTGCATTTAGAAATGTCTATACATTTGGACCAACATTTAGATCTGAAAACTCAAACACAGTAAAACATGCTTCAGAATTTTGGATGATAGAGCCAGAAATTTGTTTTGCAGATTTAAATGACGATATGGACTTAGCAGAAGACATGGTTAAATATATAATAAATTATGTACTAGAACATTGCCCAGAAGAAATGGAATTCTTCAATAATTTTATAGATAAAGGTTTATTAGATAAACTACACAATGTTGTACATTCAGACTTTGCAAGAATTACTTATACAGATGCAATTAAAGAGTTAGAGAAGAACAACGATAACTTTGAATTTCCAGTTCATTGGGGTTCAGACCTACAAACAGAACATGAAAGATATTTGTGTGAGGTACTATTTAAAAAGCCAGTATTTGTAACAGATTACCCAGCAGAAATAAAAGCCTTCTATATGAAGCTTAACCCAGATGGAAAAACAGTTGCAGCAACAGACCTTTTAGCACCTGGAATAGGAGAAATTATAGGTGGTAGCCAAAGAGAAGATAACCTAGAAATATTACAAAATAAGATAAAAGAAAATGGAATGAAAGAAGAAGATTACTGGTGGTACTTAGACCTAAGAAAATACGGAAGTGCACGTCATGCAGGATTTGGACTTGGATTTGAAAGAATGATGATGTACCTAACAGGAATGCAAAACATCCGTGATGTAATACCATTTGCAAGAACACCAAAAAACTGTGATTTCTAATAAATAAAAGACCTTTAGTATGGGAATACTAAGGGTCTAAAAATTTGTTTGTTTTTTTATAATAACCTATTGACAAAGTAGGAAAAAAGAGATACAATATTAGCAGTCTCAACAAGAGACTGCTAATTTGAAATAAGGAGGAATGTATATGGATATTCAAAAATTTACTCAAAAATCAATAGAGGCTATACAAAAGGCTCAAAATTTAGCAATAGAGCATGAAAACAGTCAAATTGACCAAGAGCATTTGCTATATGCATTGCTTATTGGAGATAATAGTTTAATAAAAGAATTACTAAAGAAAATGAAAGTAAGTGATGAATTTGAAAAAGCAATTAAAAGGGAAATAGAAAATAAACCAAGCATGCATTCAAATGCAAGGCAAATGGATCAAGTATATATTTCAAGAGATACAGATGAAGCATTAACAGATGCTCAAAACACAGCTGAAAAAATGAAAGATGAATATGTATCTGTTGAACACATTATGATAGGTTTAATTGATAAAGCAAATTTAAAATTAAAAGAATTATTTAGAACTTTTAAAATTGATAAAAATAGTTTCTTAAAGGTTCTATCTGAAGTAAGGGGGAATACAAGAGTGACTACAGATAATCCAGAAGAAACCTATGATGCTTTAAAGAAATATGGTACAGATTTAACTGAGATGGCAAGAAAACAAAAACTTGATCCAGTAATAGGTAGAGATGATGAAATAAGGAATGTAATAAGAATTCTATCAAGAAAAACTAAAAACAATCCATGCTTAATTGGTGAGCCTGGTGTTGGTAAGACAGCTATAGCAGAAGGTTTAGCATTAAGAGTAGTAAGGGGAGATGTTCCGGAAAACTTAAAAGACTGTACAATATTTTCACTAGATATGGGTGCATTAGTTGCAGGTGCAAAATATAGAGGAGAATTTGAGGAAAGACTAAAAGCAGTTTTGCAAGAAGTTAAAAAGAGTGAAGGAAAAATTATTCTATTTATAGATGAACTTCACACAATAGTTGGAGCCGGAAAAACAGATGGTGCAATGGATGCAGGAAACCTATTAAAACCAATGCTAGCAAGAGGCGAATTACATTGCATAGGTGCAACTACATTAAACGAATACAGACAATATATAGAAAAAGACCCAGCACTTGAAAGACGTTTCCAACATGTATTGGTAGATGAACCAACAGTTGAAGATACAATTTCTATTTTAAGAGGTTTAAAAGAAAGATATGAAGTTTACCATGGCGTTGAAATAAGCGATAACGCTATAATTGCAGCAGCAACATTATCACATAGATATATCACAGATAGATTTTTACCTGATAAAGCAATAGACCTAATTGATGAAGCTTGCAGTATGATTAAAACAGAAATGGAATCAATGCCTACAGAACTAGATGAAATATCACATAAAATAATGCAACATCAAATTGAAGCAGAAGCTTTAAAGAAAGAAAAAGATGAACAATCTCAAAAACGTTTAGAAGTAATACAAAAAGAAATTGCAGAAATGCAGACAAAATTCAATGAAATGAAAGCTAAATGGGAGAACGAAAAAGATGCAATTTCTAAAGTACAAAAACTTCGTGAAGACATTGAAAGAGTAAATGGAGAAATTGAAAAAGCTGAAAGAAATTATGAACTAAACAAAGCTGCTGAATTAAAATATGGTAAATTACCTGAGCTACAAAAAGAACTTAAAAAAGAGGAAGAAATAGCTGCAAAATCTAAAGAAAGCAGTTTACTTAGAACAAAAGTTACAGATGAAGAAATAACAAAAATCATTGCAAAATGGACTGGAATTCCTGTTACAAAGTTAATGGAAAGTGAAAGAGAAAAAATATTAAACTTAGGATCAATTTTGCATAAGAGAGTAATTGGCCAAGATGAGGCAGTAGACAAAGTTACAGATGCAATTATTCGTTCAAGAGCAGGAATACAAGATGGTCGTAGACCAATAGGCTCATTCATGTTCTTAGGACCAACAGGTGTTGGTAAAACTGAGCTTGCAAAAGCTTTAGCAGAGAGTTTATTTGATGATGAACACAACATTATAAGAATTGATATGTCTGAATACATGGAAAAATTTTCAGTATCTAGATTAATTGGTGCACCTCCAGGATATGTTGGATACGAAGAAGGTGGACAATTAACAGAAGCTGTTCGTAGAAAACCATATTCGGTAATATTATTTGACGAAATTGAAAAGGCACACCCAGATGTATTTAATGTATTATTACAAGTGTTAGATGATGGTAGAATTACAGACTCACAAGGAAGAACAGTAGACTTTAAAAACACAATAATTATATTAACATCAAACCTAGGCTCAGAATATATATTAGAAGGAATAAACAATAAAGGAGAGTTTACAGAAGAAGCTAAAGATAAAGTTGAAAAACTATTAAAACAAAGCTTCAGACCAGAGTTCCTAAACAGACTAGATGAAATAGTATTCTATAAACCATTAACACAAAACGAAATAGGAAAAATACTAACTTTGCTTATTGCAGATTTAAACAAAAGACTAGTAGAACAAGAAATATCTGTTGAATTAACAGATTCTGCTAAAAAATACCTAATAACAAATGGATATGATGCAATTTATGGTGCAAGACCATTAAAACGTTTTGTACAAAAGAAAGTAGAAACATTAATTGCAAGAGA
>CAZTBY010000020.1:0-14434 GCA_964612395.1 uncultured Clostridium sp. | reverse complement strand
TCTAAAACTTGGTCAAGCATTTGTCTATGCTGTGCTGTAACACAAACTATACATTCAATTTTCTCTCTCGATTTTAATTCTTTCACAAGTGGTGCCATTTTTATTGCTTCTGGTCTTGTTCCAAATATTGTCATTACTTTAATTTTTTCCATTCTTTTCTCCTTTTACTAAAGACATAAATTTAATTAATTTAACTTGTCTAAAAATTCTCTTTGGCTCTTGGAATAGCCTATATAGCCATTCTAGGTTGCACTTCATTATCCAATTTGGTGCTCTTTTTTTTGTTTTACTAATAACATCAAATGAACCCCCAACTGGCATGAAGATTTTTACATTTTTCAATTTTTCTTTATTGTTTATAATAAATTTCTCTTGCTTTGGACTTCCTAAGCCCACAAACACAATATCTGCATCTGTTTCTTTAATGTCCTTTATTGCACATTCTTCATTGCAGTATCCATTACATGTTCCCATAACCTTTAATTTTGGATAATCTTTTTCTAAGTTTTCTTTAGCCTTTTGAACTATTTCCTTTTTGCTTCCATATAAATAAATTTTCGCTTGATATTTTTGTGCTTCATTACATATATCTAGCATTAAATCGATTCCCGTTATTCTATTTTTTATGTGTCCATTATTTCTTTTTGATGCCCATACAATACCACTTCCGTCTGGAATTTGATATTTTTCACTATTTAAAGCTTTTTTATAATTTTCATTTTTATAATTTGAAGTTACAATCTCTGGATTTATATTTACTATAAAACATTGAATACCTGCATTATAATCTTTAAAAATATTTTCTAAGAGATTTTGCTTATTAGCTGTACATACATCAAACCCTAAAATATTCTCTTTTTCCATAAGATTCTCCTCTATTTGTTTTCTTCTTTTTTTAGTAAGTACATAATTTCTTCTGCTTTTTTATTCCAAGTATTATCAAGTGCTTCTTTTTTCAATAATTCATAATAATCCTTGTTATTCTTCTTATTAATTTTTAAAGCCTTATCTATTAAATCAATAAACTCTTCTGCATTATTCGCAATAAATATTGATTTATATTTCTTGCATTCTTTCATTGCAGTTGTTATTATTGGTTTTTCTAATGCCATATATTCAAATGCTTTTAATGGGTTTGTTGCAACTGTAATATCATTTAATATAAATGGTATTGTGCAAACATCAAAGAATACGGCATATTGGGGTAATTCTTTATAATTTACTGGTCCAATGTAGTAAACATTTTGAAGATCATCTATCTTGCTCTCATCAAAAGAATTATCATATTTTATTCCTATTAGAACAATATTTATATTTGGTCTTTTTTCTGCTAACTTTTTAACTAAGTCATAATCAAACCATGAAGCTAATGCCCCATAGTAACCTATTATAGGTTTCTTTTGGTCTAGAATAGTCTGATACTTTTTATTAAGCACTTGTTTATCTTTTTTTACTTTTGCAAAATGATCATATTCAACTCCATTGCTTGATAGAACTATATTCTCTTTAGATTTTCTTCTTGTTGAAATGTCTTCAAATAATTTATCTGCTGATGTTATAACTAATGTATTTTGAATATTTTTGCATACATATTCATGTATCTTTTTTACGTTTTCTGGTAATTCTTTAGTTCCTGCAAGTGCTGGGTTTAAATCATCAATATACTCATATAAAAGTTTAAAACCATTATCCACATATTTTTTAACAGTTGTATCACTCACGTCCCAGCATGTTGAATATAATTGCAAATATTTGGGTTTGTTAACCTTTTGAAGCTCATTCCATAGTAATTCTTCAAACCCCTTTATTTCATAGTTTACTAAAAATAAATTGTCTTTAAATCTATCAATAAACTTTGTTTTGTCTGTCATTCTTGTTACTTCATATAGAATTAAACAGTTCATATCGCTTAAGCATCTTGCAATATGTTGTGGTCTTTGGTATAGTGGAACATTCCAGCCAAAAGAACCTCTCCATACTAAAACTCTATCATAATTTGAATCTTCAAGAACTTTTCTTACGCTTTCTAATATAGCTTTTTTATGAATTTTGAATTCAATTCTTCTTATGAAATTTATTTTGTTTATGTAATTTGCCATGCAGTATTTGTAAGTTTTGTGCATAGTTTTAAATATTCCGTCTTTTTTCAAAACACTAATAAATTTTGACAATTTTTCCTTCATTATTACCTCTATTACCTCTTGATTTTTTCTGCTAAATTCTCTGCTTCTATCATGCAGTCTTCCATTGAGCAATATGTCCAACCACCATATCTACCAATTGTATATATAGAATTTTTTCCAAGGTTTTCTTTTAACTTTTCTATTTTTTCTTCTGCCTTTTTAGTAATATGTACATAAGCTGGGTTCATTATAATTGAAACATATTCTTCTAAAATCATATCTTTGTCAATTATTCCAGCATCTCGTAAGTTTTCTAATGTTAAAGCTAATTGTTTTTTGACATCTATATTCGCATCCTTCGAAAAACCTATTTCAATATACATGCTAAGTTTATTTGTATCCAATATGTTATCATAAAAGCCAATTCGATAGTAGTTTACTTCTTTGCTTGGTATATACATCCAATGCTCCTTAGTATATTTTGACTTTTTATTAAACCCTAAATTGAAAACTAGAACTTTATTGTATGATAAGTTTCTTTCTAAAACTTTCATTTCTTCATTTTGAGTTAATTCTAGGAAAACATTTAATGGTGATGTGTTAATTAAATATTCAAATTTATATACTTCTCCATCGCTAGTTTGTAAAGTTTTCTTATCTATATCGATTTTAGTAACTTCAGTATTTAATTTGATTTTAGTTGGATCTAATTTATTGCTTAAAATATCTATAAAAGAGCCTGCACCTTCTCTTGGGTATAAAAATTTATTGTTGTATGAACTATCTTTATTATCTTTCATGTTGTTTATAATCTGTTTTAAATCAGCATAAGGGAAGAATCTCCCCATTGCTTCTGTATCAAGGTTTTTCAGGTCGCACGCATATAATTTTTCATTATAAGGTTTTAGAAATTTTTCTACAATAGCTTTTCCAAATTTTCCATATAGCATGTCTAAAAAATTATCATAATTATCCTTTTCCTCTTTATTAAATAAATCATATAAGCATTCTATAAATTCTTGTTTTTCAAGTTCATGAATATTAGTTTGAAATGGATAATCTATAAGTTTATCTTTATATAAAATTTTGGTGCATTTATCTTTATTAATAATGTTATTTTTTTCAACATTATTAATAAACATTTTTTTATGTTCCTCTGTTTTAAAATGAAAAAAATGTCCCGCATAATCCCACACAAAGTCACCTTTTCTTATTGTCCTACAGTATCCACCAGCTTCTGCTTCTTTTTCAATTATTAAGTAATCTTGGTCTTTAACGCAATTTGCAAAAGCTAGTCCTGAAATACCAGCACCTATTATTAAATACTTAACATTATTTTGTTTCATATTGTTCCCCTTTATATATTTTTAATAAACTCATCAAATTTTTTAGCTACATCATTTGAACTAAAATTTTTTCTATATTTTTCATTTATTTTTACTGAATAGTTGTTATATATTATTAACCACAAATAATTTTTTATTTCTTGTACACTATATGATGTAACAATTGAATTTAGGCTTCTTAAAATATCTGCACTAACTCCATTTTCCATGGTTATACCAAAAATTTTATTATTTGCTCCAATATAATCTGCTAATTTAGCAGCAAAGAAAATGTTTTTATTAATTATCTTTGAAAGATCCGCATCTACATGTATTAACCAATCGCTATCTTTCATTATTTTTAAGCTTGTCAAATAAGATACTGGCTTTTTAATTTTTATTATGTCTGTTAATTCATTATTTATAATAAATAATTTATCTGAATCTGCCATGTCTCCATAAAACTTAAATACAACTTTTTCACCAAGTTTTTCATCTTCTTTATATAATTCATTAATTGCCTCAAATAATTTTTTAGGTGTTCTTATTGTATCAAGATGTCCAACATAGTTAAATTCAATTTTTTCATGTTCTTCCTTTTCCTTTGGATACAAGCTCTGGTCAAAACTATGATTTAGCACAATACTTTTTCTATCTTTATTTTTCTCTCCTAGCATATATTCTTTCTGTTCATTACTATTAAACAGCAAATAATCTGCATTACTTATTATTGAATTTTGAAGCTTTGAATTTTCTCCTAGATATGTTTTCTGTATTTTTTTATATCTTATTTTAAACATTGCATTTCTTATAATTCTTTTTGGCGAAATTATTCCTCTAAATTTTGTGCATGTTTTAATACTATGAGGAGATGGACATTCTATTGCTATTTTAGTATATGGATTATCTGCTATTGGGTCACCAAAAGAAGCTATCCACTTTACTTTAGGATTTATCTTTTTAATTTTTAAACCAATCTTATGTGATTCTGGGGGCATTGATCTTGTCATTATAATATCATATTTTTCACTATTTTTTATGTAGTAATCTACTGCCTCTTGAACCCAGTCTTCTAGTTTTTTTGATTTTGCAAAAATTGGTGTTACATTTTCACTGCCTGGTAATTCATTTTTATTTCCATATGACCATAAAGCATTGTTCTTCTGTGTAAAAACATCATAATTATTTTTAGATGCTTTTAACAATTTATATGTTACCAGCCCTTCTGATGAATTAACTGGTGGATAAAACCAACTTATTACAAGTATTTTCTTCTTCAACATTATTTTTCTTTCCCCTTTACTAATCTTCCACATTTATTTATTAACTTACTAAATAAATAAGGGTTTATTTTAACAAATTTGAAATTTGTTTTTCTATTATATCTAATTATTCCAATCCTGTTCATCATGCTATAAAGTTCACTATTAGCATTTTTTAGATATTTATCAAAATCTTTAACTTCTTTATATAATTTATTTTTCTCAGTCTTTCCATAATAGCAATATATATAATAATGTGTTGTTAACATATAAAATATAATTTGTTTAATATACTTTTTTTGATTGTCTGAAAATTCCTTTAAATTGCTATTATAGTATTCAATTAAAAACTTCATCACTTTTTCATGATTTGTTCTGTTTTTAACAAAGTTTTGTAAATTCATACTTTGCTCTGGTCTGCCTATATAATATCTATATATATCCAAATCTATGAACTTAAATGTTTTTATGTTTTTTATAGGAATAGTATTAAATTGCATATCAACATAAAATGTTTTTTCCATTAACTTTAACTTTGATTTTCTCAAAACCTCAGTTTTATATGTTGAATTGGCCATTACAAAATACTCTTTGTCCAAATCTTTTAAATCAAATTTGTTAAAATCATATGCTTTATTTTCTTTTAAATGTTCCCATTCAATACTTTCAGATTCGCCATTATATACAAATTCTTTCTTATAATTTGTTACTATAACATCTGCATCTTCCTTAGATAATTTCTTGACAAATTTTAAAAAATTTTTTGAATCAAACCAATCATCACTATCTAAAACTCTAAAATATTTACCAGTTGCTTTCTCTAAAGCTGCATTTATGGTTGATCCATGTCCTCCGTTTTCTTTATCTATTACAACTATTGTTTTTGGATATTTTTCTTTATATTCATTTAAAATTTTTATAGAATTATCCTTGCTCCCATCATTTACTAAAATTACCTCAATGTCATTTTGAATTTCATTCACAAGAAGTGAATCTACACATCTTTTTATGTATTTTTCCGTATTGTATACCGGAATTGCAATAGTTAATATTTTCATTTTTAATCTCCAATCTTTCAACTTGTTTGGCTCTTATAATACTCTTCACAAACCTCTTTTGCTGGACCTGTTTTTATAACATGTCCATGTTCCAGCCACACAGCCCTATCACAAAGGTTTTGTATTTGTGCTAATGAATGTGAAACAAATAACACTGTTGTTCCTCCACTTATCATGCTTCTCATCTTTGCTTCACTTTTTGCTTGGAAAGCCATATCCCCAACAGATAAGATTTCATCTACTATTAGTATCTCAGGATCTACAACTGTTGCTATTGAAAAGGCTAAACGTGCAGTCATACCTGAAGAAAAATTTCTTACTGGCACATCCAAAAAATCTCTTAGCTCAGAAAATTCAACTATTTCATCAAATTTTTCTTCTATGAATTTTTTGCTATATCCAAGAACTGCTCCATTTAAAAATATATTTTCTCTTGCAGTTAAGTCCATATCAAAACCCGCACCAAGTTCTATCATAGGGCAAATGTTTCCATGTACTTCAACTTTTCCTTTTGTAGGCTTCATAACTCCAGCAATTACTTTAAGCATAGTAGATTTACCAGCTCCATTGCTACCAATAAATCCTACAACTTCACCTTTTTCAACCTCAAAAGAGACATCTTTAAGTGCCCAAAAATCTGGTTTTTTTTCTTTTTTCTTTCTAGGTTTAAACATATTTATGAAAAAAAGTTTTAGTGAAAAATTTTTTTCTATTCCAAGATTAAATTTCATTGATACATTATCTACTTTAATCATATTTCCTCCCACAACTATACGTAATAAATAAATTTATCTTGTGTTTTCTTAAATACAACCACTCCAATTATTAAAACTATAACTGCTGAAACTATGCATGTAAGCCATGTAAAAGGTTGTGGTATTCTTCCATATAAAATTATTTCTCTTGCAAAATTTATGTAGTGATATAAAGGGTTAAGTTTTAAAAATGGTTGTAATGTTGGTGAAATTGTGCTTATGTCATACATAATTGGGGTTAGGTATGTCCACATCATAATTACAATACCATAAATATAAAACATATCTCTTAAAAATACTGATACTGCTGATAAGATAAATCCCATTCCTAAAGTAAACATGAATAGGCACAAATAAGCATAAGGTAAGAAAACATGATAAATATTAACACCTGTATCAGTTGCAAAAAGCACAACATATAATGGAATTAATGTAAGTAAAAAGTTAATTCCAACAAATAAACACTTTGAAAGTGGAAAAATATATTTTGGAATATATATCTTATTTAAAAGTGAAAAATTTGCCACCACTGAACTCATTGCTAAGTTTGAAGCTTCACTAAAATAATTAAACATAACTAATCCAGAAAGTAAATATGCTAAATAACTTACACCTGGTGTGCTAAATTTAAATACATTTGAAAATACAATTGCCATAACAGCCATTGTTAAAAGTGGATATAGTAAACTCCATACTACTCCTAAAATTGATCTTTTATATTTAACCTTAAAATCTCTTGATACTAATTGCTGTAATAAAAACATATATTTTTTTAGGTTCGTTACAACATTTTTTATAAACATACTTTACCTCCAAAATTCTTGCATAATTATATAACAAAACCAACAAATAATCAACCCTTTGTAGGCAGTTTAAATCAACATAGGAATGTGATTTTTTTTTCACATTCCTATTGAATTATATCTAGTGCTTTCCTACATAGAGAACAGAGCTGATTGTTCTTTCCATTCCACTTGTGCATTATACTTTTTATCTACCTTGATAAAAAATTCACAGTACCCTGTAGTATTTGTTATCCCCTCTGGTCCTTCATATTCAACAAATATTTTGTTTTTAATTCTATTATATTTTACTTTTACTTACCATTTTACCCCCATAACTATATTTAACATAAAATTCATGTCAGTAAAGTATCCATATTTCATTGCCCCCACCATATTATTGTTGTTATTATTATAAATATATTCAATATGAGTTTTGGAAAACCAATCTCACTCTTGTTTTCCTTACCAAATACCAGTTTGCCAATTATTGGGGCCATTATATCTATGATACTAATGATAATTATTATTAATTTTAAAATATCATTAACGCCATAACTGCTACCCAAAAGTAAACTACTCAAAATTATTGTATAAGTTATTCCTAATGTTACTATACCAATTATTTTTTTCATTTTAATTCACCCTTTTCGTTAATATGTTTCATTATATTATTTAAGATATTTATTGTCAAGCTTTTGTAATTTTAGTTACTTTGTAGGCAATTTAAATTTGTATATAAATAAAATAGGAACCAAAAAAAGGTTCCTATTACTTTTTACTCTGCCTTTACTATACACTTCTGTTTGCGATTTCTATTGCCTTCGCAACCATCGAACCGCACTTTTTAGTAGACACATTTCCCCAACTACCATCACATTTAACTACATCATATACTCCTAGTTCTTTTGCTATTTCTGTTTTTAGATTTTCAGACATTAAGTTTTTGTTTCCTGACATCTTAAAAATCCTCCTTAATTTTAAGAAAAATGAAAGATCACTTTTCTTAAAATTAGTTTGCTCAAAAACGAATAAAATACACTAGAAAATTTTTCAAACCAAGAACACTAAATGCTTTAAAAAACTCGGTTCAGTTGTCTATCAAATGTTCGCAGAATTTCTAAATACCTTTTATGGCACCCTTTCAATGTAAAATTGAACTATTTCCATAAAATTTATTAAGAAATTCTATGCTCCATTTCCTAGAACCCCTCACTTCGTTTTTTAAACATTTTAGTGTTCTTTTAGTTAAGGTTATCTTTATTGTGTTAAAATTCCATCAGGTGTATCTATTATAACCAAGATGTTTTCTTCTTTTCCAGTTTGTGCATTAACATACACTAGAAAATCTGTATCGTCCACTCTGCCTTTAAATTCATAGCAGAATATTTCTGTATTCCATTCTGTTGGAATTATTGCTAAGTCTTCGCTTGTAATGCTAAGTTTTTTATTCAAAGATGCTTTTGCTTCTTCTAAACTAATGCTTGGTGTTTCAATAGTTCTTTGTGTGTGATTATTTAAATACCCTGTTGTTTCCATTCCTAGAACTTCTCCATTATCTAGTGCTATTTTAACTTTTATTAAATCTGGATATATAGTTACATTGTCTTGAAGATATGCATAATTTATAGTTACTGCTCCACCTTGTTTTAAATAATAAGTTGGCTTCATATCTGGTATTCCGAGGTTGTATAAGAAATTTTTACCAATTTCGTTTGCCTCATCTATTTGTATTTTTTCTTCTGTAATATTTCTATTGTGATTTGCAACTACTATATGTCCACCTTTTTTTGAAACCGATATTGTAAGTGGATTTTTATAATCTTCATTTTTAATTCTAATTGTAAAATCATAAACAGCAATATTGCCATTCTCTATTAAACCATTTAATTGAACATTTTCCACTCTATCTTGTCCGTACAAAGCTTATGGCTTTTTGTTCTGCTTGTTCTTCTGTTATATCATCTCCCACTAAGCCTTTTTTCTCTATGCTTTCCATGTGTTCAGAATATGCACCATCATAAATTAGTCCTTCATAATCGCCAAAATTTTCGTTAATATTGCTAAAACTTGTTGCAGACAAATTATCAACTTGTTGTGCAAAACTTGTATCTACATTTTCTGTTAATTCTTTCCAACTTATTTTGCCACTACCCATTTCTGATGATAATTGTTCTAATGTGCTATTTAAATTTTTTGAATATTCATATAACTTTTTTAAATTATCTAATTCTTCTTGTGTTAAATCTTCTCCACCAATTGTTTTTATAGCTAAACTATGGCTATAATCACTTACTTGGTTTAAAAACTTTGCTGTACTACTGAGTTCGTTTGTTGAAATGGGTAACTGTGATAAATATACTTGAGCTAAATTTGCTTCTCTCCACACATGCATTAATGTTTCTGACCCTTGCTCTGCTGAGCTTGATATCATTGACTTTGCCAAATAATTTTCCACATCATTTATATAATCTACTAACTCATAAAGTGCAAGGTTATATGTGTTTTCGGTTGTAATTGCATATTTATTTCTTTGATTATATAGCATTACTCCTGTTACAACTATTGCAATAACTAAAACTATAGTTATTCCATACATATAGTTCCTTTTCATTGTTTTTAAAATGTTATTTTTCATAATTCCTCCTAAAAATTATTCTGTACAAAAATTGTGTTTTCCTATTGTTTTTATTATAGGCTTTGACCATATCCATTTATTTGTTGCAGTATTGGGGTTGAAATAGTATATACAGCCATTTGTTGGATCCCATCCATTCATTGCATCTCTTGCTGCTTTATATACTGTTGAATTTTCATCTATTGGGTGATTTATTTGCCCATCTGATACAGCCGTAAAAGCCCCTGGCTCGTATATTACTCCTGCTATTGTATTTGGAAAACTTGGGTGTTTTACTCTGTTCAAAATTACAGCTCCTACTGCAACTTGCCCCTCGTAGCTTTCGCCTCTTGCTTCCCCATTTATTGCTCTTGCGAGCAACTGAATATCTGAGGTCTGACCTGAACCTTGTGCATAATCTTTGTGTTCCACCAATATAAAACTTAAAACTATTAGGACTAAAATTAATAAAATTAAAAGAAATGTTTTTTTCATAGTTTCCCTCTTTACTTTAATTCTTGATTTATTTTTTCCTAAATTTATTAAAATATTCTTTTTTTGTAAATTTTATGGTATAATATTTTTGGTGATTTTTATGAAGAAAATATTAATCTTATACGGTTCTTATGGTGGTGGACATTTATCTGCTGCAAAAAGCATTCGTGATTACATAGAGAAAAATTATTCCAATTCGCAAGTTGAATTAGTAGATTGCGTTGAATATGTTAATAAGCTTTTCAATAAGCTTACAACAAAAGCATATAAAGACTTTTCAAAAAATGCAAGATGGATTTGGAAACATCTATATTATGATTCAGAAAGTGGTAATCTTTCTAGAATTTGTAACACAATTAATAGATTAATGGCTATAAAATTAAATAGATTAATTCAAGAATTTCAGCCAGATTTGATTATTTCAACACATCCTTTCAGTAGCCAAATGTGTGCTATTTTAAAGGAAAAGGGGAAATTCAATTGCAAAGTTGCAACTATTTTAACCGATTATGCTCCACATAATCAATGGCTTGTTAAAAATGAATTTATTGATTACTACTTCGTTGCCCATAAAGGAATGATAGACGACTTAGTTTTAAGAGGTGTTAATAAAGATAAAATCTATGCAACAGGTATTCCTTTATCTGGTAGATTTTTACAAACTTATGACAAGCAAAAAATTTTAGAAGATTATGGCTTAACTCCTGATAAAAAAACAATTTTATTCTTCGCTGGTGGGGAATTTGGTTTTGGCAAAGATAAAACATTTAATAGATTAAAAGCAATTATTGATAACTTACCAAACTTGCAAGTTGTCGCAATTGCTGGCAGAAATGAAAAAATGAAAGAACGTTTTGATGAGCTTGTAAAAGCATCTAGAACTGAGAGTAATGTTAAAATTTTATCATTTACAAATCAAGTTCCAGAACTTATGAGTGTTTCTGACTTAGTTATTACAAAACCTGGTGGTCTTACAACTACCGAAAGTTTAGCCTCTGGTTTACCACTTATTATAATTGATCCTCTTCCTGGTCAGGAAGAAGAAAACGCTGAATTTATTGAAAATCGTGGTGCTGGAATTTGGGTAAAAGATTCTGATAATATAGAAACTATTTTACTAGACATATTTAATAACCCAGATAAACTTGAAAACATGAAATCAAAAGCTAGATTAATTGCAAAAAAGAATTCCACACAAAACATTGTAGAAACATTATTAGGATAAAACAAAAACTCACTTCATATACTTACATGAGGTGAGTTTTTTGTGTATTTCTGACTTTTCTAATTGTGAATTATTAGCATTAGCTAATACTCTCTCTATTGCTTTTTCAAAAGAATTAAGCAAAGACGACTTACTTGTTTTATCTGCCTTCTTTTCAGTATTAGGTGATAATTTAGCACTTTTAGCTTTATAACTCTCTTCTTCCTTCAAGAGCTTTGCTTAAAGTTACTTCATCTGTATATTCTAGGTCTCCACCAACTGGTATTCCATGTGCTATTCTTGTAACTTTTATTCCTATTGGCTTTATAAGTTTTGATAAATATATAGCCGTTGCTTCTCCTTCTACTCTAGGATTTGTTGCTATTATTATTTCTTTAACATCAGTATCTCTTAATCTTTCTAACAATTCTTTTATTTTTATATCTTCTGGTCCAATTCCATTCATTGGAGAAATTGAACCATGAAGTACATGGTATATTCCTTTAAATTCATGGGTTTTTTCCATTGCTACTACATCTTTTACATCTTCTACAACGCAAATTGTACTTTGGTCTCTCTTTGGACTTGAACATATTGGGCATGGATCTGTTTCTGTAATGTTAAAACATTTTGAACAATACTTTAAGTTTTTCTTTGCTTCAATTATTGAGTTTATAAATTCCTTAGTTGATTCCTCATTTAAATTAAGCATATGAAATGCAAGTCTTATTGCTGTTTTACGCCCAATACTTGGCAATTTTTCAAAACTTTCTATTAATTTTTCTATTGACGGTGAATAATATGACACGAAGGCTTCCTCCTACATTAGTCCTGGTATATTGTATTTCCCAAATCCTGCAGATTGAGCACTATCTACTTTTCTCATTGCATCATTTATACATGTAATAATTAAATCTTGTAACATTTCAACATCATCTGGATCAACAACATCTTTGTTTAATTTTAATTCTAATATTTGTTTTGAACCTGAAATTTTTACGCTAACTGCTCCTCCTCCTGCTGTTGATTCAAATTCTTTTGCTTGTAATTCCTCTTGTGTTTTTTCCATATCTGCTTGCATTTTTTTTGCTTCTTTCATTAATTGGTTGATGTTCATTCCACCAAACCCTCCCATTCCAGGGAATCCTCCTCTTTTAGACATAATCTAATCAATCCTTTCTTATTCATCTATAACACTAAATGGTAAATCTTGGTCTTCTGCAAAACCTTCTATACCTTGTTTTACATGTTCTTTCTGTTCACTTGTTTTATCTATTATTCTAACCTGCATATTTGTTCCTTGTTCCATTGATACTAATTTTTCTATCAATGCCTTATTCTCATGTTCCTCTAAAACTTTTCTTGCAAAATCTGTAATTTTACCTGGAAATTCTATACCAACTATTAAGTCATTTACTAAAACTCCTCTTGTTCCTAGTAGGTTTGCATATATTGTCATCTTTCCACTTTGTTTTATTTTATCTAAAACAGTTTTCCAATATCCTACATATTTTCCTGAAGTCTTCGGGCTACTTGCTTTTTGCCTTGGTGTTTCTTGAGCGACTACCGTTCTTGGTTCTGGCTGTTTTGTAGGTCTCGCATATGAAGCTGTTTCTTTAGCCATTGCTGGTATTTCTCGAGTTACTTTTGTTGCACTTTCTATTTCCATACAAGCTTTTATAATTCCTGCTTGAAAAATGATATTTTTCTGTGTTGAAATTTTCATTTCATTTGCAAGTTCTGATAGTTCATAAATAAACTCTAATAAACGCTCTTTTGTTGTTGCATTTGCTAAGCCATTTATGAAATCTATGTCTTCTTTGCTATATAATTCTAGTTTATTTGTTGTTTTATATATTAATGTATCTTTTATATATTTTATAACTTCCCAAAGAAAATTATCTAAATCTTTTCCTTCATCAATTACAGAGCATGTTATTTTTATTGCCTTTTCTGGCTGTTTTTCTATCATACTTTTTACTATTTGCTTTATTAGCTCTAATTTTGGCATTCCAACTAGTTCGCGTATTTTATCTTCATCTATAATGCCTTCCGTATCTTGACTACATCTTTCAAGTATGCTTATTCCATCTCTTAAAGCTCCTTCTGCTAATATTGCTATCATTTTAAGGGCTTCATCTGTTATTTGAATATTGCTTTCTTTGCATATTATTTTTAGCCTTTTTTCAATATTTTCAACTGTAATTCTTTTAAAATCAAATCTTTGGCATCTTGAAAGTATTGTTGCTGGTAGCTTTTGTGGTTCTGTTGTTGCTAAGATAAATTTTACATGTTCTGGTGGTTCTTCTAGTGTTTTAAGAAGAGCATTGAAAGCTCCTGTTGATAACATATGAACCTCATCTATAATATATACTCTGTATTTTGCAATTGTTGGTAAGAAATTAACTTCATCTCTTATTGCTCTTATATCTTCTACACTGTTGTTTGAGGCTGCATCCATTTCTACAACGTCTGTTAAAGAGCCGTCTATTATGGCTTTACAAATCTCGCACTCATTACAAGGCTCTCCATCTTCTTTTGGGTGTAAACAGTTAATTGCTCTTGCCATAATTTTAGCTGCTGAAGTTTTTCCTGTTCCTCTTCCACCACTAAAAAGATATGCATGTCCAACTCTGCCTGCAACTATTTGGTTTTTTAGTGTTTTTGTTATATGTTCCTGACCTACCATTTCGCTAAAGCTTATAGGTCTGAATTTTCTATACAAAGCTGTATATGCCATATTTCCCTCCAATAACCTAAGTTAACCTCTCTATGGAAAGCAACTCACATAAATATTACTATTTATCGCTGCT
>CAZTBY010000019.1:0-14618 GCA_964612395.1 uncultured Clostridium sp. | reverse complement strand
TATGGAGGTAAAGAAAGAACTACCAAGACAAATGATAGCAGGAATTTATATTCGTGTAAGTACAGAAGATCAAGCAAGAGAAGGATTTTCTTTAGGAGAGCAACAAGAAAGATTAGAAGACCTTTGTAAATTTAAAAGATTCAATGTTTATAAAATTTATAAAGATGCTGGAATATCTGCAAAAGATATGGAACATAGACCAGGGTTTCAAGAAATGATGAATGATATGCAGAATGGTAAAATCAATTGTATAGTTGCATATAAGTTAGACAGAGTAACTCGTTCAGTAAAAGATTTAGAGGCATTAATTACACGACTTGAAGAAAATGATTGTTATCTTGTTTGTGATAGAGATGAAGTTGATACGAGTTCAGCAAACGGAAGATTCTTTATTAGAATGCTTACTGTACTTTCACAATTAGAAATAGAGATTGTATCAGAAAGAACGAAATTTGGTATGTCTGGAGCAATTAAAGCAGGTCACTTACCAGGAGTATGTCCATTAGGTTATTATAGAGATAAAGATAAAGTAGTTAGAATAGATAATGCTACTAATTGGGTAGTAAAAAGAATTTTTGCAATGTATCTTGAAGGAAAGAGTTATTATCAAATTTCAGAAATATTAAAAGAAGAAAAAGTATTATAAACAGAGGAGGTACAAATGTTTAATAGAGAAGAATACATAATAAATATGATTAAAGATATGAATATAAATGATAAATTGAGATTGGGAGTTGCAATGTTCTCAAGTTCATATATAAATACAAGTTATAATAAAAAAGAAATGTTTGAGAAAACGGATAGCAAGTTAAAAGAAATTGATAACACATACATTAGGAGCTTTTCAGGAATATATGATCATACTGTTGTTATGTTTGTAATGTCAAAGGTTATGGAATTTACAAAGGAAGAACAAAATAGGATAGCAATGTATTTGGTGAATAGTGTGTAGAAAATATATAAATTTAATTAAAATTTTAGTTCTAAGGTATTGAATAAAAATATTTGTTTTGATAAAATTATTTTTATAAAAAGGAGGAATTATAATGGTACCTTATAGAGTAATCGCAGAAAATGCAATAAATAATTGGCAATTAGCTTATGGAGAAAAAGATGCAAAGACACTAGCAAGTGAGGAAGAAATAGAAGGATTGGAAGCAGGAATAGATGGAGAAATGTATGGTGTTGGAGGAAAACCATCTATAGTTTCTGGAACAAGAGAAATAGTAGAACATTTAAAAAGATTAGGAATAGAATTGCCAGAAAATGCAACTGAAGAATTTTTATCAGATGTTATGACTGGAAAGGATTCAAAAGATTCACAAATATTTACATTACTAGGCGAAAAAATAAATCAAATTCCAGACATAGAAGAATTAGTTTATAATTCTTTAGTTGGAACTCATGATGATTGGACTGAAAGAAGTTCAGACGAAAAAACTTTTCAAAAGAAAATATCAAGAAATCAATTACATCAATATAATCCGTTAGAGGTAATTGGCTGGAAGGAAGCAACAGCAGATTTACTATTTATTGAGCCAATTTTAAAAGCATGTGGAGTTGATATAGACATAGAAAAATTACACCAAAAGTATGATGAACATGTTATGTCATTTTTGGAGGAAAATGGCATAAGTTCACAAGAGGATTTAAAGACTTTTGTTTTAAGAGGGCAATACGAAGCGTTACAAAGAACAGAATCAGGTAGAGAATTTTATGAACAATTAAAAGAAAATCCAGAATTGTTAGACCAAATGGTGGCAAATATAACAGGAGAAAAAGGTATGGGAAGTGTTGAACAATTCATTTCAGAACATAGTAAAACGTTAACACCATTAGAAATTGAAAATGCTACAACACAGAGTGTTGGAAAAAGTGGAATGGATGTTCAAATTGAAAATATTAAAGAAGTATTTTCACCAGAACAACAAAAAAGTACAGAAGATAAAGGAATTGAACAATAGGGAGGAATTATGAATGAAACAATCTACAATGGAAGCATATGCTGAAGTAGATTCTATTCTTGGATTAATGGACTCAAAATATATTATGGAAATACCAAAGCAATTAAGAAGTATGTTTAAAGATAAAAAGGCAAGTAATTATACAAAAAAAATCGTCGCTAATAAACCATTACAAGAGCAGGAATTAAATCCAGAAACATTGGAAATATTAGCGGTATTGGATTACAATTATTGGTGTAAGGACGAGAGTAGAAAAAAAGAATTATTAAGTCTATATTATCAAAATGATGTAAAAAAGGAAAAAGAGTTAAGAGATAAATATAATCCAGATAACTTATTTAAAAATAAGACAACTATAAATAATATAGAAAAAGAAGATGAAAATGAAAATGTTTCAATGATTGTTGTAGAACAAGAAAGCATATTGAAGAAGATTATTAAATTTATAAAGGGAATATTTAATAAATAAAGAAAGAAGAAACAGATTATCTAGGAGAATCTGTTTCTTCTTTTATATTAAAATCTTTTAGACTAGAAAGTTGAGATAAGTCTAAATCACTAACAGCATCAATAAATTTACATATTTGAGTTAACTGGCTTTCCATTTTCAAAACCTATATAATTTTGTATTTCTGGAGGAATATCTGTTATATGGTATCTTTCTATTAAAAATTTATTTAATTTATTATAATCACAATAAAGTTCTTCTGAAAATTCATTTAGAAATCTATTATAAAAAAGATAATCTATTATTAAATGTAATAAATAGCCTTTGTTATAGTCAGAATCTAAATTGTTTTTATCTAAAAATTTTTTAAAATCAGGACAACTACTATTATTACTATAATGAGAAGTAGTTTTGTCAAGTAAGTCAGGCATTATGGTGCCTTTTATAAAATCATTTAAATTTTTTATTTTATTTTTCTTTGCATATTGTTTACCAATTGCAATATGTATAATATATCCTGGCAAAATAATTCACATCCTTATAATTAATAAAAAGAACCCCCCAGAAACAGTATATGAATCTGGGGGGGAGGTAATCAATTAAGAAATCCCCTTGATAGACTACCTTGTTTTGTGGGCTTAGTATGCCTGGTTTACGATCTCAGCGATTTCATCGAGAGTTTCGCATACGCGACACCCCTTAGCAGCCAGAGCCTTCTTGATCTTGCCGATGCCATTTACCTGATTTGCAGGCAGTTCACCAACAGTTGCAAAGACAAGCTTTTCAGGTGCACGATGGGCTTCCTCACAGATTTCCCAGCCAGAGTAGGTACCGAGTGCATCGCCAGTGATGACAAATACATTGATACCAGCAACAGGCTTGCAAGCGTCCTCACGCTCTGCATCTTCAGGAGTCCAGTCAGGAACCTGAGGGTCAAAGTAAGGAACGTTGTCGTTGAACCTTCGAATCAGATCGGTTCTCCAGGTAGAATCGGCACAAGTGCCACCCAGGAAGACGCAGTTGGTGTAGAGGTCAGAGTTGTTGTTAATCTTCATAAAAAACCTTTCCGCCCTTTAAGGACTTGGTATTTAAAAATACCCATTGTATTTGTTGTTTTTACAGCACTAAGCTATTTTACAAATATTATTATATCACAAAATGAACAAAAAGTCAAACTTATGTAAATTTTACATAAAGTAATAAAAATTATTAAACAAAAATTGTCAAAAATGTTGAAAAAAAAATATGTTTAGTATAGAATATAAAAGGAATGTTATACGAAAGGTAAAATAAAATATGAAAGTTGAAGCTTTTTTAGATTATAACCAAATATTAAAGGTTATTTTTGAATTATCAGAAGAAGGAATTGACTATGATTTTATTTGCAGTACAGATGATGGACACTTAAGTCAAAGTATTATTGAAAATTTAAAAAATATATCATCATTAAGTGAAACAGAGAATCCAGATATCTGTAGATTATCAATTAATGATACAATATTTATAAATATAAATAAAAATACAGGAGAAATTGAAAGTGTTAATAATTTAACAGCATTTGAAACAAGATTATTAGCACAAGGAAAAGAAAAAGATGTACCATTTAGTAGAGAAAATACATCTGATTTTTCTCCTAAAACTGATTTGCATACTCATTTTGCAGGTGCATTGACGCCTGATTCAATGATAAGAGTTGGAATTGCTCATGATATTGGATATCCAGCAGATAAACTAACTGAAATGGGAATAGATACAAGTCAGTATTCAATAGATAAAGAAAATAAAATACAATTATCAAGTTTGTCCGAAAGCGATATAGAAAATTTAAAACAGCATTTAATTATTTCACCAGTAACTCAAGAAACATTTAATACTATGGAAGAAATATATGCATATAGGGGACCTTTTACAAAGAATAGAGAGATGTTTCCTGATTTTTTAAGAGAATTAGCAAATGATTATAAGAAAAATGGTGTAAATTATGCAGAATTATCTTTTTCATCTTTAACAGAAGGATGGAAACCAGAAGAGTATATGCAAATGCTAGAAGATAATTTACCTCAAATAGAACAAGAAACAGGAGTAAAATTGAGATTTCTAGCAGGATTATGGAGACATTCTGATGAACCATATAATCAAGATATAATAGATACATTGGTAACAGTGGCAAAAAGTCCATATATTGTTGGATGCGACTATATGGGACATGAATCTAACCAGTCACTTGATTTTAAAGAGCAATTAGAAAGATTAGCAGATTATGCTATGGAAAATGATCCAAATTTTGCGATACGAGTTCATGCAGGTGAAAACCCTATTTATAAAACCAATATGTACGATGCTTTTAAGATTATATATGACCAACATGCTAAAAGACAACAAGAAGAAAATGAAAGAGCAAAAAAAGAAGGTAGAAATCCAAATGAAATTGTGATGCCACAGGTAAGGATTGGACATGGTTTATATGGATTAGACATTACTGAGGATGGAAATTGGAATAAAGTAGAACAAGATGGAGTTATAAAACTTATAAAGGAAATGGGAGCAATTGTAGAATTTAATATGAGTTCAAATTTAGCACTTAATAATATAAATGATATTTCTACAATTCCAATAAAAAGATATGTTGATGCAGGTGTAGATGTGGTATTAGGTACTGATGGACATGGATTATATTCTACATTTGGGAGACAAGAAGCCTTACTTGCAACTGCGGCAGGATTGGATGTAAGAGATTTTGAAAAGTTAGTTCAAACAGAAAAAAAAGTATTGGATAGAGCAAGACAAAGAGAAGCAACACATCCTCGAATTTCAAATGTTGGAGAATTATATGACAGCGTTGTTCATACAGGAGAAAATGGTGACAAGCATTATACGCCAGAAGTTGATAGAAAAATAAGAGAAGAAAAACAAGCGAGAGTTGATGCTTTACTTCAAAGAATAGAAAAAACTGGTGCTGAAATTGACCCAGAAAAAATTGAAGAAATAACTACAGGAAAAATTCCTATTGTATTAACAGGAGCTTCTAAAAATGCATGGCCTAATATTTTGCCAAAAGATCAAGAATATATTAGACTTACAATGCAAGTTCTTGCTGATACACTTGATCCAGATAAGGCATTTATTGTAACAGGAGGTACTAATTTTGGTGTTGAAAAAGAAATGCATGAGGCAGGACATAGGAGAAATGAAAAAAGTGATAATGATTTAGTTGTTTTAGGGACTTTAACTGCAGAGGCAAATCTAGACAAAGATAAAGTTGAACCTGATACGATTACTCATGCTATTGTTCTAAAAACAGGAGATAATTTTACAAAAAACTGGATGGATTTACCATATACACAAATTAGATATGCAACAGAAAGAGATGGACATATTATTGCTGTAGGAGGAGGTTCTGTAGTAAGTGATTATATACAGGTAGCACATAATAATGGTGTGAAAAATCTTCATTTGATGAATGGACCATATGGTGCTTCAACTGACAAGAGCAAATCATTAAAGGGTAATGAATACTCTTTTGATACAATTGAAGAATTAATACAAAGATTATATGAAAGAACTCCAGAAATGTTTGGAAAAGATTTTTCATTAGAAGATATTGGGCAATACATTGAACAGGCACGATTAGAAATAACGCCACAAGAAGATAGAAATCCAGCCAATTATGGATTAGGAGCTTTAGATGAAATTTTTCAAGATGTTTCAGTAGAAGAAAGAGAAAAAGGTACAAAACAATTACAACATGCAATTGCTGAAGCAGAAAAAGGTAAAGAAGTTAGTGAGGTGAGTTTATGATGACAATGGAATATAAACAATCTTTAACAGAGTTAAATATAATTTTGAATTATATGGATATAGAACTTATAAAAAAAATACCTACAAAATTAATAACATTTATAGGGCAAAATATGGATACATCATATACACCTAATATTAATCAAGATACTCCAATAAATGAACAACAACTAAAAAAGGAAACTAAAGTGTTGTTATCATTAATTTATAGAGATTATTTGGTTGATAATGAGAAAAAGAAAGTATTAATTGAACAAGATTTATTGGAAAAACAAAAAAATGAAGAGAAATTAAAAGAAAAATATAATCCTAATAATTTATTTGAAAATAAAATTCAAGATATTGAATTGAAAGAAGAAATTGAACCAAAAAATGTAGAAATGATTGAATATAAAAAACCAAAATGGTATCAAAAATTATTTACAAAAATTTTAAAATTTTTTAAGAAAAATTAAGAAAACAATTGAATAAATAATTTTATTATGATACATTAAAACTATCAATTTGAACAAAACAAAATCGATATAAATGGCATGAAATTTGTGTGTACAAAAGTTCGAAAACTTTTCCACCAAACGAGCCATAGGTAGTAATTTAAAAAATTACTATTTTTTATTTTAAAACCTAAGCAAACAAACAGTAACTTTAAACCACAATTCACATATACTATATTATAACACTAAATTTAGTGTTATATGGAGTTGAGGTATATGGAATCTATGGAATATGGTTATTGCTACGAACAGAAAACAAAATGCAAGAAAAATAGTTGTTTTGGAATAGTGGCTACAATACTTGGAGTACTACTAGCATTAGTTTTAGGTATTATAATTGGCGCAGAAGTTGCATCAACAATATTAGCCGCAATAGCATCAATAATAGTTTTGGCAATAATTCTTGCAATACTTCTTGTATTAACAATAATTTTAATCATTTGTAAATGCAAAAAAAATACTAGACCTTGTTAGTTAAAAACTTCTTCTTGGTAGTAATATCAAGAGGGAGTTTTTGTATATATATTTACTTTTCATGGGATTTATGATATAAAATATATGAAAAAAATATTAGGAGAGAATTATGCAAGAATTAGAAAAATGTAGCATTTGCCCGCATAATTGTGGCATTAATAGATTAAAAGGAAAAGTTCGGAAGATGCAAGGCAACTGATAAGATTAAGTTTGCAATGGCATCAATACATAACTTTGAAGAACCATGTATTAGTGGGGAAAATGGTTCAGGTACTGTATTCTTTTCAAACTGCAATCTAAATTGTGTGTTTTGCCAGAACTATAAAATCAGCCAACAAGGTTTAGGTAGAGAAATTAGTATAGAAGAACTTGCAGAGATTTTCATAGATGAACAAAACAAAAATGCTGAAAATATAAATTTAGTTACACCAACAATGTATGTTTATCACATAATCGAAGCAATTAAAATTGCAAGAAATAAAGGGCTTAAAATTCCTATAGTATATAACTCAAATGGATATGAAAACGTTGAAACCATAAGAAAATTAAATGGATATGTCGATATTTATTTGCCAGACTTAAAGTATTATGATGATAGTTTAGCATTTAAGTATTCAGGTATAAAGAATTACTTTAAAAATGCAACATCTGTAATTAAAGAGATGTACAATCAAGTTGGAAATCCAGTTCTAGACGAAAAAGGAATGATGAAAAAAGGCCTAATAATTAGGCATTTGGTACTACCCAATAACCTACAAAATTCAAAAGACGTTTTAAAATGGATTAATGATAACATAGATAAAAATGTTTTTGTAAGTGTAATGGCGCAATATTTTCCAACAAATAAATCAAAAGAATTTCCTGAAATAAATAGGAAACTTACAAAAGAAGAATACGACGAAATTGAAAATTATTTATACTCATTAGATTTAGATAATGGGTATATTCAAGAACTAGGGGAACATGAGGAAGAATATGTTCCAGATTTTGAAGGAGGTTTAAAAAATGAGTAAAATTGAATGGAAACCAGGTACATTTGTATATCCAATTCCAGCTGTAATGGTAACTTCTGGGGATATGGAAAATTCAAATATTATAACAGTTGCATGGACAGGCATTTTAAATACGAACCCAGCACAGATTTATATATCTGTAAGACCAGAAAGATATTCACATGATATTATAAAAAAAACAGGGGAGTTTGCAATAAATTTAACAATCTCTAAATTAGTATTTGCAACAGATTGGTGTGGAGTAAAGTCTGGTAGGGATGTTGATAAATTTAAAGAAATGCATTTAACAAAACAAAAGCTTAATCATATAAATTGCCCAGGAATTGAAGAAAGTCCTGTAACAATTGAATGTAAAGTAAAAGAAATAAAGCATTTAGGTTCACATGATATGTTTATAGCTGATGTATTATCAATAGATGCAGATGAAAAATATATAGATGAAAAAGGTGCTTTTGATATTTCAAAATGTAACCTAATTGCATATGCTAATGGTAGATATTTTGAGATGGGAAAACAAATAGGAACATTTGGATATTCAGTAAGAAAGAAAATTTTAAATTAGGTATACTCAAAGTATGATTGGGTATGATATAATATTAAACGTATATAAGAAGTTATAATAGTAGTAATCATTATTAAACTTTTTGTATATAATATAGAAAATGGATTGGAAGGAGGAAAACCTATGAAAGAGTTTTTCAAGCATTATGGTCAGACAGTAATATTGCTGGTTTCTATAATTATAGGGGCAATAATAGGTTTAATATGGAAGGAGGGTGCAACCGTTTTAAGTCCATTTGGAGACATTTTCTTAAATTTAATGTTTGTCATAATAGTACCATTGGTATTTTTAACAATCAGCACTTCAATTGCAAGAATAAAACAACCAAAACGTTTAGGAAAAATTATGGGGTCAATTATTCTAGTTATTGTTATAACATCAATAATAGCAGTTATTGTAGGCCTACTTAGCACAATATTTATTAAGCTTGTAAATGTAGAAGATGGCCAAGAGATTTTAGCTTCTTTAGAGGAAAACCAAGAAGAAGTTCAAGAAACAGAAGATTTAAACATTCTTGAAAGAACAGTTTCTGCAATTACAGTATCAGATTTTACAGGGTTACTTTCAAAAAATAACTTAATAGCTCTAGTAATTTTCTCAATACTATTTGGATGTGCAATTAAAATGT
Organism: uncultured Clostridium sp.; assembly: GCA_964612395.1. Lineage (GTDB taxonomy): Bacteria > Bacillota > Clostridia > TANB77 > CAG-508 > UMGS1781. The sequence goes on along the minus strand of CAZTBY010000019.1, from coordinate 5,237 downwards.
CAGGTGAAAAAGCAAAGCCTGTACAAGACTTTTTAGAATCTGCAACGGAAGTTGTAATGAACTTGCTGAAGATAGTTATGTATTATGCACCAATTGGTTTAGGATGCTATTTCGCAGCAATAGTTGGTAGCTTTGGAGCAAATGTAGCTCTAGGTTATGCAAAAACATTTGTAATTTACTTAGTTGTATCAGTAGTTTACTACTTTGTAATGTACACAATTTATGCATTTATTGCTGGAAAGAAAAAAGGAGTTAAAGCTTTTTGGAAACATGTAATACCACCAACAGTAACATCTCTTGCAACATGCTCAAGTGGTGCTTCAATTCCAGTTAATATTGAAGCAACTGAAAAGATGGGAGTTTCAAAAGATATAGCAGAAACATCTATACCATTAGGTACAAACTTACATAAAGATGGAAGCATTATTGGTTCAGTATTTAAAGTAATGTTCTTAGTATGTTTATTTGGAACAAATGTAGCAACATTTGGAGGAGTTATGCAAGTTTTACTAGTTTCTCTAGTTGCAACATTATTAGTTACAGCAGTTCCAATTGGTGGAGGAACAATTTCAGAAATGATGATAATCACAATGATGGGATATCCAGCTGCAGCATTACCAATACTTACAGTAATTGCAACAATCATAGATTGCCCAGCAACAATGCTAAATGTTGTTGGAAACACAAGCTCTGCAATGCTTGTTTCAAGAATTGTAGATGGCAAAATAAAAAAATGAAATAAACAATATGAATAGAATTATCAAAAAAGTGAAAAAGTGAAAATGTGTCAAATTTTTTAAAAAAAATGTTGATTAATGTAAATTTTAATGTTATACTATTAAAGTAGATTTAAAAAAAACCCCAAAAGGTATTTTTTAAATCTTTTTTTGTTTGTGTAAAAAATAGGAGGAATTAGGATGAGTACGAAGTACATTTTTGTAACAGGAGGAGTTGTTTCAGGACTTGGAAAGGGTATAACCGCAGCATCTTTGGGAAGACTTTTGAAAAATAGAGGGTATAAAGTTACTATTCAAAAAATGGACCCATATATTAATATAGATCCAGGTACAATGAGCCCAATTGAGCATGGGGAAGTTTTTGTAACAGATGATGGTGCTGAAACTGATTTGGACTTAGGTCATTACGAGAGATTTATTGATGAAAATTTAACTAAAAATTCAAGTGTAACAACAGGAAAGATATATTCATCTGTAATAGAGAAGGAAAGAAGAGGAGAGTATTTAGGAAAAACAGTTCAAGTTATTCCACATATTACAAATGAAATTAAGGAAAGAATTTATAAGTTTGAAGATGAGGATATTGATATTGTTATAACAGAAATTGGTGGAACAATAGGAGATATTGAAGGGTTATCTTTTATTGAAGCTATACGTCAAGTAGGTATTGAAAAGGCACCAGAAGATGTTTTATATATTCATGTAACTTTACTTCCATACATAGCTGGTTCGAATGAATTAAAATCAAAGCCAACACAACATTCTGTAAAAGAATTACAATCACTTGGAATTAAGCCAGATATTTTAGTTTGTAGATCAGAACTGCCAATAGAAGAAGGTATGAAGAATAAAATTGCTTTATATTGTAATGTTAGACCAGAAAGTGTAATACAAAACAAAACAGTTGATAACCTTTACGCAGTACCTTTAATGCTAGAAGAAGAGGGACTTACACGAGAAGTTTGTAGACATTTAAAACTAGAAAAACAAGAACCAAATAACAAAGAATGGGAAGAAATTGTTGAGAAAATAAGAAATGTTGAAGATAAAATAGTTAAAGTTGCAATTGTTGGAAAATATGTAAAACTAGAAGATTCTTACCTTTCTGTTGTAGAAAGCTTAAGACATGCAGGCTTTGCAAACAATGTTAAAGTGGATATAGATTTTGTTGATTCTGAGACTATAAATGAGAAGAATATAAAAGATATTTTAAGCAAATATAATGCAATATTAGTTCCTGGAGGCTTTGGCAGCAGAGGAATAGAAGGAATGATTGAGGCTATAAAATATGCAAGAGAAAACAATGTGCCTTTCTTAGGAATTTGTTTAGGTATGCAAATGGCAGTAGTAGAATTTGCAAGAGATGTTTTAAACTTAAAAGATGCAAATTCAGAAGAGTTTGCACCTAATGGTAAAAATAATGTTATACATATTATGGAAGAACAAAAAGAAATTTACAAAAAAGGTGGAACAATGAGACTTGGAAGTTACCCTTGTGTACTAAAAAAAGGAAGTATGGCAGAAAGTTTATATGGCAAAACAGAAATCAATGAAAGACATAGACATAGATTTGAATACAACAATTCATACAAAGAACAAATGGAAAAAGCAGGTTTAATTTGCTCAGGAACATCACCAGATGGAAAACTTGTTGAAATGGTTGAGTTGCCAGAACATAAATACTTTATAGCAGGACAATTTCACCCAGAGTTTAAATCTAGACCTAATAGACCACAACCATTATTTGTTGGACTAATAAAAGCAGGAAAAGAGAATATGTAATATAAAAAAACCCCTAGAATTAGGGGATTTTTTTATTTACTTTCTAAAACTTTTTTTAGTTCTTCTTTTCTTTTTATTTTGTTTGTTGTAGTTTTTATAAGTGGCTCATTTGATAAACTCAAATGCTTAATATATTTGTAAATAGGAAGTGTTTTATTAATTTCTTTTATTTCGTTCCAAACAACATCATGGTAATCTTTTTCTGTTAAGTCAGGGTGTTTAGATTTGAAAGCAGTTTTATTTACTACAATTTCAACTGCAATTTTTACATCATTTGGATCATCTTTATTTGGCATACCATAAACAAAGGATTCTTCAACTTCTTCTAATCTATTTATTAGAACTTCAATTTCTTCAGGGAAGACTTTTTTACCGTTTTTCAAAACTATCATATCTTTTTTACGTCCAGTAATAAATAAGAAACCATCTTTATCTATGTAGCCTAAATCTCCAGTATGGAACCAACCTTTTTTCAAAACTTCATTTGTAAGTTCTGGCTCGTTATAATATCCAAGCATTACGTTAGGACCTTTTACTACGATTTCGCCCATTCCGTCAGCATCTTTGTCTTCAATTCGTACTTCTAAGCTTTTCATAACTTTACCTACAGAATTTGCACGTAGAGAAACATCATCTTCTGCAGCAATAACTGGAGAAGTTTCCGTTAAACCATAACCTTGAACTAAGTGTATTCCAATATCGTTAAACCATTTTGAAGTTTTTTTATCTAATGGAGCACCACCAGAAATTATAAAACGCATATTTCCACCTAAGGCGTTAATTAAAGGCTTAAATAGCTTTCTTCTAATATCTATATGTAATTTCATAAGAAAATTACATATATGTATCATGGTATTTATAAGTTTTGTTTTGCCTTGCTTTTCAACTTCTTTCAGAATTGCAGAATGCATTTTATCAATAAGAACAGGAACACCAACAAAAACTGAAACTTTGTATTCAACTAAGTTCTTTTGAATATATTTAAGACCGTCTGGAAAAACAGTTTTCACACCAGATGCAAGCATAACAAGCATTCCAGTAGAACCAAATATATGATGATATGGTAAAAATGCAATATTAACATCAGTAGGGTAGAAAGTTTCAACTAATTGCATATCATAAATATTTGTTGCGATTCCATTTTGATTAAGCATTACTGCTTTTGATTTTGATGTTGTACCAGATGTAAAAAGTAAAATACTCATTTTTTGAGAATCTATTTTACAATCAACATACTCTAAGTAGCCATTTTCTAAGTCGTTTTTACCACTTTTAAGCAAATCATAAAAATATAAAAAATCTGGCTCTTTTGCAGTACAAATAAAATGTTTTATTTGTGTTTTACCATTGTCTTTTATGACATTCATAAAATCTTTTAACTTTTCATCAAAAACAACAGCTTGAACTTCACTTCTAATTAATGAATTTTCAAGTTCGCCAAGTTGTAACCCTTTATCTAAAGGAACAGATACAATATTACCAAGTAAATTGCTAAGATGTGAAACAGCCCATTCATATGAATTATGTCCTATTACAGCGATTCTTGAATTTTGCAAGCCTAATTTATATAAAGCTGTTCCAAATGAGTTAATATCCTCTAATAATTTAAAATAGGTATAGTTTATATACTCAGTATTGTTATCAACTTTTATCTTAGTTGTAAATGCAATGTTATCAGAATAAACAGTTGCTGAGTGATATATGATTTCTTTTATATTATCAAATTTTTGAATTTCTTTTTTCATTTAAAACTAACACTCCTCTTTAATATTTTATACATTTTAATATTATACATGATAATAAATCTAAAATCAAGTTTACATAAAGCGGAAGAACACAGGAATCTGTGTTCTTCTTAATTATATATTACTGCTTTTTTATTTTTGGTTTTGCAACAAGTGAAGCAATGTAACCAAAGAATATTGCAGCTGCAATTCCACCAGCAGCGGCAGCTGTACCACCTGTAAATGCTCCAATAAAGCCATCAGTTTCAGCCTTTTTTATAGCTCCTTTTGCAAGCAAATTACCAAAACCAGTTAGTGGAACTGTTGCACCACAACCAGCAAAATCAACTAACTTTTGATAAATTCCTAAACCACCTAAAATTGCACCACTTGTAACAAAAGTTACAAGTATTCTTGCAGGAGTAAGTTTTGTTTTATCTATAAGAATTTGACCAATAACACATATTGCACCACCTACAAGAAAAGCTCTTAAAAGTAGCATCCAATCTAAATTATAAAAAAAATCTTGAACCATTTTTAACCTCCATATATATATCTGTTTCAATAGCTATAGCATGAGCTATTCCTGGAATACTTTCGCCTTGTTGGTTACTAGTTGCATTAGTTAAAGCACCTGTTGCTATTAGTAGAATTTTCTTTAACTCTTTTTGTTTTAATTTATTGAATAAATATCCAGAAAAAATTGTAGCACAACATGCACAACCACTACCACCAGAGTGAGTATCTTGAGATGCTTTATCAAACATTAAAACTCCACAGTCATTGTAATTTGCCTTTATATTATAACCTTTAGTTTCAGCAAGTTCTGTAAGAATTTCTTTCCCAATATAACCTAAATCACCTGTTAAAATTGCATCATAATAACTTGGTTTTCGCCCTGTATCTTTAAAATGGGTAATTAGTGTATCTAAGGCAGCAGGTGCCATAGTCAAATAACCACCACAAAAATTAAAATAGCTGAAAAGCCTTAAGT
>CAZTBY010000018.1:11493-15066 GCA_964612395.1 uncultured Clostridium sp. | reverse complement strand
TGTCTGGATTCTTTTCTGCAAGTTCATAACCTTTTCCTTTTTTGGTTACAACATGAATTAATACTGGTCCCTTTATCTTTTTACTTCTTTCTAAAATATCCTCTAATTTATGCAAATTATGTCCATCAACTGGTCCAAGATAAGTAAAACCAATATCTTCAAAATACATATTATGTATTACTGCTCTTTTAATTATTTGTTTTGTGTAATGTGCAAAACTTACAATTGGCTTACCTACAAAAGGTATCTTACTAGTTATTTCTTTTATTTTCCTATTTGATCTAGTATAACCTGTTTTTGTTCTTATTTTGCTTAAATATAATGGTATTCCTCCAACATTTCTTGATATACTCATTTCATTATCATTTAAAATAACTTTTACATTAGCTTTACTACTACCTGCATCATTTAAAGCTTCTAAAGCCATTCCCCCTGTTAGGGAACCATCCCCAATTACTGCAATAACTTCATAGTTTTCTTTCAAAATGTCTCTTGCTCTTGCCATTCCTGTTGCTATAGATATTGAAGTGCTACTATGCCCAGTATTAAAATTATCATACTCAGATTCGCAAATCTTTGGAAAGCCTGATATTCCCCCTAGTTTCCTTATATTTTGAAATTCTTCTCTTCTTCCTGTTAAAATTTTATGTACATAGCATTGATGCCCAACGTCCCACACTATTTTATCATTTGGTGTATTAAATATTGAATGCAAAGCAATTGTTAATTCAACCACTCCCAAATTTGATGCAACATGCCCACCATTTTTTGAAGTTACATCTATTATTAACTCTCTAATCTCTTGGCTTAGAGTTTCTTTTTCATCTATTGTTAATTTTTTTAAGTCTTTTGGTGAATTAATTTGTTCTAATAAATTAGCCATATTTTTCCCTCACTTTCCATATATTGTATATGTATTTTTGTAAAATGTCAACATTGACTTTTAACTGTTTTTTTGATATTATATTTTTTAGAAAGAAGGCCAATTATGAACATTTATACAGAAAATTTTAAAGTTACTTTGCCAGATGTTGGCGAAAACAATTCAATTACAAATAAAGGGTTTTTAAGAATATTTCAAGAAATTGGTTGTATTCATTCTAGTTTATTTGGTCATGGGTTAAATGATGCTAAAAAAACTGGTTTATTTTGGGTTATATTAAATTGGAAATTAGAAGTCTTTTCAAGACCTAAGTGGAATGAAACATTGAAGATTTCAACATGGTGCACACACTACACACATATTTACATTTACAGAGATTTTAAAGTTTATGATAGCTCAGATAATATAGTTGCTGTTGCAACATCCAGATGGATTTTATTTGATTTTAATAAAAAGCAAGTATTTAAAATCACAAAAGATTTTACATGCAATTTTTGCCAATGCGTAGATGATAATGTGTTTTCTGCAAAAATGTGTGAAAAATTGCAAGCACCTGAAAATAGCAAGTTGATGGGTGAATATACTATTCAAAAAAGAGATATTGATTCTAATCATCACGTAAACAACCTAAATTACTTAGATTTTGCATATGAATTGCTGCCTAAGAATTCGGATTTTAAAAGTATTGAAGTAATGTACAAAAATGAAGCTAGACTTGGAGATTCAATGAAGTTTTATTATGGTAAGATGGATGATGCAATTTTTGTTACTATGAAAAATAGTGTAAACGATAAATTGCATTGCATTGTAAAACTATATTAATTTAATAAAAAGCAGTCTTACATATATCTAAGACTGCTTTTTTATTAAGTTATTTCTTTATATTTTTTAATTTTAACTATCGATATAATAAGTAAAATGCAAACTCCAATTGTAACTATAATAATTGTTTTTTTACCAGTGTTTGGAATTATTTTTCCACCATTACTTGCTGTGCTTTCATTGTTGCTTGAACTATTAGTATTATTAGTATTGCTATCACTCACTTTTTTTATAGTTGCATTACAAATTTTACATTTACCATTTGAATCTAACTCATGTCGTTCTACTCCTTCTTCAACAGTATTGCATTTGGTACATACCTTCCAGTGTCCATAATCATCATATTTTTGGATATAGTTATGGTCACATTCCGTTTGTTCTTCTTTTTTTGCATTACATTTTATACAAACCCCATTATCATAATTATGTTCAGTAACAATTTCATATTCGCAATATGTACAAATCCCACTATGTGTTCCATTATAATTATCTGTTAATGTTGTAATTTTATGAGATTCTTTACTATCTGTTTTTATATAATTACATTTACTACATTGTTGCCAATGTTCGGTTGGATTGCTTTTTATTTCATAATTATGTTCACATTCTGTTGAAACTTTCTCCCCACAGTCTTTGCAAGTATCACTATCGCCATAGACGTGATTTTTTGTTAATTGTAAATTACATACTGTACATGTTCCACTATGTGTTCCATTCTTGTTACTAGTATACGTATTAATTTTATGTTCTTCTCTACTATCATCTTTGATAATATTACATTTATTACATTCTTCCCAATGTTCATATTCATTACTTTTTGTTTCATAAACATGCTCACATTCACTTTGAGCTGTTGCTCCACAATCTGTACAAACATTTCCACTTAAATTATGTTCTTTTGTTACAGTATAATTACATATTGTGCAAGTTCCAGAATGTGCTCCATTTTGTTGATCTGTCCATTTTGTAATATTATGATCTTCTAAATTTTCCTCTTTTGTAGCATTACATTTACTGCATTCATGCCAATGTTTATTTATACTATATTTTAATTCCCAATTATGTTCACATTCAGTTGAGTATGAATCTCCACATTTTGTACATTTATTTCCGCTATATTCATGTTTTGCACTTTTTGTATAATTACATTTTGTACATGTACCTGTATGTGTGCCATCATTGTTGTTTCTCCATGTTTGTATATTATGTGTTTCTATTGTTTCATTTTTTGTAATGTGACATTTGCTACATTCTTCCCAATGTTCATATTCATTACTTTTTGTTTCATAAACATGCTCACATTCACTTTGAGCTGTTGCTCCACAATCTGTACAAACATTTCCACTTAAATTATGTTCTTTTGTTACAGTATAATTACATATTGTACATGTTCCACTATGTGTTCCATTTCCATTATCAGAGTATGTATTAATTGTATGTGTTTCTACTGTTCCTGTTTTATTTGCTGTACAAGAAGTACATTTATAAATTGGTGTATGTCCATTTGCTGTTTTAGAATAGGATTCTGGTGTACTTCCATATGAATGTCCAAGTTTTGAACTTAAAATTTTATTACATCTTGTACAAGTTTGAGCTGATGTACAAGTTGCTGCTTTTCCTGGATTGTGACCTAACGCCTGCTTCATAACTTTACTACATCTTGTACATGTTTGAGCTGATGTACAAGTTGCTGACGGTCCGTCCACTATGTCCTAATGGTGACCCTGATGTTGCACTACATCTTGTACATGTCTTTGCTTTTGTACATGTTGCTGATGAATAATTATGACCCAGTGCCGAACCTGATGTTACGCTACATCTTGTACATGTCTTTGCTTTTGTACATGTTGCTGATGAATAATTATGAC
>CAZTBY010000018.1:0-11393 GCA_964612395.1 uncultured Clostridium sp. | reverse complement strand
TTGTTGCTCCACATCCTGTTCTTTTACATGTTGCTGCTTTTGTACATGTTGCCGTCGAATAATTGTGACCTAGTGGGTCACCTGTTGTTGCACTACATCTTGAACATGTCTTTGGTTTCATACATGTTGCTGATTTCCACTTATGCCCTAATGCTGTACCTGTTGTTGCTCCACATCCTGTTCTTTTACATGTTGCTGCTTTTGTACATGTTGCCGTCGAATAATTGTGACCTAGTGGGTCACCTGTTGTTGCACTACATCTTGAACATGTCTTTGGTTTCATACATGTTGCTGATTTCCAACTATGTCCTAGTGCTGAGGTTTTACTGAAACTTGTACTAGAAGTACCACATCTACTACAATAATAATATGAGTAACCTCCTGTTGTGCAAGTCGCAGCTATTTTTTTCAAAGTTAATGTACCATGGCAAGCATCACAAGTTGCCGCTAAAGATTCATTTTTTGTTATAAAAAACGTTAAAAAAATAAATACTATTTGTATAACAATCATTATTGCTATTTTTCTATTCTTCATTTAACTATCACCCATGTTTAATAATAACATAATAGTATATGTTATTCTACTTTATGTTGAAATTGTCATAAATTTGTCATATTTTTGTAACATTGGTAATTGGTAGCAAAAAACAACAGATTTTATTTCTGTTGTTTTTAACCTAAAGTTATACACTTAATATTTATGCCGTTTTTAATTCTAGCCTTAACTTATCAGCTATCATTGCTATAAATTCTGAGTTTGTTGGTTTTCCCTTGCTTGCTGATATTGTGTAACCAAAGATGTTTTCTACTGCTTCGTTTTTGCCTCTTGCCCATGCTACTTCTATGGCATGTCGAATTGCCCTTTCTACTCTGCTTGGTGTTGTTGCATATTTTTCTGCTATTGCAGGATATAGTTGTTTTGTTATTTGATTTATTACGTCTATGTCTTGTACTACAACCATTATTGCTTCTCTTAAATATTGGTAACCTTTAATATGTGCAGGTACTCCAATTTCATGAATTATATTTGTTACAAGTGCTTCTAAATTTTCTTGGTTCTTTTTATCCATTTCGTTTATTTCTATGTATTGTGGCTTATTCTCCCTTGAGGTGTAACAGTTGTCTAAATTTGACGTTGGTGTTGGTTTATAATTTTTTATATCTTTTATTCTATTTATTAGTACTTCAATATCAAATGGTTTTACTACATAATATTCTGCACCCAAACTAATTGCTTTTTGTGTTATTTTTGTTTGCCCTACTGCTGATAGCATTATACATGTTGGCATTTTTTCTATTTTTGTTGCATTTAATTTTTCTAAAACTCCGAGTCCATCTAAATATGGCATTATAACATCTAATAATAATACATCTGGTTTTAAGCTAATAACTTTCTCACATGCTTCCTTTCCATCTCTGGCTACTCCTATAACCTCCATATTTTTTTGTTCACTTAAGTGTTCAACTAAAGTTTCTGCAAATTCTGGGTTGTCATCTGCAATTAAAATAGTAATCTTTTCGTTCAATTTGATACCTCCTAAAAAATAATTGTAAAAATTTTACAGTTTTCATTATAATACCTTTTTACCAATAATGCAAGGCTTTTTTTGAAATTTTTTCCAATTATATGAGTTTTGCTTTATATTTCAACGAATTTTTCTCTTATAATATCAAATTTTGAAATATTAAAATTGTTATTATAATTACTTGTAAATTGCTCTATAAACTTTTCTTGTATATCAACAATTATTTCTATATTTTCTAAATATTCTATATTTAGTACTTTTATATTCATCTTTTCTAAGGTATGTTTCAGTGCTTCTAAGTTACTATAATCAACGTATATCCTTGCTTCATATCCCATTGTTTTTTGAATGATTTCTACTTTTTGAAGAGCCTTTTCAGTTGCTCCCAAATAGCATCTAACTAAACCTCCTGTTCCTAAAAGTATTCCTCCAAAATATCTTGTTACAACTACTAAGATATTTGATAAGCCTTTTTCTAAAATCATTTTTAATATAGGTGCACCTGCTGTGCCTGATGGTTCTCCATCATCATTGTATTTTACCGCTATTCCTCCGTTTACCCGCTTCTATAGCATATGCAAAGCAGTTATGCCTTGCATCTCCATATTTTTTCTTTATTTGCTTTATATATTTTTCAGCTTCTTCAATATTTTCCACATAAAAAATATTTGCTATAAATCTTGATTTTTTTTCTGTTATTTCTGCTATTACATTTTCCTTTATTGTTTTAAAAACTATATTTTCTTCTATCTTTCATCATCTCTTTCTTCAACTCGTTCTATTATTATATCAACAGCTGATGCATCATCAACTGCTAGGATGTTATCCTCTCTTTGTGTTTGTTTTGATGCTCCTTTTACTCCTCGATTCTCATTTATACTTAATGGATCTTTCTCTGCTAGCCTTCTATTTGCCCTAATTGCATATCCTAAATCTTTATTATTGTTTAACATTTTTACTGGAAAGCCATCTGAAAATAATCTTATATGTCTTACATCCTCTGGCATATCTTGAACTATACAGTTTTTACCCTCAGTTTTTATTCCATTGAAAACTGAGTAACCATATTCATTTGCATTTGGATTGTTTTTAAAATATACTTGCAATTTTCTAGGTGTATTATATTTTTGTAATAAATTTCCTTCCTTAATTTCTTCTTCTGAGAATCCACACTTTAATAAGGTTTCATGCATTGTTATTTGAATAATTTCTTCTATTGTTTGCACAACATCTTTGTCTTGAATCACTTCTGGTATTTTTTCAGGTTCTTTTATAAATTCTTTTGAAATATCTCTCTTAAGTAAGTCCCCTACAGTATAGCCGTTTTTTAATAAAATATTTATTATGCTTACTCTCAACTTAGCATATACTTCATCAATTTTTAGTTCATTTTGAATTACTTTCCCATCATAAATTGCTCTACAATCTCCAACTATCCATATTTGATTGTGAGCTCTTGAATATATTGCACCTGTTGCTTCTAATGGCTTTTTATAAAGGTCATATCCTATGTGCTCACAATATTTTTTTATATATAAATTCACACAATCTGTAAATTCTTCAAATTCTAATTTTTTTGCATAACTTGGTGCAGACTTTTCATCCAGCTTTCTTATTGCTTCTGTAATAATATTTGCAACTCCAATTTTTTTGCCATCTCTTTCAATTGTACTTTTGTTTGAAACCCCATCTATTACAGCAGCATAATTTTCACCAATATATATGTCATCATCATTCTTTTCTGGGCATTTTCCTATTGATGTTGATTCGACATTTCTTATTCGTCTGTTTTGCATAAAAACTTCCTCCTTTTAATCTTGGGCTGCTGCATATCCTGTTGACCATGCAATTTGAAGGTTAAACCCTCCTGTGAATGCATCTAAATCAATTATCTCCCCTGCAAAATACAAGCCTTGTATTAGCTTTGATTCCATTGTTTTTGGGTTTATTTCCTTTATACTTATTCCACCTTTTGTTACTATTGCTTCTTCAATTCCCCTAAAGCCATTAATAGTAAGTTCTAAGTTTTTTAGATTTTTTACTATTGTTTTCCTTTCTTCCTTTGTTATTTCATTTATTCTTTTTTCTGGGTCTATTCCTATAATTGATATCATAGTTTCTACCATTTTCTTTGGTAACAATAACCCTAAACTATTTTTAAATTGCTTGTTTTTTAATTCTTCAAAGTCTCTTAGTATCCTATTATTCAGCTTTTCTTCATCTAATGCTGGTTTTAAATCTATATGAATTTTCACTTTGTTTTCTTTTAATAATTCATCAATATTTTTGTGCCTTATTAGCATTGCAGAAGCACTTAAAATTATAGGTCCAGATATGCCATAATGCGTAAATAGCATTTCGCCAAAGTCTTCATATATAACTTTGTTGTTTTCTGTTATTTGAACTTTAACGTTTTTTAATGATAAACCTTGCATTTCTTGGCATAATCTTTTTGATTCACCATTGCAAATTAATGGTACAAGTGATGGTTTTAGGCTTGTAATTGTATGACCTAGGTCTTTTGTCATTTTATATCCATCTCCTGTTGAGCCTGTAACTGGATAACTTTTCCCTCCTGTTGTAAGTATTATTTTATCTGCCATTATTTTTTCTATTTTGCCATTATTTTTACCTTCAATTCCTTTTGAAACGCTACCTTCCGTAAGAATTTTTGTAACTTCAAAATTTGTTTTTACTGTAACTTTTAGCTCTTTTAATTTTCTTAAAAATGCATTTAAAACATCTTCTGCTTTATCTGAAGCAGGGAACACTCTGCCTCCTCTTTCAACTTTTGTTGCAACACCTTGTCTATTTAGGAAATTTATAATATCATTGTTGGTAAACCTACTAAAACTACTATAAAGAAACTTTGAATTTTCTGGTATATTTTTCATAAATTCATCCATCTCAGCTGAGTTTGTAATATTGCATCTTCCTTTTCCCGTAATTAGCAACTTTTTCCCTAGCTTTTCCATTTTTTCTAATAAAATTACTTCATTACCATTTTTAGCTGAAGTTACTGCAGACATCATTCCAGCAGGTCCTCCGTCCAATTACTATAACTTTCATTATATTTTCCTTTCCTTTTATTCACATATTTTTGATATTGCTTTTAAAACACCTAACTTTCCATATTCATATGTTAAACCACCTTGAAAAAATGCTGTATATGGTGGGCGTATTGGTGCATCGCAAGATAATTCTATTGATGAACCTTGCACAAATGTACCTGCTGCCATTATTACTTTATCTGTATAACCTGGCATTTCCCATGGTTCTGGTACTGAATTTGAATCTACTGGTGAGCCCATTTGTATTCCCTGGCAGAATTTTATTAGTTTTTGTTCATCTTTAAAATTAATTAGTTGCACTATATCTGTTCTTTTTTCATTATATTTTGGTGAAACTTCATATCCTAATTTTTCAAGCATTCTACTTGCAAAAATAGCTGTTCTAACACTACTTGCTACAACACTCGGCGCAAAGAAAAGTCCTTGTAATATTTGCTTGTTTATACCAAGTGTTGGACCTATTTCTTTTCCTTGACCTGGTACAGTAAGTCTTTCGCTTGCAAGTTCTACTAAATCTTTTCTTCCTGCTATATATGCACCATTTGGAGCTAAGCCTCCTCCTAAGTTCTTAATAAGTGAACCTACTATTAAATCTGCCCCAAGTGATGTTGGTTCTATTGTGTCTACAAGTTCTCCATAGCAGTTATCTACCATTATTATTGTTTCTTTGTTTACTTCTCTTATTTTGCTTATTATTTTTTTTATACTTTCTAGTGATAGACTCTTTCTTAATGCATAACCTCTGGATCTTTGCATACATATAAGTTTTACATTGCCTTGGCTAACTCTATTTACTATTTTTTCTGTATCAAATTCGTTCCCAATTAAATCTATTTGTTCATATTTTACTCCATAGCTTTTAAGTGAGCTTGCATTTTCTTCTATTCCTATTACCCTATCTAATGTATCATATGGTTTTCCATTTATGCTAAGCATTGTATCTCCTGGACGTAGCATTGAAAACATGGCTACTGTTAATGCATGTGTTCCTGATATAAATTGATTTCTAACTAAGCTATCTTCTGCTCCTAAAACTTCTGCAAAGATATTCTCAATAACATCTCTACCAACATCTCCATAGCCATAGCCTGTAGTCATACCAAAATGCATTTCTGATAAATTGTATTTTTGAAATGCCATTAATATTTTTAAGCTGTTTTTTTCTTTAATTTTATCTACTTTTTCAAATTCTGGTTTTAATTCTTCTTCTACTTCGTTTGCCAATTTTAGTATTTTATCTTGTATTCCAAATTTTTCGTACATATTATCCCCCTTTAGTGAAAAATGGGCGACTTAAAGTCGCCCTACTCATCTTCTTCCTCTTCTTCGTTTTCATCTTTGTCTTCTAGTGTTTTGTTTTTACATGCCTTAACCCAAAGAATTCTTTTTTCTTCATATTCCTCTATTTTATATGTTACTTTTTCTGTTTCTATTACAGGCTTTTCGTCATCTTGTGGTATTCTTCCAAGAAGTTCTATTAAGTAACCAGATAATGTATCATAATCACCCTCTGGTATATTTACTCCCAATATTTTTCTTAAATCATATATGCTTACACTTCCATCTATCATGAATGTGTTTTCATCTATTTTCTCGAAATCTTTTTCTTCTTCATCATATTCATCAAATATATTACCAACAAGTTCTTCTATTATATCTTCCATTGTGATAATTCCAGCTGTTCCACCATATTCATCCAATACAATAGCAAGCTGTTGTTTATCTCTTTGCATTTCTTTAAATAATTCGTTAATTGGCTTTGTATCTGCAACAAAGTATGCTGGTCTCATAATTTTCTTTATCTTTACTTCTTTTTTAGTGTATGCATATGCAAGTAAGTCTTTTATGAAAAGTACACCAACTATATTATCAATTGTTTCATCATATACAGGTATTCTGCTATATTTATACTCTTTTAAGTCTGATAAAATATCTTCGATATTTGATGTAATATCTATGCCATATACTTCTGTTCTATGAATCATAACATCAGAAACTGTTTTGTCATTAAACTCAAAAACATTATTTAAAAGCTCTTTTTCTTCTTCTTCAATAGAACCCTTTTCTTCTCCAACATCTATCATCATCCTAATTTCTTCTTCAGTAACGGTGCTTTCATCTTGTGGACCTATACCGAATAGTTTGCAAATTAGGTTTGTTGAGAAGTTTAGAAAATTAACTATTGGTAATGTAATTAAATGTATAAATCTAATTATTCCAATTGTACCAAAAGCAATTTTCTCTGGGTTTTTCATTGCTATTCTTTTTGGAACAAGTTCTCCTAATACAAGTGAAAAATATGAAAGAATAATTGTTATAATAACAATTGAAATTGTGTTCCATACATTTACCCCTAGGTCTATCCAACTGTTTAATTTTGGTGCTAATTCACTAGCAAACGCATCTGCTGCAAACGCACTTGATAGAAAACCTGCTAAAGTAATTCCTATCTGTATTGTTGCCAAGAACTTACTTGGCTCTTTAAGCATCTTTTTAATTCTCTTTGCCTTCTTATTTCCCTCTTTTGCTTGTCTATCAATCTTCGCATCATTTAAAGATATAAACGCAATTTCTGCAGCTGCAAAAAAAGCATTAACAAAGATTAATATGGCTAAAACTAACAGTGAAATCATTATTTATTTCACTTACTCCTTTCTTGCGATTAAAATCAATTTCTATTATATAATGGATTGCTCTAAATGTCAAGACAAGGAATTCCATTTTAGCAGTTTCTTGGCTAATTCTTGTATTAATCAAACAAGTAAAAACCCATGTGTTTCTGCAATTCTATATCTATGTATTTTCTAACATATAACCCATTTGCCTTGCAGTATTTTCTTATTGCCTCTTCTGTTGCAAGTCCAAACTTACCATTTGGTGTTTCTGTTAAAAAGCCCAGTTCTTTTAACTTCTTTTGTATTTCAAAAACATCTGAGCCATACATTCCAGATTTCAAATCTCTAAAGCCCTTGCCAAAAGCCCCATATGGGCCATCTACTATTGTTACCTTTGTGCCTATTGGAATAATAGAATACAACTCGGCAGCATCGCTGTTTTCTAATCTTATGCACCCATGTGAGCTTGCCCACCCAAGGCTTTTAGGATATACTGTTCCATGTATTCCAAACTGCCCCCATGGAACATTCAAACCCATCCATCTACCACCAAAGCCTTCTCCCCAAGTATCTTTTGCAACTATTCTCCATGTACCAATAGGAGAAGGTGTAGACCATTTTCCCCCAGAGCATTTATATGTTTTATACAGCTCTCCATCTTGAAACAAATACAACTTAGATTCCTCCACGTCAACCAAAATTTCAAACTTAGCAGTTTTTGTACTTGTTGCCACAAAAGGCCATTTTTTAGGACATAACCAAATTAATACAACTAATACAAGTAGCATAGTTATTGCAATTATTACTACTATTTTTTTCTTATTTATAACTATCATATTAATAATTTTATTCAGGGAAATTGTTTTAAGAACATAAAAAAACACACCTAACAAAACTTTTTATAGGTTAGGTGTACTTTTATCTTTACTATTTTTAGGAAGTCTTCCAGTTCTCATCAAATCTGCATATTTACTTATTTCTAGCTTTTTCAAGTAGCCCATCTTGTAGCACTTTTGAGAAATTAATTTCTTTCTTCTCAGATAATTCATTTAGCCAAAAAGGAACTGTAAGCGTTTTTTTTACATACTTATTCTTGCAATACTTTTCACTATATGTTCCCCCAGTCAAGTAAAATCAAACTCACAAAGCCTTCTCTTTCAAGTTTTACTTTTTCTATTATTGCCAAGATAAACTTTCCTTAGTATAAGATATTGAAGTTGCATTTGCAACAAAAATCGTTCGTCAAATTTTCGTATAATTCGTCAAACGATTTTAATTATTGACTAGTTTTTATATTTTTCTCTTTTCTTGTATGTTGTATGCAAATATTTATGTGCTCTATAGCCTCCTGGTGTTTCAAGGAATTCCTCGTATAGTTCTTTTATATATGGGTTTTCATGTGATTTTCTTATTTTGCTTTGTTCATCAATTTTGTAAAGTGCTGAGGCTCTAGCCTTTCTTACATCTATGTCGTTTCTCTTTTTTGAACTTACTATTGGTTGACCTCCTCCCATTATACAGCCCCCTGGGCATGCCATAATTTCAACAAATTGATAGTCTGCTTTTCCATTTTTAATTTCTTCTAGCATTTCTTGTGCATTTGCAAGTCCATGTGCTACTGCAACTTTTATTTCCTTTTCTCCCATTTTAATTGTTGATTTTTTTATTCCTTCTTTCCCTCTTACTTCTTCAAATTCTAGTTTTTCAAGTTCTTTTCCAGTTAACTTTTCATATGCTGTTCTTAGTGCCGCTTCCATTACTCCACCTGTTGTACCAAATATTGCCCCTGCTCCTGTTGCTTCTCCAATTGGGCTATCAAATTCAGAATCTTCTAGCAAGTTCAAATCTATATGTGCTTGTTTTATCATTCTTGCAAGTTCACGTGTTGTTATAACACTATCTACATTTGCTAAGCCGTCATTTTTCATTTCTTCTCTTACTTTTTCAAATTTCTTAGCAATACATGGCATTACTGATACAACATACATCTTTTCTGGGTCTATTCCCATTTTCTTTGCATAATAGGATTTTAATATACTTCCAAACATTTCATGTGGAGATTTGCAACTTGATAAGTGTTCTAATTGCTCTGGATAATTCATTTCTATATATCTTACCCAACCTGGACTACATGAAGTTATCATAGGCAATACTGCTTCTTTATTATTTAACCTTTCTATTAGTTCATTTGCTTCTTCAACTATTGTTAAATCTGCTCCTGTATTTGTATCAAATACTTTATCAAAACCCAATCTTTTTAAGGCTGTGACCATTTTTCCTGTTACACAGGTTCCAATAGGCATTCCAAATTCTTCGCCTAAAGCTGCTCTAACTGCTGGTGCTGTTTGAACTACAACAAATGTATCTTTATCTCTTAATTTTCTCCAAACTGCTGCTGTCTCATCTTTTTCTTTTAGTGCTCCTACTGGGCATGCTTCTATGCATTGCCCACAGAAAGTACAGTTTACATTATTTAAACTCTCATCATTTTCAGCAGCTATTCTTGAATGAAATCCACGTCCTGCAACATCTATTGCTCCTACTTTTTGAACATTTTTACATGTTGCAACACATCTTTTACACATTATACATTTACTATTATCCCTAACAATTGATGGAGAAATTTCATCTATAAATGCTTTCTCTTTTTGACCATCATAATGAATTTCTGTTACACCAAATTTATTAGCTAACGTTTGTAATTCACATTTTCCGTTTCTTACACAAGTTAAGCAATCTCTGTTATGTGCAGATAGTATTAAGTCTAATATTATTCTTCTAGCTTCATTTAATTCTATTGAATTTGTTTTAATCTTCATTCCTTCTTCTACAATTGTTCTACAAGATGGAACAAAACCTCTTCTTCCTTCTATTTCAACAATACAAATTCTACATTCTCCTGCTTGATTCACATCTTTTAAAAAGCATAGTGTTGGAATATCTATTCCTATTTGTTTTGCTGCTTGAAGCACTGTTATGCCTTCTTTTACTTCAACTTCTTTTCCATCTATTGTTAATTTTACTTTTTCAGACATTTAACTTCTCCTTTCTTATATAGCTTTAAAGTTACACTTTGAAGCACATAAGCCACATTTTATACATTTATTTGTATCTATTTGGTAACCTTCTTCTCTGTTTCCTGAAATTGCTTGAACTGGGCAATTTTTAGCACATAGACCACATCTTTTACATTTTTCTTGGTTTATTTGGAATTTCTTTAATGCCTTACATTCTCCTGCTGGGCAGTTTTTATTTTTTATATGTTCCTCATATTCATTTCTAAAATAATGAAGTGTACTAAGTACAGGGTTTGGTGCTGTTTGACCTAGTCCGCAAATTGATGTTTTCTTTATTGTTTCTGCTAGTTTTTCTAGTTTTTCTATGTCCTCTTCTTTTCCCTTCCCTTCTGTAATTCTTTCTAGCATTTCTAGCATTCTCTTTGTTCCAATTCTACATGGAGTGCACTGACCACAACTCTCATCTACAGTAAAGCCCAAATAGAATTTTGCAAGGTTTACCATACATTTTGAATCGTCCATTACTATAAGCCCACCTGACCCCATCATTGAACCTATTTGTGATAAAGATTCATAGTCTATCGGTGTATCTAGGTTTTCTTCTGGAATACAACCACCTGATGGTCCTCCTGTTTGTGCAGCTTTAAACTTTCTGCCATTCGGTATTCCTCCACCAATATCAAATACTATCTCTCTTAATGTTGTTCCCATTGGAACTTCTACTAGCCCAACATTTACAACATTTCCGCCTAGTGCAAATACCTTTGTTCCTTTAGATGTTTCTGTTCCAATACTTGAGTACCATTTTGCTCCATTTAATATTATTTTTGTTATGTTTGCATATGTTTCAACATTATTTATAAGTGTTGGCTTCATAAATAGCCCCGCATTTGCTGGGAATGGTGGTTTTAAACGTGGCCTTCCACTTCTTCCTTCAATTGATTCAAGTAATGCTGTTTCTTCTCCACATACAAATGCTCCAGCTCCAAGTCTAACTTCTAGGTCAAAATTGAAACCTGTTCCAAATATATTTTTACCGTAAAATTCCGTAATCTTTAGCTTGATTTATTGCTGTTTGAAATCTATGTACTGCTATTGGATATTCTGCCCTTACATAAATATATCCCTTATTTGCTCCTACACTATATCCTGCTATCATCATTG
>CAZTBY010000017.1:0-16108 GCA_964612395.1 uncultured Clostridium sp. | reverse complement strand
AGCTGGAATGGATTATAAATATGATTATAAGCAACCAGAAGAAAAAGAATAATAATTTGTAAAAGGGAAGATTTTTGTTAAGAATCTTTCCCTTTAAATTTTTATATAAGTAAAAAAATAAAAAAACATTGACAATAAAATATAGATAATATATAATTCAAACATATTGTAGAAAAATGTGAGTGATTAAATTTGGAAAAATATATAAAAATAAAGAGAAAAATAGACATTGTTCTAGCAATAGCGTTATTAATATTACTTTTACCAATTTTCTTAGTAATTTCAACCATAATAAAAATTGGTTCTAAAGGCCCTATCTTTTTTGCACATAGAAGAATAGGAAAGAATGGAAAATTAATTAAAGTATATAAATTTAGAACAATGGTTCCAAATGCTGAAGAATTAATAAAAAATTTTAATGAAGAACAAATGAGAGAGTACAAAGATGGTTTCAAATTAAAAAATGACCCAAGAGTAACAAAAGTTGGTAAAATTTTAAGAAAAACTAGCTTGGATGAACTGCCACAATTAGTAAATGTCATTCAAGGAGATTTAAGCTTAATAGGTCCTAGACCTATTGTAGAGGAAGAATTAGAAAAGTATGGAAATAAAAAACAAAAATTGCTTAGTATAACACCTGGAATAACAGGATATTGGGCAGCTTATAATAACCCTAATACAACTTATGCAGAGAGAATTGAAATGGAGCTATATTATGTGGATAATATATCTTTAAGATTAGATTTTAATATCTTTTTAAAAACAATTAGAAAGGTTATATCTAGAAGCTTAGGAGGACAAGGATGATGAATAATGAATTAATAAGTATTATAATCCCAGTTTACAACTCAAAAGAGTTTCTAGAAAAGACAATAGAAAGTATCCAAAGACAAACATATTCAAATTACGAAGCTATTTTTATTGATGATGCTTCTACAGATGAAAGCATAAACATACTTGAAAAGAATTTGAATAACAAATTTAAAATTATCAAATTAAAGAAACACAAAGGGGTTTCTTTTGCAAGAAATTTAGGAATAAGGTTAGCTAGAGGGAATTTTTTATGTTTTTTAGATGCAGACGATATTTGGGATAAACATAAGTTAGAGGAACAAATTAAATTTATAAAAGAAAATGACTATGCCTTCGTATATTCTTCTTATAGATACATAAACAATTTAGGAGACAAAGCAAGTAAAAAAATAGAAATTCCTTTAGAACTTACATATAAAAAGGCGTTGTTAGATACAAGAATTCTAACAATTACTACAATGATTGATTTAAGAAAAATTCCAAAAAGATATTGCTATATGCCCAATATTATGCATGAAGATATGGCAACATGGTGGAAAATACTAAGGAAAGGCTATATTGCATTTGGACAGAATAGGGTACTTGCTTATTGTAGGAAATCAAAAAAGTCGAGAAGTTCAAATAAATTAAAATCTATGTATTATAGATGGAATTTATATAAAAATGTTGAGCAATTGGGGAAAGTACAATCAATTTATTGCTTTGTAAATTATGCAATAAATGCAATACGAAAAAGAAGCGGAAAAATGAAAATCTATAATAGTAACAATGAAACATTACAAGTGTTAATATCAACACAAAACATGCAAAAAGATGAAGACATAAATAAACTAATAAAGAGAATGAATCTAAAAACAAATTATTTACTGATAAACCAAATACAAACTGGAATAATAAATATTAAAAATAAAAATGTTATAACAGTTCAAGAAAAAGGACTATGTAAAAGCAGAAATCTAGCTGTAAACAATGCGCAAAAAGGAATAATACTTTTTGCAGATGATGATATAAAATATAAAGAAAACTATGAGAAAATAATTTTAGAGAATTATAGAAAATACCCCAAAGCTGATATTATCTGTTTTTATGTAAGAAGTAAAAATAAAAGGCGTAAGTTAAAAAGAATGCATACTGGTAAAATAGGTTACATTAGAGCGATGAAGATTGCATCCTTTGAAATGTCGTGTTCAAAAGACAGTTTACTAAAAAACAATTTATTTTTTGATGAAAATTTTGGAAGTGGAACTATGAACAAAAGAGGAGAAGAACAAATATTATTATATGAAGCAATTAGAAAAAAACTAAAAATAATCTTTGTAAATAAAGAAATAGGGGAAGTGGCTCAAGAGAAAAGTTCGTGGTTTTCTGGCTATAATGCAGACTTCTTTGAAGAACAAGGAAGAATTTTCAAAAAAATGTCCCCAAAATACTATAAAATATTATGTGTGCAATATGCAATAAGAAAATACAATTTATATCACAAAGAGATAACATTGAAAAAAGCGCTTAATGCAATGCTTAAGTGAGAGGAAGGTTGAAAAATATTAAAATAATTACATTAAGAAATGTATAACAAAGCAATAAAGGAGATTTCAAAGGAAGAGTAAACATGAATAAAAGAATGTTAAAAAAAACAATAACATATTTTTTAAGTGAGATTTCAACAAAGCTTTTTATGTTGTGTATGGTGTTTATTTATGCTTTTTATATAAGTACAGATGACTTAGGAAAGTATGAGTATATACAAACATTATTAAATGCAATAACACCACTATTCTTTATATCAATTTGGGAAGGCGTATTAAAATTTTTAATATCCGAAAAAAATAAAAATAAAATAACTAAAATTATTGCTACAACTGCATATTTTACAATATTTGCAAGTTTTCTAATAATTCTAATTTTTATGCTATATTATATACTTATTAGAAAATCTGATATTCCAGTAATATATATAATATTAACTTATGTTATAAATGGTGTATTGTGGACATGGCAACATTATGCTAAAGCTTTAGATATGAATAGAGTATATGTTAAATCAACAGTTGTTGAGTCAATAACTAACCTTAGTGCTGTACTAATTTTATTAAGATTTACCAATATGAGACTTGAAGCTCTATTTATTGCAAACATACTAGGAACTATTGCCAATTTGGTAACAATAGAAAAAAGTTTAAAGATTATTGGTAAGCTAAAGTTTGAGTTTTTTGATATACATGTTTTAAAAAAATTAATTATTTATACAACTCCACTTACAATAAACACACTCCTTTGTTGGCTTATGAATGGATCGGCAAAAGTAATTATTCAAAATTTTATTGGTACAGAAGGAAATGGAATGTATTCTTTTGCGAATAAGTTTACAAATATTATAACTTTTGTTGGAACAATACTTAATATGTCTATAACTGAAGAAATGTTTAAAATAAGCAGGGAAGAAAGAGAAAAAATGTTTCCACAAATATTAGAAAATTTTACGGAAAAATTATTGGTTATATTAATTATCTTACTTCCTATTATTAGAGGATTTTATGAAATTTTTGCAAAGACAAATTATTATCAATCTAAAATGTATATTCCATTATTGCTTATAAATTCTCTAATGATTGTAATAATAAATAGCGTTTCAGCAATGTTTAAAGCTAATTTTAGAAATAGATATCAATTAATTTCAACTATTGCAGGAACAGCAATTTCACTAGTAATAATGATTATGACAATTAAGACACTTGGAATATTGGGAGTAATTATAGGACAATTATGTGGAGCAGGTGTGAACCTGTGTATTGTATTTATTTGTCTAAATAAAAAAATGAAAATTAAAATTAAATTTAGTAAAATGTTTTTGCTAATGCTAATATATGCATTACTTGCAATTATACTAAAATATTAAAGGAGGTAAGAGAAAATCATGAAAATTACTAAAATAATTACAATTATTATTATTGCACTAACATTTATTTTTGTTGGAAACCCAACAGAGTATAATTGTTTTGAACTGAATTTGGTAACAATTGTACTGGGCTCAGCCTTTTCTTTATATGTAATACTAAAGGAGAAGGACAATCTTTTTAGTAAAAAAATAGATTATTTGATTTTACTATTTTGTGGTTTGCCAATTATCCAAATTGTAATGGGAAGTGCTAGTTGTTTTGAGAAAACATTAATGGAGTTAACTAAAACAATATCTATTTTAAATTTATACTTGATTTTAAATTACATGACAAGGAAAGATGCAAAATTCTCAGATTGGTTAATTAAGGTTCTTATCTTTGGAGGAGTTTTCTTAATTATTTTTGGAATTGATGAAAGACTATCAAAAATATTATATGAGCATATAAATATTTTTAGACTATCTAAATTAGAAAATACAGAAAATAGAATGATTTCAACAATAGGTTATGCAAACCAATTTGCTGTTATAATGGCAATAGATTTGCTTTTAAGTTTAAGAAAGAGTACGCAAGGTAAAAAAATATATGTTGGAATTTCATATTTGTTTACATTTGGCTTGCTAATGTCTTATTCAAGAGCCACTACAGCTATATTTGTTGTATTGTATTTATTATATGTTATATTTTCTAAAGGAAAAAGAAAATATATAGTATATACTTTTACAAGTAATTTAATATTCAGTTTTTTTACAATTAAGATTTTTGAAATTGTATAAAAAGAAAATTGTATTTTATTGCTTGGGCTAGTGTTTTAATTTTTGCAATATTATCAATTGCCATAGCATATGTTATAGCAAAAAAGTACAAAGTGCTTTATAAAATTAAACCAAAACATTACATGATTACTATTGGTATAGCAATTATTGTTATAATTATTGTATATTTTGTTGGAAAACAGTTGACTTTACCACTATATGCATTTGATGGTAAAGAATCTGAGACTGAGACTGGGATTGAGTCTGAGTCCGAGATAAGATATGATCTTTTTAATATTGAAAAAAATCAAAAATATAAATTTGTTTTTGACTTAGAAGCTAGTGATTGTGAACAAGAGTTGTCTGAGGCATCTTTTGCGATTGTGATTAATGAAGAAAATAAATATTATGACACAATAAATACGCATGAAGTTATATTTGGAAACTATAAGGGTGAACAAACTATAGAGTTTACTCCACAAAACGAAACTGAAAAAATTGTTATATATATAAGAAATATATCATTAAGACACAATGGAAAATTAAAAATTAACAGTTTATATGTAAATGATAAATTATTTGGACTAAATTATTTGTATTTACCAGTACAATTGGTAAATAGAATAGATAGCTTTAGCTTGAAAAATAAATGTGTTTGGGAAAGATTTGTATTTTATAAAGATGCCTTGAAGTTGATTAAGGAAAATTTCCTATTGGGTTATGGCGCAGAGGGATGGCAATATAATTATCAGGAAGTTCAATCATATAGATATTATACTACTGAAGTACATAACTTTATTTTACAAATTTTTATAAACTATGGTATATTGGGATTTGTTCTTTTATTGATTATATTAGTTTATAGTATTTTCAAAATTATTAAATTTAAAAAAATTAATGAAATAACGGTTGCATTATTTTTACTTATTTTACATTCAATGTTCGATTTTGATATGTCTTTTTATTTAATAGATGTGATTGGAATTATTCTTTACATACTTGCAGTAAGAGAAGATAAACAACTAAAGATTGTAAACAAAAGAGATGTAACGATTGAAATGGAGTTTGTTTTTATATTATTAAATATTATAGCTATTTTCAGTGGAATTTGTTCATATAAAATAGAGTTAAACAATAGTGAAATAATAAAGAACTTACAAACATGCGTTTACAATGATAATGGTAACAAACCTATAGAATTGATAAAAGAGCTTGACGAGAAAAGATATAAAGATTTAATAATTTCTAGATTAAAGCAAATAGATTATACATATGTGAATGAACAAAATCTTGAGTATGTGTACAACTTTTTAGAAAAACAGAAAATCGTTGTAAATACTGAAAATAATATTAACAGAAATAAAACAATAAATAAAGTAATAATGACTACTACAAATAAGGAAATAAAAGAAAAATTCTGCAAATTAATTATTAGGGAAAACGAAGAAATGGTTTATAATATAAATGATAAAGAAAAGAATAGGTTTGAACAAAGTAAAATAAGTTATTTTTTAAATGAACAAGAAAAATTTTACAATAGAGCGACCGAAGAACTGGAAACAGATGTATGATTAATAATATTAACAATATCATGTTGTTTATAAAGAATATTTCATTTATTAATTTCTACTATTTATTTCCAGAAAACATTGACTTTTGACGAAAAAAATTATACAATATAATAGTTGAAAAATACATAAAAATGCAAGGAGGAAAGCTGTTATGGGAGAAGTAATAGTTATAACATCAGGAAAAGGTGGAGTTGGTAAAACTACTACTACTGCAAACCTTGGTTCTAGTTTAGCAGAAGAAGGAAAAAAAGTTGTGCTAGTTGATACAGATATTGGACTTAGAAACCTTGATGTTGTCATGGGACTAGAAAATAGAATAGTTTATGACTTAGTTGATGTAATAGAAGAAAAATGTAAATTAAGACAAGCTCTTATTAAAGATAAACGTTTTGACGAATTATTTTTATTACCTGCTGCCCAAACACGAGATAAAAATGCTATAAATGAAGAGCAAATGAGGGAATTAACAAAAAAACTTAAGGAAGAATTTGATTATGTGTTAATAGATTGCCCAGCTGGTATTGAACAAGGATTTAAAAATGCTGTTTCTGGGGCTGATAGAGCAATTGTAGTAACAACAGCAGAGATTTCTGCAATAAGAGATGCTGATAGAATAATAGGGTTATTAGAATCTGCTGAAATAAAAAATCCAGAATTAATCGTTAATCGTTTAAGACCTTCAATGGTAAGAAAAGGTGAAATGATGGACGTAGATGATATTGTAGACTTGTTATCAATAGATTTAATAGGTGTTGTTCCTGATGACGAAAACATTATAACACAAACAAACAAGGGCGAGCCTGTAATTAAAAATAAAAAAGCACCATCAGGAAAAGCATATATAGAAATAGCCAAAAGGGTATTAGGCGAAAATGTTGATGTGACTATTCCAGGAAGGGAAAAAGGTTTTTTTGCTAAAATAAAAAGTCTATTTAAAAAGGATTAAAACATTAATAATGTGGGGGAATGGACATGTTTGAGAACATACTAAATTTTTTAAAAAAACTTGGAAAAAATGAAAATAAAGAGACAGGTGGTAGTAAAACAAAGGCAAAAGAAAGACTACACTTAGTTTTGATGCAAGATAGAGCCAATGTCTCTGCAGACTTTTTAGAGATGATGAAGCAAGAAATAATTGATGTAATAAAGAAATATATTGAAGTTGAAGAAAACGAAATAGACGTTAGACTTACAAACGAAGTTAAAGAAGATGGAACAACAGGTGCACCATCTCTTTATGCAAACATTCCAATAGTAAATATAAGAAATGATATGAAAAAAGAGGTTCAAGAAGTGAAAAAAGAAGAGACTAAAAAGCAAGAGGAAACTGAAGAACCTAAAAAAGTAAAAGAAAAAAATATAGAGGAAGCAAGCAAACAAGATGAGCACGAAGATGATGAGAATGTTGTAGAAGCAAAAGAAGAAGAAAAGGAAGAAGAAAATAAAGATTAATTCAAAAACTTCATGTTTTGAAAGGAAAAATATGAATAAAAAAGAGTTAAAAAATACAGAATGGAGTATATTAATATGCACAATAATCCTAATAGCAATAGGATTATTTGCTTTGTATAGCGCAAGTAAATCTGCTGATTTAGAAGATTTTAAAAAGCAAATTATTTGGATAGTTGTGCGGAATACCAATACTTATAGTGACATTTTTAGTAGACTATAGAACAATTTCAAAAATAAGTATGGGGTTTTATATACTTTCTATTATTCTGTTAATAGCTGTACTATTAACAAGTGCAATAAATGGAGCAACTAGTTGGTTTAGCATAGGGCCAATATCTATACAACCAGCCGAATTTGCTAAAATTGCAGTTGTTTTATTTTTAGCAAATATAATGTCAAAGATATCCAGAAATGAAATAAATATGCCATTGAAGTTATTAATGGTATTAGGTATTGCAATTGTGCCAATATTTTTAATAGTCCTACAACCAGATTATGGTTCAGCAATGGCCTATATTGTTGCAACAGCACTTATGCTTTATGTAGCAGGAATAAAGAAAAAATATATTATATTAGCAATATTACTTGTTGTAATAGCTGTGCCAATTCTATATTTCTTTGTTTTGCCAGAGCATGCACGTTTGAGAATAGATGTATATTTAAATCCATATCTAGACCCAAGAGGTGCAGGATACAACATTATACAATCAAAGCTGGCAATAGGTGCAGGAAGACTATTGGGAGAAGGCTGGCTAAATGGAACACAAACACACTTAGGATTTCTTTACCCAAAAACTACAGACTTTATATTTGCAGTTATAGGCGAAGAAATGGGCTTTGTTACTTGTACGGCAATAATTATACTTTATATAGTCATGATTACGAGAGCAATAAATGTTGCAAAAACAGCCAGAGACGACTTGGGTTCATATATAGCCACAGGAATTGCAGGGATACTGATCTTTCATGTATTAGAAAATATAGGAATGACAATGGGGCTACTTCCAATAACAGGAGTACCACTTCCATTTATAAGTTATGGAGGAAGCTCAATGCTTACAAATATGATGGCAATAGGAATACTACTAAATATTAGTGCTAGACGTCAAAAATCAATATTTAATTAAGGAATAAGAAATGTATATAAAAAAATTGAAAATAGGAAATGTAGAATTAGAAAATAATATATTATTAGCACCAATGGCTGGAGTAACGGATTTAAGCTATAGAAAAATCTGCAAAAAGTATGGTAACCCAGGACTAGTTTGTACAGAAATGATAAGCAGTAAAGGATTATTTTACAATGATAAAAAAACAGAACAATTTTTAGTTTTAAATGAAGAAAAACGACCAATAGCAATACAAATATTTGGAAGCGACCCAAGTGTTATGGGACAAGCTGCAAAGATTGTAGAACAATATGCAGATGCTATAGACATAAACATGGGTTGCCCAGCACCAAAGGTTGTGAAAAATGGAGATGGAAGCAAATTATTATTAAACTTAGAATTAGTAGAAAGCATAGTTAAAGAAGTAGTAAAAAACACAACCAAGCCTGTAACAGTAAAAATTAGAAAAGGTTGGGATGATGAACATATAGTTGCAGTAGAGGCTGCCAAGGTAATAGAAAAAGCAGGAGCAAGTGCTATTACAGTACACCGGAAGAACTAGAGAACAATACTATTCAGGACAAGTTGATTTAGAGATTATAAAAAAGGTAAAAGAAGCAGTTAAAATACCAGTAATAGGAAATGGAGACGTAAAAACAGCAGAAGATGCAAGAAGAATGTTTGAATATACTGGTGTAGATGGCATAATGATAGGCAAAGGAATTCTTGGAGAACCATGGAAATTTAATGATATTATACAGGAACTTACAACAGGTCAAAAACCGCAAGGGAAAACTTCAATGGAAAAATTGAAAATTATAAAAGAACATATAGAACTGGAAATGATTGAAAAAGGTGAGTATGTTGGAATACGTGAAATGAGAAAACACATATGTTGGTACTTAAAGAATTTACCAAATTCAAGCCAAGTAAGACAAACAATTAATATGCTTGAAAGCAAAGATGAGGTAATTGAAACGTTGGAACATTACTTCAAGAATTTATAAAAATTTATACGACATTAATGTACTTCAAAATATATAATTTTTTAGCTTGCTTGTCTTTCTCCGTTTCATAGAAGTTCTAGATGCCTTTTATGGCACCCTTTCTCACGGCGAACTTTTTCCATAAAATTCATTTAGAACTTCTAATTCACTCCAGAGAGAACCACTGCGCTTTCAAAATTATATGTTTTTGAAGTACATAGAATAAATAAAACCAGAAAGGATAAATTAATGGATAAACAAAAACTTATTAGAAATTTTAGTATAATTGCACACATAGACCACGGAAAATCAACATTAGCAGATAGATTAATTGAAAAAACAGGACTTTTAACAGCACGTGAGATGGAAAGTCAAGTTTTAGATAACATGGATATAGAGCGTGAAAGAGGAATTACTATAAAATCTCAAGCAGTAAGAATGCAATATAAGGCAAAAGATGGAAAAACTTATATTTTGAATTTAATAGATACACCAGGTCATGTGGATTTTAATTATGAAGTATCAAGAAGTTTAGCAGCATGTGAAGGAGCTATTTTAGTTGTTGATAGTAGCCAAGGGGTTGAAGCTCAAACTCTAGCAAATGTGTATTTAGCATTGGATAACAATTTAGATATCTTGCCAGTAATAAATAAAGTGGATTTGCCAAGTGCAAGACCAAATGAAGTTAAGCAAGAAATTGAAGACATAATTGGCATTCCTGCAATGGATGCTCCATGCATTTCAGCAAAATCAGGCTTAAATATTGAAGAAGTTTTAGAAAGAATAGTAACAGATTTTAAGCCACCTATTGGGGATAAAGATAAATCACTAAAATGCTTAATTTTTGATTCTTTGTATGATAATTATAAAGGAGCTGTAAGTTATGTAAGAGTGGTTGAAGGAACGGTTAAAACAGGCGATGAAATACTATTTATGGCAACAAATAAAAAATTTGTAGTTACTGAACTTGGTTACCTTGAACCAGGAAGCTATAAACCAGCTGATAAACTAGAAGCAGGGGAAGTTGGCTATATTTCTGCAAGTATTAAAACTGTTTCAGATTTGAGTGTTGGTGATACGATAACTCTAGCAGAAAATCCAGCATCAGAGCCATTACCTGGATATAAAAAAGCAAATTCAATGGTATATTGTGGAGTATATCCATTAGATGGTGGAGATTATGAAAATCTAAAAGAAGCTTTAGAAAAGCTAAAATTAAACGATGCAGCATTAAGTTATGAACCAGAAACATCAGTGGCTCTTGGCTTTGGCTTTAGATGTGGCTTTTTAGGACTTTTACACTTGGAGATAGTACAAGAAAGGCTAGAAAGGGAATTTGATTTAGATTTAATAACAACTGCACCTTCCGTTATATATAAAGTACATAAAAGAGATGGAGAATTAATAGAACTATATAACCCAGTGGACTTACCACCAGCACAAGATATAGAATATATAGAAGAACCTATGGTAAAAGCTGAAATAATGTTACCAAAAGACTTTGTTGGAAATGTGATGGAAATATGCCAGAATAGACGTGGAATATATTTAGATATGAAATACCTAGATAGCAACAGAATAATGCTAGAATATGAAATGCCACTTAATGAAATAATATACGATTTCTTCGATACATTAAAATCAAATACAAAAGGATATGCATCACTTGAGTATGAACTTATAGAATACAGAAAATCTGACCTTGTAAAATTAGATATCCATATTAATAATGAACAAGTTGATGCATTATCATTTATTGTGCATAAAGATACAGCATATACAAGAGGCAGAAAAATGGCAGAGAAGTTAAAAACAGTAATTCCAAGGCAACTATTCGAAGTGCCTATACAAGCAGTTGTTGGAGGCAAGATAATTGCCAGAGAAACTATTTCAGCACTTAGAAAAGATGTACTTGCAAAATGCTACGGTGGTGATATTACAAGAAAGAAAAAACTACTAGAAAAGCAGAAAAAGGGAAAGAAAAAGATGAGGCAAATTGGTAATGTAGAAGTACCACAAGAAGCATTTCTTGCAGTATTAAAATTAGATGATGAATAAAGGAGAGGCTAAATGAGAGATAATAGAAGTTTTAAAAATAAGCAAAATAAAAGAAAGTTTAAACAAGATATTAAAAAAACAAAATTTGAAAAGAAAAATGTAAACATGGAAGAAGATAAAGATTTTTCAGATCAAATTGAAGGCAGAAATTCTGTTCTTGAATTGTTAGAGAGCGGGAAAGATATAAACAAAATATTTATTGAAAGAGGAGAAAAACACGGTTCTATTAATAAAATAATTGGAATAGCAAAAGATAGAAAAATTATAACAGTTGAAGTTGATAAAAACAAAATAAATCAAATGGCTAAAACAGATAACCCACAAGGTGTAATTGCAATAGTTCCACCATTTGATTATTGTGAAGTAGAAGATATTTTAAATGTTGCAAAAGAAAGAAACGAAAAACCTTTTATTATAATTTTAGATGGAATTGAAGACCCACATAATCTTGGAGCAATAATAAGAACTGCAGAAACTGCTGGTGTTCATGGAATTATAATTCCAAAGAGAAGAGCTTGCTCAGTAAATAGTACAGTATATAAAGTTGCAAGTGGAGCAGTAGAACACATGAAAATTGCAAGAGTAAATAATTTGAATGATGAAATTAAATACTTAAAAGAAAATGATGTATGGATATATGGCACAGCAATAGAAGCTAAAAAATATTACTATGAAGAAAATTTAACAGGAGCAATTGCAATTGTAATAGGTAATGAGGGAGAAGGAATGACTAGATTAGTTAGAGAAAATTGTGATGTACTTTTAAAAATTCCAATGAAAGGTCAAATAACATCATTAAATGCATCAGTTTCAGCAGGAATAGTAATGTATGAAGCAGTAAAACAAAGAATATAGAAAAGTCCCTTAACATGGGGCTTTTAATTTTACGCTCAAAAATTTCCATAAAATTTTTCTTAGTTTCTATTGACTTGCATTTTTCGATATTATATACTATAATCATCTAAGAATTTACAAAGGATGTTTGGAGGAAAAATGAATAGAATTATAAAAAATATAAAAACCATATTTGTTCTAGCAATTATGTTTTTTATAATATTTGGAATATATTTAACCCCCTTTACTTTTGCAAGAGAAAGGACAGAAGATTTATCAAATCTTATAAATTACCCGGAAATTTATACAAATATTCAAGAATTAAAAGCAGCACATCCTAATTGGACGTTTACCATGTTATATACAGGACTTAATTGGAACGAAGTTATTACAGGAGAAACAACAGCATTACATACAAGAAGTTTAGTACATAATTCGTTAGTACTTGGAAATGTTTTAGACTGGGTTTGTGAAACATGCAAAACAGAGCCTAAAGATAATGGATCTTGGTACTGTGCTTCTCAAAAAGCAGTTTCTTACTATATGGATACAAGAAATTGGTTAAGTGATGCATATATATTCTCATTTGAAACATTATCATTTAATAGTAACACACACAGTGTAGAAGGTGTGCAAGCAATTATTTCTGGCACATTCATGGATAAATCAATTGTTACATATACAGATACAAATGGAAACACACAAACTATAAATAAATCTTATGCACAAATTATATATGATGCAGGAAAAATGTATAATGTAAGCCCATATCACTTAGCAGCAAGGATAAGACAAGAACAAGGCAGTGGAACAAGCTCTTTAATTTCAGGTAAAAAAGAAGGCTTTGTTGGATATTACAACTATTTTAATATTGGTGCAGGAGGAAATTCTGAAACTGAAATTATAACAAATGGCTTAACATATGCAAAAAATAAAGGTTGGACAACACCAGAACTTGCAATACAAGGTGGTGCAAGTTTCTTAAAGGGAAGCTATATAGGTAGTTTTCAGGATACATTATATTTACAAAAATATAGTGTAGATAGCAGTAGTGGCTCTTTATATAGACATCAATATCAACAGAATATATCAGCACCATATTCTGAAGGGTTAGATGTTTATGATGCATATGAAGAACTTGGAATTTTAGAAAGCAATTTCAATTTTATTATTCCAGTATATGAGAATATGCCAACAGTAGCATCAACAAAACCAGGTAGAACAACAACACTTACCACAGAAAATGTTGTAGTACAAACGTTATATACACCACTTAGAATTCGTGTGAGACCATCAATAAGTGCTAACGTTTTAGCTGAAGTACCTCGAGAAACAGTTCTTGTAAGAATTGAAAAAGCAAATGAAGCAGATGAAAATGGTTATTATTGGGATACAGTTGCATACAATGATGGAACAAAAACAGTAATTGGATATGTTTCAAGAGAGTATTTAGGAGAAATTGCAACAGTAGAGACTTTAAATGAAGTAAAAACAATAGGTGTAATGTGCAATTTAAGAAATGGACCAGGAACATCAAATTCATGGGTTAAAAAAATACTTCCAGTTGGAACACAGGTAACAGTAATTGATAAGATAAACTATAAAACAAATGGACTTGTATGGTGCAGAGTAAAACTTTCTGATGGAACACAGGGTTATGTTGCCCAAAACTTTTTCCAAGCAGAGACAGTTGAAAAATATAAAATAGATGGAGAAAACATTATAATTGCACCAAATACGGCAATAACAGAAATTCCAAAAGCCACTTTAGTTGGAGATGTTTTAGGAACAGGAGCAAAAGTTAAAGTAGAAAATAAGGAATATACATTAGTTGTACTTGGTGATGTAAATGGTGATGGAAAGATTACGCCAGCAGATTATGTTAGAATAAAAAATGATATAATGGAAACTACACCATTAGATGGTATTTATAAAACTGGGGCAGATGTAAATAGAGATGGAAAAATAACACCAGCAGATTATGTAAGAGTGAAAAACCACATAATGGATACGGCTAAAATTTCACTTTAAAATGAAAAAAAATTACATTTGAATAAAAGAAAGGAAATAAACAATGAGTAAAAAGATTTTGAAGAGTATAATTGTAACAGGAATTATTGGTATTATAACTTTAATATTAACGAACACCTCAAAAGCAGCTAGTTTAAGCGTAAGTGCTTCTAAAAGTAGTGTGTCTCCGGGAGAAAGCTTTACAGTCACAGTTACACTAAATGATGCAGCGGGACCTGTAACTGCAACAGTTTCTGGGGGATCTGGTTCTTTAGCTAAGGAATGGCTAGAAAATAGTAGTAAGTCATTTACGTGTACAGCAGGTAGCTCAGGAACGGTAACCATAACGGCATCAGGGACAGTTGGCGATTTTGCAACAGGTAATGATGTTACGGTAAAAGATTCAACGAGTGTAACTATAGTTGTACCAACTCCACAAACTGATCCAACTCCAACAACTAAACCAAGCAATAACACTTCTAACAATAATTCAAGCGGATCTTCTTCAAGTGGGAATTCTTCAAGTAAAAATACTTCAACAACAGTAAAAAAATCAGATAATTCAAACCTATCTAGCTTACAGATTGCAGAAGGAGTGATTTCACCAGAATTTAGTAAAACAGTTAAAGAATATACTATAAACATTCCATATGAAGTTACAAAACTTAGCATAGCTGCTACTCCAGAGCATTCAAAGGGAACTGTAAAAATTAATGGAAATGATGAACTAAAGGTGGGAGAAAATTTAATAGAAATTATAGTTACCGCAGAAGATAGCAGTACAGATAAATATACTATAAAAGCAATAAGAGCAAAACAGGAACTTTCATTGCAAACATTAAACATTTACTATACAAATGAAAATGGAGAAAAAGTAGAACTAAAATTAGAACCACAATTTTCATTTGATGTGTATAGCTATTCGGTAAACGATATATTAGCACATACTATACAAAGTTTAAATGTAGAAGCTAAGACAAATGATGAAAATGCCAATGTAGAGATTATTGGCAATGATGAGCTAATATCAGGTACAAATGAAATTACAATTAAAGTCTCAGTAACTGATGAAGCAGGAATTGAAGAACAAAAAACATATACAATTAAAGTTCAAAAAGAGGAAGAGCCGATTGTAGTAGAGCTAACTACAATACAAAAAGTGCAAAACTTCTTTGGAGGGTTTGGTTCAGGAATAACAAAATGGATATCTTCAAACTTTGATAAAATTATAATAGGAATGTTGGTGATTGCAACTTCTGCTTTTATAGGACTTACAATATACTTTGTATTCGACTATAAAAACTATCAAAAATTATTGGCAAAACTTGCTTCATACAATAAAGAAAACTTAATGGAAAG
Source organism: uncultured Clostridium sp. (assembly GCA_964612395.1). GTDB lineage: Bacteria > Bacillota > Clostridia > TANB77 > CAG-508 > UMGS1781. The sequence goes on along the minus strand of CAZTBY010000017.1, from coordinate 264 downwards.
AGCAAATGTAGCTTTAAAACCAGAAAATTCAACAGTTGAAGAAGTACAAAATATTGAGGAAAAAGAAGATAAAAAAGCAAAACTTGAGGAATTTATTGAAAATGATGAAATAGAAGAAAAAGCGAAAATTAAAACAGCAAAAGGAAAAAGGTTTAAGTAAAATCAAAACCGATGTTAGACCTGAATTTGCTAACATCGGAAATATGCTATTATAGCTCAGTTGGTAGAGCAATTGATTCGTAATCAATAGGTCGGGGGTTCGAT
>CAZTBY010000016.1:0-17485 GCA_964612395.1 uncultured Clostridium sp. | reverse complement strand
ATGTTACTTCAATTTGTGGTATTCCTCTTGGTGCTGGTGGTATTCCTGTTAATTGGAATCTTCCTAGTGTTTTGTTGTATGCTGCCATTTCACGTTCACCTTGTAACACATGAACTTCAACACTTGTTTGACCATCTGCTGCTGTTGAGAATATTTGTGATTTTTTAGTTGGTATTGTTGTATTTCTTTCAATTAATTTTGTAAATACTCCACCATATGTTTCAATACCTAATGATAGTGGTGTTACATCTAGTAATACTAAATCTTTAACATCTCCTGAAAGAACTCCGGCTTGGATTGCTGCACCAATTGCAACACATTCATCTGGGTTTATTCCTTTATTTGGTTCTTTGTTTGTTATTTTTCTTACAGCTTCTTGAACTGCTGGAACTCTTGTTGAACCACCAACTAATAATACTTGGTCTATTTTGTCTGCTGTTAATCCAGCATCTTTTAGAGCTTGGTTAACTGGTCCTGTTGTAGCATCAATTAGATCTCTAATTAATTCTTCAAATTTAGCTCTTGTTAATGTTATATCTAAGTGTTTTGGTCCTGTGCTATCTGCTGTGATAAATGGTAGGTTAATATTTGTTTGCCCAACACCTGATAATTCTATTTTAGCTTTTTCTGCAGCTTCTTTTAGTCTTTGCATAGCCATTTTATCTGTGCTTAAGTCAATACCATTTGATTTCTTGAATTCTTCAACTAAGTATTTTATAATTCTATCATCAAAGTCATCCCCACCTAGTCTATTATTTCCGCTTGTTGCTAGAACTTCGAATACTCCATCCCCAATATCTAAGATAGATACATCGAATGTACCTCCACCTAAGTCATAAACCATTATTTTTTGGTCTTTGTCTTCTTTGTCCATGCCATAAGCAAGAGCTGCTGCTGTTGGTTCGTTTATAATTCTTAGAACTTCTAGCCCTGCAATTTTTCCTGCATCTTTTGTTGCTTGTCTTTGGCTGTCACTAAAGTATGCTGGAACTGTGATAACTGCTTGAGTTATTTTTTGTCCTAAATAGTTTTCTGCATCTGATTTTAATTTTTGTAATATCATTGCTGATATTTCTTGTGGTGAAAACTCTTCTCCATCAATTTTAACTTTTTTGTCTGTTCCCATATCTCTTTTAATAGAGATTACTGTATGGTCTGGGTTAGTTACTGCTTGACGTTTTGCAATTTGTCCAACTAATCTTTCACCATTTTTTGAAAATGCAACTACAGATGGTGTTGTTCTATTTCCTTCTGGGTTTGGAATTACAACTGGTTCTCCACCCTCCATAACTGCTACACATGAATTTGTTGTACCTAAGTCGATACCTATAATTTTTGACATATATTGTCATCCTCCTTTAAAATTTATATATTTTTAAAATTAATAACTAATTAATTTGCTACTATTACCATTGAATGGCGTATTACTTTTGGTCCTATTTTATAACCTTTTCTAAATTCCTCTTTTATAATCTTCTCACCTAAAGATTCATCTTGCACACTGCTTACTGCTTCGTGTATTGCTGGATCAAAAGGTTTTCCTACTGTTTCTATTGTTTCTACTCCAAATTTTGTGAATATATCTTGTATTTGTTTTACTACAAGTTCTATTCCTTGTTTCATATTTTCATCTTCTGTTTTAGCTTCTGTTGCTTTTTCTAGGTTGTCTAATACTGGCAAAAAGCTTGATATTATGTCTGCAAGTAATGAATTATATAAGTTTTCTCTTTCTTTAGTATTCCTTTTTTTGTAGTTTTCAAACTCTGCCATTACTCGTTTTAGTCTATCTACAGTTTCTTCAAGTTCTTTTTCTGTTTTTGTAAGTTCTGCATTTTCGTCTTGCTTTGCTTCTTCTTTAACTTCTGGTTTGTTTTCTAGATTTTCTTCTGACATCTTGTTATCATTCCTTTCCTTCACTCTTCATTTTTGAATTTTTCATTCAATTTTTTGCTAATATATTTCATCACTGAAATTACCTTTGAGTAATCCATTCTTTTAGGGCCTATAATTCCTATTGTTCCTAAGTCTTTATTTCCTACCGTATGTTTGAATGTTACTATACTTAAATCCTTCAAAGCATCTTGCTCGTTTTCTTCTCCAATGTAAACATTTATGTCTTTAGCTAAACCTGAATTTAGTATTTCCATCACTTGTTCTTTTGTATCAAGAATACTTAAGAAATTTCTTGCTGTATCAATTTTTCTAAATTCTGGAAAGTCAAATACGTTGTTTGCACCTTCTAAATATATATGTTCAGACTGTTCAAGTGATTTGTTCATTTGCTTAATTATTGGTTTTATAACATCTACTTGATCTTCCATTGATTCTAAAATGTATTCTTCCATTGGTTTATCTATCTTTGTAAGTGGTTTTCCAATTAATTTCTTTTTGAATAGGTAGTTTAAACTTTCAACTTGACTATCTGTTATGTCTTCATTATATTTGATAATTGTTTCCTTAATTGATCCATTTTCTGTTAAAATAACAGCCATTAGAAGCCTAGTTCCAAGTGAAATAAGTTTAACATCGGAAATGATATTGTTGCTTGCATCTGGACCTATTGCAACTGTTGTATAGTGTGTAATTTCTGAAATTGTATCTGTTGCAATTTTTGTTAATTCTTCAATTTCATTTACTTTTGTTTCAAGTTTAGACTTTATAAATTGTATTTCATCTAAGCTAATTTTTTCATCATTTAAAAGTTCATCAACATAAAATCTATAACCTTTAGCTGATGGAATTCTTCCTGATGAAGTATGAGTTTTTTCAATATAGCCTTGTTTTTCAAGTTCTGCCATATCATTTCTAATTGTTGCACTACTATAGCCTAAGTTATAGTTTTCAACAATATTACCTGAACTAACTGGCTCTGCTGTGTTAATGTATTCTTCAATTATAGCCTGCAAAACCTGCCTTTGCCTTTGTTCTAACATATCTCTCACCTCAAAAAATTAGCAGTCCTTTTCTTGGACTGCTAATATAATACACCTTCTTTTAGCAATTGTCAATAGATATTGCTAATTTTTTTTAATATTTTTGTAACACTTTTTTACATAATTCATATATTATTTTTACATAATATATTGAAATTTTTGGATTTACAGTATATAATCTATATGTCGAATTATGTTACATGAAAGGAACGATGATTTTATGAATATTTGTAATATAGAAAATTTGAAACAATATAAGCATATTCACTTAATTGGTATTGGCGGAGTTAGTATGAGTGGTATTGCCGAAGTTTTACATAATTGGGATTTTACTGTTACTGGTTCCGATTGTACTAAAAGTAGAGTTACTGATAGATTATCTAGCCATGGTATTTTTATTTCAATTGGTCATAATACTAATTTAGTCGAAAAAGCTGATTTTGTTATATATTCTGCAGCAATTAAACAAGACGACCCTGAGCTTATTTGTGCTAAAACCAATAATATTCCAATTGTTGAAAGAGCCGATTTTGTTGGTTTTCTTACAAGAATTTATGATAATACTATTGGAATTGCTGGAACACACGGTAAAACTACAACTACATCAATGGTTTCTTTATGCTTCTTAGAAGCTAATTTAGACCCAAGTATTCAAGTTGGAGCTATACTTAAAGATATTGGTGGGAATTATAGAGTTGGAAATAGCGACTTCTTTATATTAGAAGCATGCGAGTATGTGGAAAGCTTTTTAAAGTTCAGTCCACAAAGTGCAATTGTAACAAATATAGATAATGACCATTTAGATTATTTTAAAACATTTGACAATATAAAACATGCATTTGAAAAATATGTTAATTTACTACCAAAAGATGGTTTCCTTGTTACAAATGCAGATGATCCTGATTGCTTAGACCTAAGAAAACATACCATTGCACAAGTTGTCACTTTTGGTTTAAGAAATGATAGAGCAAATTTTATTGGAAGAAATATTGTTTTTGATAAAAATGGTTTTGCAAAGTTTGATGTTTATAGAAATAATTCATATTTTGGAGAATTTAAACTTTCTGTACCAGGAATACATAATGTTTACAATGCTCTTGCTTGTATTGCAATAAGTTCTAGCTATAGTATTGCTAAACAAGTTATTAAAACTGCACTTTTAAAATTTACTGGTGCAAATCGTAGATTTGAATATATTGGTTCTTATAGTAATATGGATGTTTATGATGACTATGCTCATCACCCTAGCGAAATTATGGCAACTGCTAAAGCTATGAAAAACAAGTCTTATCGCCAATCTTGGGTAATATTCCAACCACATACATATAGCAGAACTAAGGAACTTCTTTCAGACTTTGCTGAAGCATTACTTGAATTTGATAATATAATTATAACAGATATTTATGCCGCAAGAGAAAGTAACACTTATGGAATTACATCTAAAGATTTAGTACATAAAATTGCTGAATTTGGAAAAAATGCACTTTACATTTCAGACTTTGATGACATTGCCTCTTATGTAAAGGGGCATGCTTGTCCACATGATATAATCTTAACCATGGGTGCAGGCACAGTTTGGGAAGTTGGTAAAAAAATATTACAGTAAAAGAAAAAGTAACGGAAAAATAGCCGTTACTTTTTAGTTATATTTTAACTAAAAATTTAGTTCCTTTTGGTATATTATTATGTACTTTAATTGAGCCACCATGTGCTTTCACAATGGTTTGAGCTATTGCCAAGCCAAGTCCTGTTCCTCCTGTTTCTCTTGAACGTGCCTTATCTGCTCTATAGAACCTTTCAAAAATGTGTTTTTTCTGTTCATCACTTATACCTATTCCTTCATCTGCTACTTCTATAATGCATTTTCCATCTTTATAATTGGTATTTACCTGAATCTTCTCATTTTCCTTTGTGTATTTAATTGCATTATCTAATAATATTACCATTAGCTGTTCTATTTTATTTACATCTATATTTATTTCTTTGTTGCAATTTAAGTTTAGTGTAAGTTCCTTGTTTTGCATTTGGGCATATTCAGCATATGGTGTTGAAACCTCTTTTATAACTTCGTCTATATTCTTTTGTTCTTTTTTCATTTGTAATTTACTTGAATCGGCTGTTGCTAAAATCATTAGCTCTTTTACAAGCTTAGTAAGCCTTCTCGTTTCGTTTATTGTAAGTCTAATATCTTCTGATTTGTCTATTATTTTGCTTTCTGGTTCTTTTAATAATAACTGCTGTTTTGCTTGAATTATTGTAAGTGGTGTTCTAAGCTCATGTGCAGCATTTTGCACAAATTCAGTTTGTTTCTCCCACGCCATAAATATTGGTTTTAATGTTTCTTTAGATAATACATAACTTACTACAGCAGAAGTTATAATAATTATTATACTAATATAAAACAATTTGCTTTTTAAACTTTTTAAACTTGCATCTCTAATAACTATCATGGTACTAGGATTTAATCTACCAACTTTTCCATTTGGTTCCCTATCTACAAATCTCTGAATTTCAGTATCAATTTCTTTATATATTTGTCTTTCCGCCCTTTTATATATCAAACAATCAAATATTAACACTAGCATTGTAAACACAGTAAAAGTATATATCATATTTTTAATTAATTGTTTTTTTAAATATTTTCTTTCTTCCATTTTTACTTCCTTTTAAAATGGAACGACTTTTATAGTTCTAAGTCGTTCCTGAATTTTATTTTAAATCGATTCTATTAAATAATAGTTCTAGTTCGTTTACTTTAATATCACCATTTATGTTTATTGGTTCCCATTTAAACTCTGGTAAACTAAGCATTTTTTTAATTTTCTTTGATGTATTAGGCATAAATGGAGCAATTAAGTTTGAAATATTTGCTATAATATATGTGCATGTATATGTTATATTATTAAATTCATCAATATCCTCTTTTGCCTTTTTCCATGGTTCTTTCTCATCATAGTATTTATTTGCATATCCAATATAATCAAATATTTCGTCTATGGCCGCTTTTAATTCTGCTTGTTCTATTAAGCTACCAACCTTTTTATATAAATTTTCTGTCATTTTAACTATTTCAGGGTCTACTGTAGCTTCTTTAATTATGCCATCAAATTTTTTGTTAATAAATGATAAATTTCTATTTATAAAGTTTCCAAGCATTCCAACTAAGAATTTGTTATGTGCTTGTACATATAATTCTTCTGTAAAGTTTGTGTCTTTCTTTTCTGGACCATTTGCTATCATGAAATATCTAATACTATCAACATCAAATTTTTCTACTAATTCATCTACTGTAATTAGGTTTCCTTTGCTCTTTGACATTTTTGTATCGTTCATATTTACATATCCACTTGAAACTATATATTTAGGTAATTGATAGCCACTACCAATACCAAGCATTAATGCAGGATATATAATTGTGTGGAATGGTATGTTATCTTTTCCATGAATATAATATGTTGAAAGGTTTTGGTTATCTTTGCTCATGAATTTTTCAAAGTTTATTCCCCTTGAGTCTGCCACTCTTTTTGCTGTTGTTAAATATCCTAAAACTGCTTCTATCCATACATAAATTCTTTTATCTTCGTAGCCTTTAACTGGTACTTCTATTCCCCATTCTAACTGTCTTGTTGCTGCTCTATCTATTAAACCATTATGCAAAAACTTTCTAGATTCTCCTACTGCTTGTTTTCTCCATGTGTTTTCACTTGCTTGTATTAAATCCTCTATTTGTTTTTGGAAAGCTGATAGTTTAAAATATAAGTGTTTATTATCTTTTAAAACTGTTTCATTTCCACATGCTTTGCAATGCTTATCCTCAACTTCATCTGCATTTAAAGTTGTTAAACAATCATCACATTGCTCTCCAGATGCTTTTCCTCCACATTTTGGGCATGTTCCAACTATTTCTCTATCTGATAGGAATTTGCCACAATGTTCACAATAATCTTGTTTTATTGTTTTTTCATATATATATCCATTATCAATTAATTTTAAGAAATACTCTTGTACTATTTTTTTATGTTCTTCTACAAAAGTTGCTGTATATAAGTCATACTCAAATCCCATTGATGTAAAGCTTTTAACAAATGCTTCATGATATCTTTTTGCAATTTTTTCAGGAGTAGTATTTTCTTGTACAGCTCTTTGTGTTATTGGTGTCCCATGTGAATCTGTTCCAGAAACATACATAACATTATCACCATTTCCTCTAAAATATTTTGCAAGCACATCACCTGGTAATAATGCAGCCAAGTGTCCTATGTGCATATAATAATTAGCATATGGCCATGCACCACCTATTAGTATATCTCTATTCATACTATCATCCTCTTTTCTTGAAATTTTTTCCTACTTTTCTATTATAATCAATTTAGCAAGAAAAATCAATACTTTGAGACGAAAAGCTAAATTTTTCAATTTAACTTTTTGTACAGTTTGGGCATATTATGTATTATACATTATTAAAAGGAGGAAATTTGAATGTATAGAAAATGCTGTAATTGTGGTTATAGCAATAATTGGAGTAACAATAATATGGCTGTATCTCCTGAATATGAAGATTGCTATGAAGAAAGCTGTTCTGACGTTGAAAATACTTTAGGTCTATTCGACGAGTGTAACTGCGGTTTTGACAATTTTAATGCTTTCCCTGATAACCCTGTTCTAGGTCAAAGTTATGTTCCTATTCAAACTATGGATAAAACATTTATTCCTTGTGTTGGTTTGAAAATGGGAACTATTTTCCCTGAACTTGTTAGTCCATATATGCCAGGTCAATCTATGACTGAAATGGAATATTTAAGAAGAAGAAATACTATTGGGGAGGGATGTAATAAATGTTAAACTCAGATGATACAAGGAATTGTAATTATCAATGTAATTGTAGTGAAGAAGGAACTGAAGAAGCAACTTTGCCTACTATGGAATTGCCTATGCAAAAGGAATGTCCTAGGGATTGCAAACGTGAAGAAATGATTATGAAAGTTAGAGAATTAGATTTTGCAGTAGAAGATCTTGCTTTGTATTTGAATACTCACCCAGAAGATAAAAAAGCTTTATGCTTGCATAACACTTATACAAAACAATTAAAAGATGCCGAGGATAAATATCAAAAAGTTTATGGACCTTTAACCATAAATTATCCATGTAATAAGTGGAGATGGCTTGAAAGCCCATGGCCTTGGGAAAGGGGGAATTATTAATGTGGACTTATAATAAGTTTTTAGATTATCCTATAAATATAAAATGTGCAAACCCTCGTTTAGCTAAGTTTATAATATCTCAATATGGTGGACCTAATGGCGAACTTGGTGCATCTCTTAGATATTTATCTCAAAGATTCAGCATGCCAGACCAAAAAGCTAAAGCTATTTTAAATGATATTGGAACTGAGGAACTTCGGTCATTTAGAGATGGTTGGAACTATTGTTCATCAACTGGTTGATGGCTGTTCTGCTGAAGAATTAGAAAAGGCTGGACTTGGTTCTTACTACACAGATAATGGTTGGGGTGTTTTTCCACAATCTGCTGCAGGTATCCCTTGGTCTGCTGCAACAATTGCTGTTACAAGTGACCCTATTGCTGATTTGCAAGAAGACCTTGCAGCTGAGCAAAAAGCTCGTGCCACATACGAAAAACTAATAGATTTAGTTGGAGATGACCCAGACGTATTAGACCCTCTTCGTTTCTTAAGAGAAAGAGAAATTGTTCATTTCCAGAGATTTGGTGAAGCATTACGTGGTGTTCAAGAAAAACTTGCTGAAAAGAATTTTTATATGAGTGATAATAATTGTATGATGAATAGATAAACATAAAACAAGGAGCCTATATGAGGTCTCCTTGCTTTATTTACATAAATGTGGTATAATTATTATATTAAATGTTGATTTCCTCTTTAGCAAATACACCCTGGGAAATACAACAAAAAAAATTTTTGGAGGAATTAATTATGGCAGAACCTAAGTTCAATGTGTTTTACAATGGTGAGGGGAAAGATCATATTGGTCGCATCCGTCACGAGTTCAGCGTGGATATCGAAAAGCGTGCATGGTCCAATTTTCTCTTCGCTCTCTCCCCGAATGGTCAATTGGTTATGGGAAGCAAAGACTTCCTGAACCTGGACAATGGGTTGCAAAACAAAATTGTGCTTGACGCAAAGAGCAAGATTTCTGTCAAGTAAAATGAAGGAAAGGGGTTCTTCCCCTTTCCTTCATTTTTTCTATTTTATGTCTATATATTTAATTATATAGTTTTTGTATCGTTTGGATTTTTCTCCTTGTGTTATATTGCCTTTCTCCTTTGCCCCTAATTAATATTATTCTTTAATTCTTCATAAAAGCAAATTTGACTTATTTGAATATATGGGTATAACCATAAAAGACCTATTCCAAATGTTAATAACGCCAAAATTGCCCAACCTATAAAAGATAATTCTAGTACAAATAAATTACCTTTATTACCTCGCATCATAGCTTGACTTTCTTCAATAGCTTCCTTTCCTGAAATTTCAGGATTATCATAGGCTATAAATTTTGAAAGTGCAATTGAATATCTTTTTACTACTGACCAAAAACCACATGCTATGATAGCAATAAAAGCAATTATTACTATTGCAGAACTTCCTGTGGCTGAACTTCTACTTTGTGTCATTATTAAACCGCTTGAAGCGACAGAATAATATGACAAAACAACTAAAACTGCAAATATTCCTAAAACTGGCACAATCATAACTAAGAACTCATTCCAAGCAATATTCCAGCTCTTTTTAAAGTTAGAAAATCCTAATGTTAGAAAATCAAAAACTCCAACTTCTTCTCCTCTTTTTAGCTTCATAAAGGAAATAACCATACCATAAGTCATTGGCACAAAAACAATGGTTTGCACTATTAAAACAATTAAACGTAACAATAGCTCATCATTTCCTTCTGCATATCCTGAAATAAAGTCAAGTATAGATGTAATTACTCCATATACCAAAAAAATTAAAACCGCCTTTCCCCATTTTCCAGTCAAACTTTCTCTTGCTTCTTTTCTAGTGTTTGTAGCTGTCATCATTTGTAATCACCCCTTTTTTTATAAATTTGATATTATTATAAAACAAATTAAAACATATTTCAACAATTTTTTCATAATTAAAACAAAATTTCTGAGGCTTTCTTTTTATAATATTGACATATTTACACTATAAGTAGTATAATATTAAAGTACATGGGGATGTATTTGGGCTTCGACAGTATTTTTGAAATATGAACTGCGAGTAGTGGATGGTTGCTTTGGCCACTATAAAAAAGCAAACTAAAATTAAACGCTGATAATGAATTAGCATACGCTGCCTAGTTGCAACGTCGTCTTACTGTAAGGCCTACTGGTATAGATAAGGCGTCGACTAAAGTAGGAAACAAAGTTATTCCTCGCCTTGGGAATAACGGGTAATTTAAGGCTACTTTAAATTTAAGTGTGTTTATTTGCTAGAATTTAGAGAATATTTCAATAATAAACTACACTCGTAGAAGTTTATATAGATAGAATATTGGACGAGGGTTCGACTCCCTCCATCTCCACCAAAAAAAGGGTGTCCTAAAATAGGAACCCTCTTTCTATTATACTTTGTTTTTGCCTGTTTTTATTTTTACGTCTTTAAATAAAAAGCTTTTGAAACTTTGCCATGTAATTTCTTGATGTAAAAATTCATTTATTTCATCTTCAATTTTTTGTTGATATGGTGTTAGCTCTACCTTTATTTCATATGTTAAAATTCCTTTTAATTTTGACCAAAATGAATTTTGTTTTGCTGGTAAATTTTTGCTTGTTCCGCAATACTTTAAAAGCAGAGTTTTCTGCTCCCACTGCGGCATTACTTGTAACATCTACACCATTTTCTTCCATTGGAATAAATTTTGATACTTCGCTCATCACACTTTCCTCCCTTTTAAAGTATTATTGAGATTTTTTCTTTAGTTTTTAACTCTATTTAATCTCATTTATCTTCATATAATTTATACTACATTTTTACACAATAATCAATAGTTTTACTAAAGTTTTATTTAACATTTTTGTTACACAAATATTACAAAATTGTTACGTTCTTTCAGTTATTCTATTTTTCCAATCAATTCTAAGTTTTCTCTTTTTAATATTTTCACATTTTGTATTGTGTTTTCTAAGTTTTCTCCTTTTGCTTTAACACAAATGTAGTTTGTTGTATGCCCTTCTGTATATTCATCTTGCACCTTTGTTTCGAATAACACTTTCAATGTTTTGCCAACATATTTATCTAAAAATTCTATCTCATTTTTATTTGAAAGTTCAATTACTTTGCTACTTCTTTCTTCTTTAATTTTAGGAGCTATTTGATCCTTCATTTTTGCCGCAACTGTTCCTTTTCTTTGTGAGTATTTGAATACATGCATTTTGCTAAATCTAACCACACTTAAAAACTTATATGTTGTATTAAATTCCTCATCTGTCTCTCCTGGGAAACCTACTATTATATCCGTTGTTAACGCTACATTGGGGAACTTATTTCTTAAAAGTTCTACTCCCTTTTCGAATTCTTCTATTGTATATTTTCTGTTCATTCTTTTTAAAGTTTCATCACATCCACTTTGAAGTGATAGATGAAAATGGTCGCATATTTTATTTACATTTCCAAGTCTTTCCACAAATTCTTCTGTAATAAGTTTTGGCTCTAATGAACCTAAACGAATTCGTTTTAGTTCTTCTATCTTATTTAACTTTTCTAGTAAGTCTATTAATCTTGTACCATCTTCAAAGTCTTTGCCATATGATGCAACATGAATTCCTGTAATTACAACTTCTTTTATTCCTTCTTTTACAATTTCTTTAACTTCGTTTATAACACTTTCTGGTTTTCTACTTCTCACTCTTCCCTTTGCATAAGGAATTATACAGTATGAGCAAAAATTGTTACAACCATCTTGAACTTTTATAACTGCTCTTGTTTTTTCTGTGTATGTAACTGTTCCAAAGTCTTGGAATTCTTTTTCTTCTTCAATTGGTTTTATTTTATTTTGCTTTTCGTTTGAATAGTTTTCTACAATTTGAACAATATTTCCTTTATCTGCATTTCCGAACTATTATATCTAGCTCAGCTACCTTTTCAATTTCAGCTTTATTTACTTCTGCATAGCAACCTGTTGCAACTACAATTGAGTTTTCATTATGGCTTCTGGCTTGCCTTATAATTTGTCTTGACTTTTTATCTGCCATGCTTGTAACTGTACATGTATTTATAATGTATATGTCAGCCTTATCCTCAAATTCAACTTTTTCATATCCTTTTTCTATAAATTTTTGTGCTATTGCATTTGTTTCGTATTGGTTTACTTTGCAACCGTAATGTATAAAAAGCTACTCTTTTTGCCATGTTTATTTCCCCTTTTTTTAGCAAGAAAGCCCCTTTATTTGGGGTTTTCTTGTTTTATTCATTGTTTACTGTTTCAGCAGTGTTATTTACTTCCATTATCTTTTGACCTGCTTCTTTTACTGTTTCTAATGCTGGTTTAGACATTTTTAATTCTTGCCATCTATCTTCTGTTATAAGTGTTTTTCTTGGTTTACTTCCTTCATATCCTGAAATTAAACCTCTTGCTTCCATTTGGTCTATTATTCTTCCTGCTCTTGTATATCCTATTTTAAATCTTCTTTGCAATCCAGATGCTGAAATTTGTCCCATATTAACTGCCATATCTATTGCATCCATTAGAAATTCATCTGTTTCATCATCTTCATCTGCATCTAATTCTTGGTCTGTTGAATTTGCTTTTTCAATTTTTTCCATAATATCATCACTATATACTGGTCCACCATTGTTCTTTAAGAATGTTACTATCTTTTCTACTTCCCCATCTGAAACATATGCACCTTGAATTCTCTGTGGTTTAATTGTACCTGATGGATAAAATAACATATCACCTTTTCCAAGTAGTTTTTCAGCACCAATTGAATCTATTATTGTTCTTGAATCTACACCTGATGTAACTGCAAAAGCAATTCTACTTGCAATATTTGCCTTAATTACACCTGTAATTACATCAACAGATGGTCTCTGTGTTGCTATTACTAAATGCATTCCTGCTGCTCTTGCCATTTGTGCTAATCTACAAATTGCATCTTCAACATCTTTTGCTGCTACCATCATTAAATCTGCTAGCTCATCTATTATAATTACTATTTGCGGAAGTTTTTCTTCTACTCCTTCTGCTTCTAGTGCTTCATTGTATCCTGATATATCTCTTACATTTTTTTCTGCAAATAAGTGATATCTATTTACCATTTCTTGTACTGCCCATTGAAGTGCACCTGCTGCTTTTTTAGGGTCTGTAACAACTGGAATAAGTAAATGTGGTATTCCATTATATACTGAAAGTTCAACTACTTTAGGATCTACCATAACAAGCTTTACTTCACTTGGTTTCGCTTTGTATATAATACTTGTAATAATTGTGTTAATACATACACTCTTTCCTGAACCTGTACTACCAGCAATTAAAACATGTGGCATCTTTGCTATGTCTGCTACTATCGTTTCTCCTGCTGCATCACGTCCAACTGCAAATGCAAGTTTTGATTTAGCTTCTTGGAATTTTTTATCTGCAATTATATCTCTTAATGCTACCATATCTTTTTCTTTGTTTGGTATTTCTATACCTACTGCTTGCTTACCTGGTATTGGTGCTTCTATTCTTATGCTTTCAGCAGCTAAGTTAAGCGCTATATCATCTGCTAGGTTTGCAATTTTGCTAACTCTAACACCTTCTGCTGGTTTTAATTCATAACGTGTAATTGTTGGCCCAACAGATACATTTTCTACCTTTGCAACAACTCCAAAACTATGTAAGGTTCTTTGTAATTTACTTGCTGTATCCTTAATTGCCTTTTCACTGTTTTTTGCAGTTGGTTTTCCTTCTTTTAAGAATTCTATTGGTGGAAATTCATAATTTTGGTCTTCAACTGTTAAAGTATGTTCCAGTGTAAGAACTTCCTTAGATTTATCTTCTTTTACTTCTTCTTGTTTTTTAAACAGGCCATTTTCACTAGCTATTTTTATATTTATTTGATTGTCTAATACTTCTGCTTCTTGTCTTTCTAGCTCTTTTAGTTCTTTTTTGCTTTTTTGTTTTTCTTTGAATTTTTCTACACTATTTTTAAAGTTTGATATTTTAGGTTCTTGTGTTTCTTCTTCGTATTCTTTAACAATACTTGGTTTTACTTTTGATCTTGTTTCTTTCTTTTCTAAATTTCTCTCTTTTCTTTCTTCAACAATTTCTTTTACTTTTTCAGCAGGTTTTATTCCATACATAAATACTGAAAGAATAGCTATAACTCCAGCAGATATAATAACTGTACTTGCTTTTCCCATAAGATTTACAAAGTAATCTGTAAAAGCTTTTCCTACACTTCCTGTATTTCCACCAATTACTGTAATTATTGTTGATATTGCAATAACTAGTGCTAAGTATTGTAAAACTTTTATAGTTACTGTTCTTTTATCCTGCTCACATGCTAAATCTACTGCTGAGGCAAATATAGCAATTGGAATAAAATATTGTATCCATCCTATTAATTTTTCTAACTCTGGTATAATGTTTTGACCAATATACCCTGGTTTTCCATATATTAAAAAACCTAATACTATACTTACTATAAATAGCAATATTACTTGTATATCTAAGCTTTTTTGTTGTTTTTTCTTTCTTCTTCCCATAAATTAGTACCCCTCTATTTAATAAAAAGTCAGAACAATACTTCTGACTTTCCTTTTGTTTATTTTAACTCATTTCTATTCTGTTCTACTGTTCTTAAAGCTTCGTTAATAGAATTGTTTATTGTATGTATTGCATTTTCTAAGTTTTCTAATATTCCATCTGCATAGTCTTTTGTGCCTTTTGTAATTTCTCTAGACATTTCATTTGCAGTTTCTATTATTTCAGCTTTTTGTTCATATGCTTTTCTTGTAATTTCATGTTCGTCTATCATTGATATTATTCTGTTTTCAGCTTCTCTAACTATATCATCAGCTTCCTTTTGAGCTTCTTGTAGAATTCGTCCTCTTTCTTCTTTTATCCATTTTGCTTGTTTTAACTCATCTGGAAGTTTTAATCTTACATCTTTTATAATTTCCAATACTTCCTCTTTATCTACTATTGCTTTTTCTGTAAAAGGTATTGATTTACTCTTTTCTAATATATCCTCTAATGTTTCTAATAATGTAAAAATCTCCATGATTTTACTCCTTTCGAATAAATATGAGTATTGCACGCCCATATTTCCTTTTATCAAAAATCTCGATATTTTTGGTATTTATTGTTTCATCTTTTTTGTTGTCATCTGTTTCTACTATAATAATTCCATCTTTTGATAATAAGTTTAGGCTTATAATTTCTTCTATTGCCTTATTTGCGAAATCTGTTTTATAAGGTGGGTCTAAATAAATAATATCGAATTGTTTATTTTCTTTTTCTAGTTGTTTTAGTGCTAAGCTATAGTCTTTATTAATGACAGTTGCTCTATTTTTACTTTTGGTATTTTCAATATTTTTTTTGATAATTTTTACAGCATCAATTGAATTATCGCAAAATGTAGCTGATTTTGCTCCTCTACTAATTGCCTCAATTCCTATTGCACCACTGCCTGCAAATAAATCTAAAATATCTTTATCTGCAATATCAAACTGTATTATATTAAATAAAGCTTCTTTTACTCTGTCTAAGGTAGGTCTCGTGTTCATTCCTTCTAATGATACTAGTTTCTTACCTCTCGCATTTCCACTAATTACCCTCATAAAATTCCTCAAATATTTTGTCTACTTATATTTTATTCGTTTTTTTAGATAAGTCAAGAGTATTAATCAAAATGTAATATTAATTTAATATTCTTGTAATAATTCTGTTATATTATACCTTATTTTGTAATATTTATCAATAGTTAGATAAGAAGTTTTTAAATCTATTTTGTTCCGAAGATTCTATCGCCTGCATCTCCTAATCCTGGTAATATGTAAGCTTTTTCATTTAATTGTCTATCTATTGCTGTGCAGTATATTTGTACATCTGGGTGTTTTTCTTCTATTGCTTTTATTCCTTCTGGTGCAGCTATTATGCATAAAAATTTTATTTTTGTTACTCCTTTTTCTTTTAGTAGTTCAATTGCATCTAGTCCTGAACCACCTGTTGCAAGCATTGGGTCTAATATTAATACTTCTCTATTTTCTATTCCTTTTGGAACTTTGAAGAAATATACATTTGGTTTAAATGTTTCTTCATCTCTGTACATTCCAATATGTCCTATTTTTGCGTTTGGCATCATGTTTATTATACCATCTAGCATTCCTGTTCCTGCTCTTAAAATTGGCACAAATGCATAATTTTCTTCATTTATTTTTTTTGTTTTCATTTTTTCCATTGGTGTTTCAATTTCTGTTTCATACATTTTTGCATCTTTCATTGCTTCGTAGCAAAGCATTTCTCCAAGTTCTGAGATTATTTCTCTAAATTCCTTTGTTCCTGTTTTTTTGTCTCTTAATATAGCTAGTTTGTGTTCAATTAATGGATGTTTTAATTCAATTGCTTTCATTAAAATTTCCTCCTTACATTTTATTTGGCATTTCCATGCCTAATAGCATTACGCCACTTTTTAATACTGTTCCTACTGCATATGTTAGTGCTAAACGTGCATTTTGAACAGATTTATCTTCTGTTATTATTTTATGTTCATTATAAAATGTACTAAAATTTTGTGCTACATCTATTAAGTATCTTGAAATAATTGATGGTTCGTTTTTATCTGCAGCTAAGGTTACAAACTCGTTAAATCTATATAATAATTTTAGAGTTTCAACTGCTTCTTTTTCTTGAAGTTTGCTAAAATTAATATTCTCCAAATCAGGTACATATCCTGCTTTTTCTAGCAAGCTTCTTGTTCTAACATATATGTATTGAATATATGGTCCAGTTTCTCCTTGGAAGTTAAGTAACATATCCCAGTCAAATATTTCATCTTTTATTCTGCTGTTTGATAAGTCGTTAAATATTATTGCTCCAACACCAACTTTTCTTGCTACTTCTTCTTTATCTTCTAAGTCAGGGTTTTTCTCGTCTATTATTTTTTTAACTTTTTGAATTGCTTCTTTTAATATGTCCTCTAGGAATACTGAGTTTCCTTTTCTTGAGCCTATTTTTTCTCCATCTTTATCTACTACTAAGCCAAATGGTACATGTTCACATTTTTTTGCATATTCAGGGTATCCCATTAATTCAAGTACTTTGAATACTTGTTTAAAGTGTAGCCTTTGCTCATTTCCTACTACATAAATTGCTTTATCAAAGTTATATTTGTTTATTCTGTCTTTTAATGAAGCTAAGTCTCTTGTTGCATAAATTGTTGTTCCTGCTGATGTAATTATTATGCATGGTGGCATATCATATTCGGATAAATCAACAACTTGTGCTCCTTCGGATTCTTTTAGCAAACCTTTTTCTCTTAATTTATCTACAACTGCATCCATTTTATTATTATAGTATGATTCTCCATTA
>CAZTBY010000015.1:0-18788 GCA_964612395.1 uncultured Clostridium sp. | reverse complement strand
ATTCGTTTCTAAGATTTTCTTTTAAATTTTGAAGTACTGAAAGCCTGCTCTCTTCATCTGTTTTTTGAGAGTTTATTACATCTATATCTTTCATTAATTCTTCAAGCTTTGTTTTGTATGTGTCTATATTATATAGAAATAGTCCTATTTCTATTGCTTTTAGTTCTTCTCTTAAACTTAAATACTTCTTTGCCTTTTCTGATTGGTTTTTAAGTGGTTCAATATTTGCTTCAATTTCTGATAAAATATCATTAATTCTAAGTAGATTTAGTTTTGTTTGTTCTAGCTTTTTCTCAGATTCATTCTTTCTTGCTCTGTATTTTACAATACCTGCAGCCTCTTCAAATATGTTTCTTCTATCTTCGGATTTATTACTTAAAATTTCATCTATCTTACCTTGTCCAATTATTGAATATCCATCTTTACCAATACCCGTATCCATAAATAGCTCTAGTACATCCTTTAATCTGCATGGTGTTTTGTTTATAAAGTATCCACTTTCTCCGTTTCTAAAAATTCTTCTTGTAACAACAACTTCCCCAAATTCAATAGGAAGTTTTCCATCCGAATTATCTATAACTATAGAAGCTTCCGCAAAGCCCAAAGATTTCCTACTTTGTGTTCCTGCAAAAATAATGTCCTCAGATTTGCTACCTCGTAAAGACTTCATACTTTGCTCTCCAAGAACCCATCTAATACTATCTGAAATATTACTTTTACCAGACCCATTTGGTCCAATAACTGTAGTAATACCAGGCATAAATTCTAATACTGTTTTATCTGCAAAAGATTTAAACCCCTGCAATTCTAATCTCTTTAAATACATCTAAAAATCCTCTTTCCTCTCGATTTTAATATAATATATCAAAAGTCGAAAATAGTCAAGAAAAAAAATTACAAATTACAATATCTTTTTTTGTATAAATTTTTTTATTTCTGCATATCATATTTTTACTGCTAGTAAATATTTACTTTTATGTTTCTGTAAATTTCTGGCTTGTAATGCTATATTCAAAACAAATTAAGGAGGAATAATATATGAAGCTTAATTATAGTATTATAGGTATGAGATTAAAACAAGCAAGACTTGATAAGAAAATCACACAAGAAAAGTTAGCTGAAATGCTTGATGTTTCAGTTGCTTACATTAGTAGAGTTGAATGTGGTTCTACTGAAATTAATATAAAAAGATTAGCAGAAATATGTGGCTTATTAGATGTATCCTTAAGTTATGTTCTTGAGGATATTTCGCCTACTTCTTCTGCTTATTTAAATACAGCATTTACAGATTTACTAAAAAATTGTCCACCAGAAAAAATTGATTTAATTTATAAAATTGCAAAAATAATTGTTGAAAATTAATTTTATTATGTTGTGAAATTCGTTAAGAATACTAAATAGCCCAACGCAGGGGTTATATATTTTTTTTCGAAAGAAAACATATATAACCCCGACGAGATTGGGCAGATTATATTTGTAAATTCATTTGTAATTAAATTTTATGTAAATTTTACCAATTCTCTTCCTTTTTTATGCTTTTTATAGTATAATTGTAAAGGAAGAGATTTTTTAGGAGGTAAAATTTATGCAAATAGTTTTATTAATAATTTTATTACTATTATTATTTATAGCAATTAAGTCTATTAAAATCGTAAGACAAGCTGAAGTTTACATTATTGAAAGATTAGGTAGATTTCATAAAATAGCAGATGCAGGACTTACAATTATTATACCTTTTGTAGACCATGTTCGTAGTGTTGTAAGTTTAAAAGAGCAAACTCTTGATGTTCCACCACAAGGAGTTATTACAGAAGATAATGTTACAATGACAATAGATACTGTTGTGTTCTATCAAATAACAGATCCCGCTAAGGCAGTATACGAAATTCAATCTTTAAGAAGAGGTATTGAATACCTAGCAATTACAACTATTCGTGATATTGTTGGTAAAATGGATTTAGACTCAACATTTAGTTCTCGTGATTTAATAAATAACCAATTAAGAGTATTATTAAATGAAGCAACTAGTAAATGGGGTTGTAAAGTAAATCGTGTTGAAGTTAAAGATATTACACCTCCTGCAGACATTCGTGATGCAATGGAAAAACAAATGAATGCAGAGAGAAATAAAAGAGCTGCAATATTGCAAGCTGAAGGTGAAAAGCAAGCCGCTATAACTCTTGCAGAAGGTCAAAAACAAGCTGCTATATTACAAGCTGAAGCTGATAAAGAAGCTCAAATAAGAAGAGCTGCCGGTGAAGCTGAAGCTATTCGTGAAGTTGCTGTTGCAAAAGCTCAAGAAATTCAAATGATTTATGAATCAATTAAGAAATCTAACCCAGATGATAAATTAATTCAAATAAAATCATTAGAAGCTTTACAAGAAATTGCAAAAGGAGATGCTAATAAAGTATTTATTCCTTTTGAAGCAACAAGTGCTTTATCTAGTTTAGGAGCCTTAAAAGAAGTTGTTAAAGATAAATAATTAATTTTAGATGTGCTTGAAATTTAGCACATCTTTTTTTATTTTTCCCTCAATTTTCATTGACAAAACTCCCCTTTTGTTATATTATCTATTCATATTTAATTTAATTTTTTAGGAGGTTTTTATGTTTAAGTTTAAAAAGTTTTTTTTATGTTTAGTTTTAGCAATAATTATTCTTTCATCTGCAGTATTTGCAACTGATGAATCTGCTATGATATTAACATCATCCCCTGCTTCAGAAAGTACTGATACAAAAGCTGAAAAATATCAAACAATTGACGAAGATAAGTATGTATACAGTTCTGATTCTTTTTCTTTAAGTGATGTAGTAAATGGAAATGTATTTGCTTCTACATCAACAAAATTTGTTACAAACCCAAGAATTGGTGGTGGTATAATTTCAGGCAACTTATTTGTTTTTTCAAATGATGTTGTTATTGAGTCTGACGTTGTTTATTCAAATGAAAAGGACAAAAAAGGAAATTACATGATTGAATCAACGAATTCAAAATCTGTTATTTATGGAAATGTTTATGTCGTAGCAAATAGCTTTACATTACAAGCAGAATCCGAAATTCATGGTGATTTATATGTTCTTGCTTCAAATGTAAATATTGAGCAAAATTCAGTTATTGAAGGTAACATTTTTCTTAGTTCTTCAAATGTAACTTTAAACGGTCAAGTTAAGGGTTCTGTTTATGCTACAGCACAAGATTTTTATATGAACTACTACTCTTATATTGAAAGAGATTTATATTTGAATGCAAACAAAGCTACTCTTTCAGGTTTTGTTTATAGAAATGCTTTTGTTACAGCTGGAGAAGATTTAACAACAGATACTGATTTTAAGGTTAACCAAAATCTTACTGTAAATGGTGCAGACCAATTAACATTCTCTGGGAATGTTAATGGGAATGTAACCGTTAATGCAAAAAAATTCAATCTTAAAAATGATGATGATATTGTTTGTGCAATACATGGAAATCTAAAATATGGAACAAAAACAGATGTAACTGTGCCAGATAAAGTCGTTACTGGAGAAGTAGAAGTTACAGATTTTGTTGAACATAATGAAAATAAAGTAACATTTTCAAAACTAGTAATTGGATTATTTACATTACTTGTTTATGTTTTTACTGTAGTATTTTTAGCAAAACGTTATGCTCCAAATGCTATAGAAAAGCTTCCAAGTATTACAGTTTCTCATACATTTATTAATTTAGGTATTGGGCTTGCATCATTCTTTGTAATATTTGTATTATTTGTTATTCTTTGTATATCAGGAATTGGAATATCTTTAGCATTTGCATTTGTTGCAGTATTTTTATTTGTATGTGCAATTGCTTTACCTCTATTCTTAAATAACGTTGTAAACACATTAAAGTTTAAAGCAAATCCTTATGTTAAATTATTAGCTATAACTGGTATATTATATTTAATTAGTATAATTCCTGTATTAGGATCTGCTGTAATGTTTATAATCATGCTAGTTTCAATTGGAGAAGTTTTATGTACCGTATTTAATAAAAAATAAGTAGTTTTCCACAGGTTAGCCTGTGGAAAACTACTTATTTTTTTAACTCTTTTATAGTATTTGTATAGTCTTTTGAATTTATTATGTAACTTCCAGCAACTACTATATCAACTCCCGCTTCTTTAAGTTCCTTTACATTTTCGCCATTTATTCCTCCATCTGCTTCTATATATGTTTCTAAATTGTTTTGGTATAAATATTCTTTTAATTTACTTATTTTCTTTATTGTTTTTGTTATTAGCTTTTGTCCACCTTTTCCTGGTTCAACTGTCATAACTAATAATAAACTTATATGTGGTAAAAATTCGAAAACCTCCTCTATCTTTGTTTCTGGTTTTATCGCTAAACCACATTGAACTCCATTTTGCTTTATGTATTTTATTGTTTCCTTTAATTGCTTTTTATCATTAAAAACTTCATAATGAATTGTGATAAAATGTGGACTTAATGCAATATATTGGTCTACATAGTCTTTTGTCTCCTCTACCATTAAGTGAATATCTAATGGTATATTAGACATTTGTTTTATGCTACTTGCATAACTATACATAAGAACTGATGTATCATTTCCGTACAAATTTGCCATCCATAACATCTATATGGTAATAATCTGTTTTTGCAACTTCTAAATCGTAAAAAGCTTTCATAGCTTCTTTTTCGTCTACATTTAAAATTGAGGTTGAAACTTCTATCATAACATCTCCCCCTTTTGTTTTCTTTATTGTATATTTTATAAAAGAAATTGTCAATGCTTTTAGTAAAAAAATTTGAGGGTATAAATCTATACCCTCAAGTTCTTCATCAGTTACTTGTGTTTTTTGATTTTTCTTACCGGCCTTATGTTGTATTCCAAGTGGTGATATGAAAGTGTGTAAACGAAGTCTCTTGCTTTGTAATACGCATCAAAGATAAATTTTGCAAATTCGTCATTTTCTTCATAGCATTTCACTTCGTCTGACTGATGCGGTCTGTATTTGTCTGTCGGCTTGTTTTTGTAAACACGTACCTCGTATCCATCTCCTGTGTCATTCTCCCCAAGAAAAATCATTAATTCGAGATTTTTCTCTGTCGTAACTGACAGTGTCATGAAGCTTCCGTCTTTTGCGACTAATTGACTTTTGGTAATAAACTGAACTATGTCATAATCGCAAAACATAATTTTGTCGAACTTCATATACTCTTTCCTCCTTAAAATAGTTATTTTACACCTGATGTACTTTGTTTTTGAAAACGGAGTCACTATTGTTAACATAACTATTTTAACACATTTTCCCTTAAAATTCAAGAACAGTAGAAGTTTTGCCTAATTATTATAAGTTCTTTTGAACAATTGCAACTATGTCTATTATATAATCACTTATTGCTGGTATATTTAGCTTTATTATCTTTTGTAAGATATATACAATTATAGCAGATATTATGCTAAACCCTATTCCCATTCCTACTCCTTTTGCCATTCCTGCTATGAAGTTTCTTTTTATTAGTTTCATTTTGTTTCTCATAAAAAACACCCATTTATATTTTGGGTGTTTTTTTTATTTTTATTCTGTTACTTGTTCTATTTTACTATCCTGTTCTTTTTTAGACTCTTCATTTAATTTTTCAAGTTGATTTATTAATGATTGTAATTTTTCTATGTCCTGCCCAATTAGTGCCCAATCATTACTCTCATTTGATTCTGTTAGGTTATTGTTAGCTTTTATTATTTCTTCTATTAGATCATCTATATTCTCTGTTTCTATCTTTATACTTACTGCCTCTTGTGATAAAAGGTTTTTTAATGATTCTTCCAATGTGTTTCCTATCGCAACTTTATTTCCTGATGCTACAATTACTTTCTTTAGTATTGGTGCTGTTTTGTTTTCATTTTGAAGAACTTGGAATATTGGTTCTACATATAGAAGTGTATTGTTTACTGGTATAACTATAATGTTTTTTTCTATTTTAGTTCCAGTTACTTCTATTGATTTTAGTTCTGCTGAAATCTTTTCATCTTGTTCTACTAGTGTATCTAGTTGTAATGTTCCAAGTATTGCTGTATCTTTGTTGAATTTATATAGTTTTAATGTTTTTTTACCTTTTTCATCATATGAACCTACTAAGTATGCATTTATATTTTGTTTACCATCTATTGTGTATGGTAGAACTAGTCCTAATATTGTTTCACTGTTGTCTACTGTTTTTACTGCTGTATAGTACGGTTCAATATCAGTTCCTACAAGTGTTGTAACCTTACTTGTATTTTCTTTTGCTGTATTCCAAACGTCATCTGATCTAAATAGTACTTCTGGCTGTACTTGATGATATTGTTTTAAAACATCTGCTTGAATACTATAAAGGTACTCTGGATAAACAAAATGTTTTGCAATGTCCTCTGGAATTTCAGCATTTATGTCTTCAAATAAACTTGGATACATCTTCCAATATGACATTATTATTGGATCTGATTTATCTGTTATATAGAACTTCATTGTTCCATCAAAACTATCTATTATTATTTTAGCTGAATTTCTTATATAATTTATTTTCTTTATTGTTCCATTTTCTTGTTGTAGGTTTGTAACTTGTGAATATGGGTAGCTATTTGATGTTGTATATGCATCAATTACCCATACAAGCCTTCCCTCATCTGTTATTACCATATATGGGTTTTTATCGTATTCCAAATATGGCATTACCTCTTCTACTCTTTCTAGTATATTTCTTTTTATAATTATATTACTATCATTTGATATGTTTTTTGAAAATGCTAGTTTTATATTTCCTTCTTTTATGCCAAGTATTAATCTATCAAAGAATCCTAATGTTATTCCCGCTTCTCCATTATATGTATTATAGCTACTTTTTGTACTAGATATTGGGTAATCGTATTCTGTGTTTTCTTTACCATTTGTTGCAATTGCGTCATTTGTTTGAAGTCCAAAGTAAATTCTAGGCTCTGTAATTTTTATAGTTTGGTTATCATCATTAAATGCACTTTGTAAATACTTTAATGTTCCGATTTTCATTTGTTGTTGATGCTGATGTTATAATTGCTCCGTATCCATGTGTATATTCATATGTTTTATTACTGTATGTTCTCGTTTCATTGCTCTTAATTTCTCTTGGACTTACATATACTAAACTATTTTTCCCTTCAATATTATATAGTCCTATACCTGTTGAATTATATGTGTAATATCCTAGGTTTGTTTGGTATTCTTCTAAGTGTGCAAGTACTTTTGTTCTATTAAATATGTTAATATTTTCTATTACTTCTGAATTTTCTGTAATATCATCTGCCGTTATTGTTCCTGTACTTTGTAATTCTATTTCTTCTATGTCGATATCATATGCTTTTTTAGTAAATTCAATATTTGTGCTTATATACTGTTTTTGCTTATCTAATTCATTGTTATTTACGTAAATAATATCTGCTATAAGTATTACACCAAATAAAACTACTAAATATATTGGTATTTCTAATATTTTATAGCATGCTTTTCTAAATTCACCTTTTTTACATTTTTTTATTGCACGAATTCCACATATTACTATAAATGCTGAGAATATTATATATCCCCATTTTTTTATAGTTACATCAATAAAGCCTGCTCCATACAGAGCTGTTCCATTACTTGTTTGTGTAAATTTTCCAAGTACTATGTCTTGTACCATAAGTATTGAAAGTGCAGCTATGGCTAATAATATAAAAAATACTGTTACTACAATTTGCTTTATAAAAGTATTTGTTTTTAATGTTTCCATATTAATTCCCTGTTTAAAGAATTTATGAAAACATATAACATAATAAAATATTATATATATGCACATTACTGCCATTACTGCTATAAAGCTATAGAGTACTGCCTCTATAAATGGTTTTTGGAATATATAGTAACCTATATCCAAGTTAAATACTGGCTCTGTTTCCCAAAATGATGTATGGTTAAATGCAAGTATTGCTTTTTCTGTAATTAGGTTTGAAAATAATATTCCAGCAATAGTTGCAAATGCAAAAGATATTGATTTATTAGGAAGCTTTGGCATTTCCTGTTTATCTTCTTCAAAGAACTTTCTTAAACCTTTTTTTATAAAAACTGTTGTTATATATGTAAGTAAATAGATTATTACAAAACTAATTAAAAATACACATATTCTTTGCATTAAGTTGTGTTTAAAAATTTCTACATATTTTGAGCCAATTCCAAGAATTTGTAAGTATTCACCTCTAACATTTATATAACTATATATGGCAAATGCTATTATAAATAATGTTACAAATATTACTCTTTTTTTTACTTTTTTCATTAAAGACCTCCACTTAAATAATTGCATCTACAAAATCTTTTGAGTTAAAGACCTCCATGTCATCTATTTTTTCTCCTACACCAACAAATTTTACTGGTATAGAATTCTCATTTACAATTCCTATAACAACTCCACCTTTTGCAGTTCCATCAAGCTTTGTAAGTATTAATCCTGTGATTGGAACAACTTCTTTAAAAGCTTTTACTTGTATAATTGCATTTTGTCCCGTTGTACTATCTATTACCATTAATGTTTCTTTTTCTGATTCTGGTAGTTCTTTTTCTATTACTTTACCTATTTTTAGTAGCTCGTCCATTAAGTATTTTTTTGTGTGTAATCTTCCTGCCGTATCACATATTAATACATCTGCATTTTTTTCTTTTGTAATTTTTATCGCATCATAAACTACAGATGCTGGGTCTGAGCCCTCATTTCTTTTTACTATATCCACATCTGCACGTTTTGCCCATATTTCAAGTTGTTCAACTGCCGCTGCTCTAAATGTATCTGCTGCTGCAACCACAACCTTCTTTCCTTGTTTTCTAAGATTATTCGCTATTTTGCCAATTGATGTTGTTTTGCCAACTCCATTTACACCAACAACTAGAATTACTGTTGGTTTGGTTTTTAGTTCTAATCCATTTGGTACTTTGTCTAATATTTTTTGCATTTCTTCTTTTAACACATTTTTAACACCTTGTTCATCGGTAATTTTTTCTAGCTTAATTCTATTTCTTAATCTAGAAATTATCTCTGTTGCTGTTTCAACTCCTATATCAGACATTATTAAAATTTCTTCCAGCTCTTCTAGTAAATTTTCATCTACTTTTCTAAAATTACTAAAAACACTGTTTATCTTATCATTTAGGGAATCACGTGTTTTTCCCAAACCCTGTTTTAATTTGTCAAAAAATCCCATGTTAATCTCCTTTTATTGTTTTTTGGGGCGTATGCTATACGCCCCTCTAAGTTATGTTTTAGTATATTTTTAAGGAATATTTTTTGTTGTTTCTGAATTCAAGTTCATGTCTACCGTTTTCTTTGTACTTCCATCAATTATAACTTTTATTCTAACTGTACCTTCTCCATCAAAGTTTACTTGAAGATCTTTTTCATCCTCACTTACTTCTTGTTCTGTTACTTGTTCGTCATTAACAGTTACTTTAAGTTTTACTTTTTCTGGTGGTACTAAAACATCTTTATATTTTGTCTTCCCATCTTCATCTTTTCCATCTTCGACTTGTTTATATTCTGCTTCGTATCCTGTAAGTGCTGCAACATCGATGTTTATTGTACCTTGTGTAATTTCTTTATATTCGTTTATTGTTATTGAAATTTCTGTATTTTTATCTACCATGCTTTTAGGAGATATGTTTTGTTCTACAACGCCTGTTCCTTTGCTTGAGTCTTTTATTTTATCAGTTCTTATCCATTTTAATTTTGCTTCGGCAATTTTTGTTTTTGCTTCATCTTCTGAAAGTCCTGATAAATCTGGAACTTCTACTTTTTCTATTCCTAAACTTACTTTTAATTTAATTTTTGTTCCTGCAAGAACTTCTTCGCCTTCTTGTTTATCTTGTTCTATTACTATTCCTGATTCAACATCATCACTGTTTATTTCTTCTATTTCCATCTCTAACCCTAAGTCTTTTAACTCTTTTCTTGCTTCATCTTTAGTCTTGCCAACAAGCTTTGTAACTTTTACTATTTCCTGACCTTTACTTACAACTACATTTACTGTGCTTCCTTCTTTTACTGTAAAGTTTGGTTGATATTTTGGGTCTTGTGAAATAACCTTTCCTTCTTCTATTTGAACATCATATTTTTCTTCTGATACATTTAATTTTAATTTTGATTCTTCTGCTTTTGCTTTTGCTTCATCTAGCGTTAAGTTTGTAAAGTTTGGTAATAATATGTCTTTTGTTTTAGGTTCTTCTGAATTTAATACTCCTAATGTTATTCCTATACTTGCAATAAATACTACTAGAAAAATTGCTACTATTAATGCTATTTTTACGCCTTTGTGTTCTTCTAAGTAACTTTTAAACTTTTTAGATTTGCTTATATTTGATGTATCTTTTTCTTGCACTCTTCTAGATCTTACCTGACTTTCGTCTACTACTTTCACTTCAGTTTCTGGATTTTTTAGTATTTTATCTAAATCTTCTATCATTTCTGTTGCTGTATTATATCTCATATTTGGATCTTTTTCCATTGCTTTTAAGATTAAGTCATTTAAACTTTGTGGTATTGCAGGGTTTAGAGCTATTGGTGCTACTGGTTTTTCTTGCATATGTTTTAGTGCAACAGATACTGGGGTATCTGCATCAAATGGAACTCTCCCCGTTACCATTTCATATAATACAACACCCAATGAATAAAGATCAGATTTTGCATCTGTATAACCTCCACGTGCATGTTCTGGCGAAAAATAATGCACTGATCCTATTGTTGTTCCAAATGCGGTTATTGTTGAGTTTGAAACTGCTTTTGCAATTCCAAAATCTGTAACTTTTGCTGTTCCATCTTCTGTAATTATTATGTTATGTGGTTTTATATCTCTATGAATAATATTGTTTCTATGTGCTGTTTCTAATGCTTGTGCTATCTGTTTTGCTATTTTAACTGACCATTTCCAGCCCATTCTTCCATCTTCAACAATTATTTCTTTTAGTGTTTTTCCTTTTATTAATTCCATTACAATGTAATATAGGTTTCCCTCTTTTCCAACATCATATACAGATACAATATTAGGGTGTGTTAAACTAGCTGCTGATTCTGCTTCTATATTAAATCTTTTTATAAATTCATTATCTGTTGTATATTCTTCTCTTAGTATTTTTACAGCAACATATCTTTTTAATACAAGATCTTTTGCTTTGTAAACTGTTGCCATTCCACCATTTCCAATTTTCTCTATAATTTCATATCTGCTTCCTAATAGTTTTCCTTCTAAATTCATTTATTTTCACGTTCCTTTCATGTGTGAATTTCGTGCTTTAATTTTTTATTATTATTACTGTAATGTTATCTAATCCACCTAGTTCTTTAGCTTTTTTGATTAGTCTTTTTGTTGCATTTTCAGTATCTTCTATTACAATATTATATATTTCTTGTTCTGCTATCATATTAGTTAATCCATCGGAGCAAATTAAAATTATGTCATTTGGATTAAATCCTTTAACCATTACATCTGGTTCAATTGTTTCTTCACAACCGTAATGCTTTCATAAGCATATTTTTCTTTGGGTGGTGAATAGCTTCTTCCTTAGTTATTGTTCCATCTTTTACTAGTTTTTGAACATAACTATGGTCTACTGTTATCTTCCTCATTATGTCTTGCCTTATTCTGTAAATTCTACTATCGCCTATATGCCCTATATATGCTCTATTATTATATATTAAACAAATTTCTAATGTAGTACCCATTTGTTCTAAATCTTCTATTTGGCAAGATTTATCATATACAATTTTATTTGAATATTCCATTGCTTTTTTTACAATTTCTAAAAGTTCCTCTTTTGTATATATTTTATTATCATCAAAATTGTCTTTTATATATTCTGCTGCACTCATACATGCTAGTCTGCTTGCAACTTCTCCTCCTGCATATCCTCCCATACCGTCTGCTAAAATACATAGTTTGTAATTGTTTTTTTTCTCTGATATATAATAAGCATCTTGATTAGACTGTCTCACCATTCCTATATCTGTATCAGCATATATTTTCATTTATTCACCTCTTTTTTTCTAAGTTGACCACATGCTGCATCTATATCTGCACCTAATTCTCTACGTATTGTTGCTACTATTCCGTGTGCATTTAAATAATCTCTAAATTTAATTATATTTTCATTTGTGCTTTTTGTATATGTACCATTATCTATTTTGTTTATTGGTATTAGGTTTACATGACATAACATTCCATGTAATAATTTTACTAGGTCTTGTGCATCTTGAAGATTATCATTATTGTCTTTTGCTAATGCATATTCAAAAGATATTCTCCTGTTTGTTTTTTCAATATAATACTTACATGCCTTCATTAATTCTTGTATGTTATATAGGTTATTTACTGGCATCATACTACTTCTTTTTTCATTGTTACTACTATGAAGTGAAATAGATAATGTACATTGAATATTTTCATCTGCCAATTTATAAATATTGGGTACTAACCCACTTGTTGATATACTAATATGCCTTGCTCCCATATTTATTCCTTTTGGGTTATTTAAAAGTTTTATTGCTTTCATTACATTCTCATAATTGTCTAATGGTTCACCTATACCCATGAACACTAAATTTGAAATACGAACATTTTCATCTCTTTCTATTGCTAAAAGTTGTTCTACAATTTCCCCCGCTTCTAAACTTCTTGCAAATTTCACACCTGTAGAGGCACAAAACTTACATCCCATTTTACATCCAACTTGTGATGAGACACATATTGTTTTTCCATACTTGTAATCCATCAAAACTGATTCTATTGCATTGTTGTCTAGTACATCAAATAAATACTTTTTTGTTCCATCTTTTGATTCTTGCTTTTTTATAATGCTAAAAACATGTAAATCGAATTTTTCCTTTAGTTTTTTCCTTAGGGATTCAGGCAAATTGGTCATCTCATCAAAGCTTGTAA
The DNA here is from genome assembly GCA_964612395.1 of uncultured Clostridium sp. Classification (GTDB taxonomy): domain Bacteria; phylum Bacillota; class Clostridia; order TANB77; family CAG-508; genus UMGS1781. The sequence goes on along the minus strand of CAZTBY010000015.1, from coordinate 5,837 downwards.
CATTTTCTTTATAAATCCAACGGAAAATTTGTTCTGCTCTGTATTTCTTCTCTCCGTAAAATTTCAATTTTTTCTTTTAGTTCGTCTAAATCATAATTTTTTATATTTTCTTTTAACATATAATTCCTTCTATTTTATTTTTTTACGAATATATTGTACCATATAACTGAAATTTATACAAGCAAATGCATTAAAAAATCCACTAAAACTAGTGGATTTTTTATATTTAATTTTATAAATCTATGTAATTTTCAAGCATCCAGCCTCCCATATATACCTGAATCATTGGAACTAGAACTACAACTACAACAAATATCAAAACTATACCAACAAAGATTTGTACTACTTGTGGTAATACTTTTATTATTCTTTGCATAATTTCATCTATATCTATTTGCATATAGTTGTTTAACTTTTCCATCATTTCAGTTAGGTCTGTTTGCATTCCTATCTTTAACATTTCTGTTATCATTGGTGTTGAAAGTCCTGATTGTTCAAATGGTTCTATCCAGCTTTGTCCTATTGTTATATTGTTAATTGCTGTTTCTATTAATGATAGCATAACTAAATTATTTGAAATATTTCTACTTGTTTCTAATGCTTCCTGTATTCTTTGTCCATTCTTTAAGTTTAGTAATATAGATTGTATTAATCTTGAAAAATCAATTGCATATATTAGTTTTCCAAAGATTGGCATTTTATATTTAAAGTAATGGAATTTGTATTTTCCTTTTGGTGTTTTTATATATGCCATTATTACTCCAATAATTATTGCAACTATACAAACAGGAATATACCAAATTTGACTTACCCTATTTAGAAAGTTTGAGAACCATACAGTAATTGCTGGTAATTGCGCTGTTGAGCCAAAGCTATCAAATGCCTTTTGTATCATTGGAACAGAAATAATAGTTCCAATTACAGCAAGCACTAATAGTAATACAAACTGTGCTAAGTTTGGAATCAATATTTCTCTTAGTTTTTTATTCAGTGTTTCTGATTCTTCTAAGTATTTCACTGCTTGCTCTAAAGCATTTGTAAGCGAACCTGAAAGTTCTCCAACTTTAATCATATTAATATATATTGGTGGAAATACTGAACCATAGTACTCCATTGTTGTATACATATTTTCACCAGCTTCAACCCCAAGTAAAATATCTTCAACAATTGCTTTTAGTGTTGAATTTTCTATTGTTTCAATAACTGTAGATAATGCATGTATGTTGTTAAAATTTGCTTTTTTCAATAAATAAAAGTTTTGAGTAAAAACTATAATATCTCTTTTCTTTATTGCTCTATTTCTTTGCAATGCTTCATCTGCTCTTTTAAACCAACTTTCTTTACGATCCATACTTTTCTTAATTTGTTCTGTTCTAACTTGCTTTAGAACACTATTGCTAGTTTCTATATTTCTTTTCTGCTTTTTCGCTTTTTTATCAGTTTTAGCATTTATTGATGTTACTGAAATTGGATATAAGTTATTAGTTTTCAATTTATTTAGCAATACAAATTTATTTGGTGCATCTGTTCGATATTCAACAATATCGCCAGATTTTGTTGCTGCTCTATATTTATATATAGGCATAGTTTACCTCCATTCTGTTATTAATAGTTACATCATTTGTTGTTTCATTTTCATTTGCATTATTGTTCTATTTAATATTTCCAAGTTCTTTTCTTCTAATTGTGATTTTGCTTGGTCTAATGTTATTTTATTTTGTACATATAGCGTTGCTAGCGAATTTATTAAGCTAACATTTCCTTTCCCTAGGTTACTTTGAATTGCATCCTCTAATTCAGATACACTAAATTTATCTTTTCTTATACAACCAGCTACTATGTTATCTACAACCACAACCTCTGGAAGTAATACTAATTTATCATCAATTCCTTTTAATAACCTTTGTGATACAATTAGTTTTAAAAGTGATGCTAATAAGTATTTAACTGAACCTTGGTCTCTAATTTCATAAAAATTTATTATTCTATCTATTGTTTCAGCACAAGATTTTGTATGTAGAGTTCCTAATACCAAGTGACCAGATTCTGCCATATCTATTGCTGCTTCCATAGTTTCTTTATCTCTAATCTCTCCTATTATTAGGATATCACAATCTTCTCTTAAAGCATTTTTTACACCATCTCTATACGTTAAAACATCTTTACCAGTACCTACTTCCTTTTGCACTACTAATGATTTTTTTGATGTGTGCTTATATTCTACTGGCTTTTCTAATGATAGAATTTTTTTGTTTTCATTTTCATTTATTTCATTAATTAGTGCATTTAAAGTTGTTGTTTTACCAGAATTTGTTTTACCTGTTACAAGAATTAAACCTTGTGGTTGATACATTGTTCTTCTAACAACATCTGGAACTCCTAATTCTTCAAATCTTGGTAGTTCATTTTTTATAATCCTTAGTGTTGCTACTGGAATATTATCAGCTGAAGAAATGTTTCCTCTAAATCTAACTCCTCCAAATTCATATGAGAAATCTATTTTTTTAGTTTCATTATATTCATTGTCTTTTTCTATATTTCCTCTAACAAAGTAGTCATACATTTCATACATATCCTCATTTTGAAGAACATCCTCATCTTCCATTTCTGCTAAGATTTTTGATATTCTAAGCATAGGTCTTTTACCTACAACTAAATGAATATCTGATGCATTTGATTCTATTGCTTCAGTTAAAATCTCTTCTAATTTTATCATAGTTTTTCTCCTTACCTTATTACTAATATAATATTATTTTTTTATTAACCTCTTCTAATGTTGTAATTCCATTAATAATTTTATTTATTCCGTCTACAGCTAGTGGTCTATAATCTTGTTTCATTGCTAATTGTCTTATTTCCAAGCTTGAAGCACCACTTATTATTAACTCTTTTACTTCATCTGTTATAGATAATACTTCAAATACACCTATTCTTTCATAGTATCCAGAACCATTACAGAATTCACAGCCTGATGGTGTGTATGTGAATTTATCATTTAAATCTGCTTTTAAACCATATTTTTTTAAAGTTCCTGTTATAATTTCTTTTTCTCTGTCTGTGAATTCTCTTTTAATTGCACATTTAGGACATATTTTCCTTACTAGTCTTTGTGATATTGATGTAGCAAGTGTACTTGAAATATCATAATTTGATATTCCCATTTTTCTAAGTCTTGTAATTACCTCTATACTGTCTATTGTATGTATTGTAGATAAAACATAGTGACCTGTTTGTCCAGCTTGCATTGCAATTTCAGCTGTTTCTTTATCTCTTATTTCTCCTACAAGTACAATATCAGGGTCCTGTCTTAAAACAGTTCTTAGAGAATCTGAAAATCTTAACTTTTCTGAAATTTCTATTTGATTTAAACCAGGAATCCTAATTTCAACTGGGTCTTCAATTGTTGTTATATTAATGGTTGGATTATTTAAATAATCTATTATACTATAAAGTGTTGTTGTTTTACCTTCACCAGTTGGTGCTGCAATAACTGTTATACTGTTTCTTCGATTTAATTTTTTTCTTATTTCTTCATTTGATAGGTTAAAGCCAAGCTCTGCTAGTCCTCTAATATTCATGTTTTTCTTTAGCAATCTCAAAACGAATTTTTCTCCAAAAATGTTTTTTTGGGAAGATACACGGATATTGTATTCTGGATAAAGCGTAATTCTACCATCTTGAGATTCTTGCTTTTCTTGGAACATATTAGATATTGATTTTAATCTTCCAACTATCTGATTTTGTTTTTCTTTACTTATTTCAGCTGCTTTTACTAATTCACCATCTATTCTGTATCTAACACGAATTGAATCTTCTAGTGGCTCAATGTGAATATCACTGGCTCTCTTTTTCATTGCTGTTTTAATAATACTATCCACTAGTGTTGTAGCATCTTCACCAGAATCAATGTTTTCAGAATTACTCCCTTCTAATGATTTCAAAACACTAGTAATATTCTTTGTAAATGTTACATATTTTTCCATTATATAACCTTTATTTAGTAGTATTAATCTAATAGCTTCCGTTGCAGTATCGCTACTAGCATCAGAAAAACATACTTTTATTTTATCTCCATTTATTTCATATGGAACCGCTAAATACTTTTTTGCCATATCTAAAGAAATATATTTTTTTACATCAATTTTAACATCATTTATTGAAAATATTATTGCTTTTTCTCCAAGCATATCACTTAATACCTGTAAAAGCACATATTGATCGCATAAATTTAACATGCTTATTATTTCAATAATTTTTTTACCTGGGTTTCTTTTTTGATATTCCAGTGCTTTATCAATATCTGTTTGGGTAAGTATTCCTCTTCTTACTAATTCAATTCCAATTGGTCCTCTTCTTTTTGAATCCATAATTTTGTCCCCTTTCGTTTGTTTATATTACCATTATAATATATTTTCTTTACTTTTTAAATTGTTTTTTGAATATTGCAAATAATTACCACTTATGTATCTAATTCGTCTTGCACATCCTGTATAGTTGCTTTTTTTATTCTTGAAATTTCAGTTGTATATGTTTTATTATTTAGTTCGTTTTGCACTGTTAATGTTACAATTTTTACTAAATCAAAACCTGAATTTTCCCCTGTTGTTTCATATTTTTCTATCTTGACTTTAATTTTATTTGCAGTTGTTAAGGTATCTAAAGTTGTTCCTGCACTCACTTTAGTTGGTTCAATGTTGTTTATATATTCAATAACATTTTCCTCTGTAACATCATTATAATCCATTTCTTCAATGTGTTCGAATATTTGTGTAACAAATGTCATTTGTTGGCTATTCATTTTAATTTTCGTTTTTTCTACCATTATCTTACTAATTAGTGATGTTATAAGCCCTGTAAATAGCATTACAATTAGAATCGCTATTATAGCATCTGTTACAACAATTCCTCTTTCTCCTCTAACCAGTTCTAATTTATTTCTACCATTTTTCTTGTTCATTTTTCATCTCCTCGTATAGAAATGCAAGTCACTTTTATAGTAAAATCATAACTATTTCACCAATTCCAATAATCATAAATATTACAAATAATATTTTTCTTAATGTTTCACTGGTACTTTTTATATTGTTTAATATTAGCATTAAAGCTAATATTAAAGTATATATAATATATCTATATATACTAGTATTCAATATGTATAGATATATCATATAGCCTGCTTCTGCTATAATACCAAAATTGAATACTGATTGTTGTATTTTTTTATATTCCTTAAAAATTCCAATAATTATAAAAACTGAACTTAAAAATAGAACTCCAAAAATTAGTGTTGCAATTTTCGAAATTTCTATATTTAACAAATCAATATTAAGCAAAACTGCAAATGCAAGAAATACAAGTCCAGATGAAATTTCTAGTATAAGATACCTTGGTCTAATTTTTTCTTTACAATATCTACACTTTCCACCTAAACATATATAGCTTAATATTGGAATTAAATCTAAGAAATTTAATTTATGATTACACTTTGGACAATATGATCTAGTATGTGTTATATCTTGTTTTAAAGGGATTCTATATACTGCTAGAGTATAAAAACTGCCTAAAACTGTACCAATTATAAACATAAAAAAATAAATAATAGTGTTCAATTATATTCACCCTTTTTACAGAATTAGGCATATACATGTTTTATGCATATGCCAATTCAACTTAATTTTAAACTCAAAATCAAATTACTATTCAACAGTAATTCCTGCATTTGTCATGTAATCTTCTACAGATTTTGTATTTCCACTTAATATTTTATCAGAAGCAACATTGTTTAATTTGTCATCTGCTTCTGTATAAGCTGCACCAGATTTTTCAGCAGCTCCTAT
>CAZTBY010000014.1:0-19045 GCA_964612395.1 uncultured Clostridium sp. | reverse complement strand
TAATTGAAATTGTTAATGAAAATGGACAAAAAAAATTTAGAACTAAAGGTGATAATAACAACTCAGAAGACAGCAATTTAGTTGAAACATCTGCAATAGAAGGAATTTATGCCTTTAAAATTTCAAAATTAGGAAATTTCTTAATGTTTTTACAGCAACCAATGGGACTTATAATGGTATTACTTGTAATTTTAGTTATAGGTTTAATATGGTTACATTTTGCAAATAAAAGGGATGACGAAAAGTATAGAAAGGAATTTGAAGAATTCAAAAAACAGCAAGGAAAACACTAGGTTTTGACTAATAAACACTCCCAAAGGAGGGTTTGTTATAAATAAAATCGTTCAGTAATTTAAAACTGATACAAAAACAAAAGTACGGGGAGGTGAGAAAACAAATGACAAAAAGAACAATTAAAGGAATAATAGCAATGCTAATGCTTTTAACAGTTTGCCTATATTTTGTTTCTGGAACTTATGCAAGATATGCAAGTTCAGTTTCAGGAACAGCAATGGTAGCTGCTGCAAAATGGGCAGTAGCTTTTAAAGATGGAGAAAACAATGAATTAGCAAATAATTTTGACTTGGATTTCACAGTTACAGCAAATGAAAATGTTGTATCTAATAAAATAGCACCTCAAACTACAGCAACAGCTGAGATACAAGTGGATTTAACAGGTACTGAAGTTGCAGTAGACTATGTTGCAACAGTTGATGAGACAGCTTTAGCAGAGTATTTTGGTGCAAGTAAAGATGATGTAAAAGTAACAACATCAGCTAAAGTAAATGGAGTAGAAGATAAGACTGGCACAATTAAATTAGTTAATGATAGTGCATTTACTGCTGAAAATGGAAAAGTTACAGTAACAATAACATTAACATGGACAAATAATGATAATCATAATACATCTGATACTGCAGTGGGTGTGGCAGCTTCTACACTAAGTTTCCCTGTAACATTAGAATTACAACAACATATTGATACACAAGCATAGTAAAAATGGAAGTTTTTAAACTTCCATTAAAGCCTATATAGTCAGGCTGTATAGGTTTTAATGAAAGCTTAGATTTATTACAAAAGAGAAGGAGTAACAATGGAAAAAAGGGAAAAAAATTTTATAATTGCATTATTATTGGTTATTATTTTCCTTATAATATTGTTTTTTCTTATTTCACATTTTGGAAGAATTGAAGTGAAAATACCAACAGGGTATGTGGATATTTTTGATATAAATTTTATTGGAGGAGAAAATAATAATTGTAAGTGTTGCAATTGTGAAACTGGCACATGTAATAAAAACAATTGCCCTTGCAATAAGGAAACAGATAATTTAAGTTGTAGCGGCAATTGCAAAAATACATCTACATCTAAAAAAACAGGAATGTTGGTATATGATGAAGAAAAACAATATGCTGAAGAAACACCACTTAATATATTTAAACATAAATCTTACTACACGGTAGATGGAGTAATTGCACCAGGTTCTGAAAATGCTTATCAGTTTATAATAAGGAATAATAACAAATTTGCAATAATTTATGATTTAAAAATGATTGAAACAAATAATTATAATATTAATATGAAATATAGACTAAAATTAAATGGTAAATACATTATGGGAGATGAAAAAAAATGGATAAGTGCACAAGAATTAATGTGCAATGAAGTTGTACTTGCAAATAATTCATACAATGTATACACATTAGAATGGAAATGGTTTGAAAGTGAGAATGATACGGAAATTGGTACAAATGTAGAAGCCAATTATCAAATAAATATAGAACTTTTCGCCAGTGAATATTGAAATCGTACAAAAGAGGTGGGTGATAAGAATGAATTTGAATGAAAGATATAAAGCAAGGCATACAAAAAGATTAAAACGATTTCTTTCGTTTTATTCCTTCTTAGCACTTTTTTTATTTTCATACAACACACTTGCAAGATATACAGTATTTTCAACAAATACAGTAAATACTCATGTAGCAAAATGGATAATAAAAATAAATAACTTAGAAATAGCTAATGATACACAAGAAGTTTCCAATATTATAGAACTTGTACCAAGTACAGAAACTAAAACAAAAGATAATAAACTTGCACCAGGACAAAGTGGATATTTTGATATAGCAATTAATCCAGCAGGAACAGAAGTTGCATTAGAATATACAATTAATTTAGATATAGCAAATATTCCAACAGGAATAACATTGGAAGGATACAAAATTAACCGGAGAAGAAACAATGCAAACAATAGTAGATAATACAATAACAGGGCAGGTAAGTTTAAATAGTTCTTTAGAGAGCTTAACAGAAGCAGAGACTCAAAATTTACGAATATATTGGCAATGGGCAGATACAGAAAATGATAGCATACCAACAGGAACAGAAAACTACTATATAACTGCCATAATAAGTATAAAACAAAAAATATAGAACTAAAGAAAGGGGTGTATGGTAATGAAACGAAAAATAAAATTTTTAATTGTAATATTTATATTTATTTCAACGGTATATTTTTTAAATATAACAAATTCACGCTATACATCTGAAGCAAATATAAAAGAAAACTTAGACATAGCCATACCGAGAATATCATTAAAAACAGAAAATACAATAGATTCAATGCTTCCAGGAGATACAAGAACATATAATTTTAGTGTAAATAATACTGAAAACTCCGAAATAAATGAAGTACAAATGGAATATTACATAAATGTAAATATAACTCAAAGCGATTTACCACTAACATATAAAATTTATAAATTAGAAGGAACTACAGAAACTGAATTAGAAAATACTTCAAATGGATATGGACCAATAACTTTAAATTATGGAACAGAAGAAACACAAAATTTTAAGATTATATTTACTTGGGATGAAACAAAAAACAGTGTAGAATATGCAAATAAAAGCTATAAATTTAGTATTGAAGTAAATAGTACACAAGTAATATAAGTGGAGGGAAAATGAAAAAAACTTTTAGAATATTTTTTATATTAATCTTTATACTAATATGTGTAGGTGTTAATTTTTCTTATGCAAAATATAAAAAAACACTTACTGGTAATGATGTTACGGTCACATCAAAATCAAGTACGCCACTAACTGCAACAATTACTGTTCAAAATGAAGATGAAAACCTTTATAATGTTAGTGTTACAAATAATAACCCTTATTCTGTAAGATATAAAATTAAAGAAGCAGAAGACACATTAAATGTTAAATATGGAGATACAGAAGATGAATATGTAACAATTCCTGCAAATACAACTCAAACATCAAGTATTAAATTCTCAAGTAAATCAGATTATATATATACAAATTCACAAAAAGATTCATCAGGCAATATTTATATGAATATAAACATTGAAATGCAGGGAATAAAACCATACTTGTTAAATGAGCTACAAATTGCAACAAACACGAAAGTATATATTGAAAAAAACTTGAAAAACAATGTAGTATCACGGAAATGAAACAGATACGGAATACTCAGATGGTTCAAAGTTTTCGGGAACATCTGGTTCAAATGATAAGGAACTAGGTTCTGTTACAGATACAGAAACAGGAGGTACAATTTATTTTTATAGAGGAGCTGTTACCAATAACTATGTTAGTTTTGCAGGTAAAACATGGAGAATATTAAGAATAAATGCAGATGGAACACTTAGAATTGTACTAGATTCAGTTGCCACTACATCAAAATATCAAACATCTAACACAGCAACATCAATTGATTCAGCAATAACACTTATAGATTGGGAGAGTTCACAAGCATATACTGCTTTGCACAATTGGTATAATACAAATATTGCAACAAATTATGGTAGTTATGTTATACAATCAGATTTTGTATTTGATACATCATATTCAAGTGATACAGATTCAGTTTCAGGAGGAGGAGCTTGCTACTATTTTGGAACATACCAAAGGGTAGGAAAAGATTTTGGTAATTATACACCAACATTTTCTGAAACAGGTAAAAATATAATTACAGATAATGTAGGATTGCTTACAGGAGATGATATAGTATATGCAGGAGGACATTGGGAAAGTAGCAATACCTCATATTTCCTTTATAATTCATCAATCACGACAGATTGTTGGACAATGTCCCCATCCTTTTGGGATAATAATAGCCATAAAAAAGCCGGAATGATGATACTTGCAACAAATGGAAGATTGCATGACTGGCCAAGTAATGGAAACACTTTAACATCGACATTAGGTATAAGACCAGTAATTACAATTAGAGGCGATTTAGAAATGACAGGTACAGGTACATCTAGTGATCCATATAAATATAAATAAATAAGAGGATAAGATGAGAATATATACTGAATATGAAATAAAAAAAAAATTAAATAAAAAAAAACATATTGCCAAAATTTTTAAAAGTATATTTTACCCTATAATAATAGTAATTTTGCTTTCTAATCTTTGGCTCGTAATTCAAAAGTTAAAAGAACCAAATAAAATTCCGAATTTATTTGGTTACAAGGCTTTTAGCATACTGTCAGGGAGTATGGAACCAACACTGCATATAGGAGATATGATAATAATAAAAGAAACAAATTCAGAGGAACTTAAAACAAATGATATAATAACATTTATGGAAGAAGGTAGTGCAGTAACGCATAGAATTGTTGAAATTGTCTATGAAGATGGAAAAATTAGCTATAAAACAAAGGGAGATGCAAACAATGCAAATGATAGTGAACTTGTCAAGGCAGAGAATATACAGGGAAAATATGTTGGCAAAATAGGAAAAATTGGTGGTTTAATTACAAAAGCAAAAAACACCACAACATTAGTAATAATAGTTATTATAATTTATTTTGTGTATTCAATAATTTCAAAAAGGGATGATAGAAGAATTGCGAGACATGAAAAAAGGAGAGAATTTGAAGAAAGAAACAAAAAGACTTGAAGTAATTTTCAAGTCTTTTTCATAGGTGCAATTTCATATTTTACTTTGAAAAAGCTAAACTTATCGAGTTCATTACTACTTAAACAGTCAAGGTAAATATCAAGTTCATCCAGATTCTTACATGCTAAAATTATTGCAGGATTTAATAGATTATTAAAAGATAACTCTAAAGCTAAATCTAGGCTATCAACAACAGAAGCTTTTTCTTTTTTTCTCATTAGGTTATAAGCTTCCTTAAACCTTGAAATAGTTGCATTTTTAAACTTCGATAATTTAAAAGTATATTCTTTATTAATAACATCTTGCAAAGAAGAATAGTTTGGTTTTTCTTTTAATTTTTTTTCTAAATCTGAAATTAAATATGGAAGAACGATTTTATTTTGCATTTCAGATATAAGAAGGATATCACTATCTGCAAGGTCTGTATTAGAGATCTGAGTTGAAACATCTGTATTTTCTATTTCAACAATTGGCTTTGGTGTTGCTTGAACTGGATATTGTAAATTTTTTGTATAATGTACCATAAATTTTTCGATGCTTAAAGAAACAGAATATATGTTGTTTTGTATAGATTCAACTTTTGAATTAAAATCCTCCAATTCATTAGATACGAGCAAATCCTTTAAATGCTCAAGCTCGGAAATATTAGTCCTTAAATTATCTAAGTTACTTTTTAACTCCTTTAAAAGCCTAGTAATTTTTGTAGGATTATCAATATCATCAGAACTCTGAATGGCATCATTTAGAGTTTTTAAACATTGTAATTGACTTTTTAGTTTTGACTTATGCAAATTAAGCTGTTTATCTATATCTTTTAAAAAACAGTTCTTTTGTATATTTATATCAACATTTGAATTGAAAAACAAAATCATTTGTATCACCACAAATATGATAATATGTTTTAAAAAAAAATTCAAGTTATATGGAAAAATTTATAAAAAAATTTAAAAAGTAGTTGTAAAATTCATTATAAATTGATATACTGTATAGAGAAAAAGTATATCAATTTTTAATTTGAAGGAGGTATAAAAGTGGAAGAAGAGAAAAACTTGATAATAGAGAATCAAGAAATAGTTGCGGAAAATGATGAAAGCATTAAAATTTCAAATGATGTTGTTGCATCAATTGCAGGAGTTGCAGTATCTGAAGTTTCAGGAGTTTACGGTATGGCTGGTGGAATCACAGAAATTTTTGGGAAAAAGGGCTTAACAAAAGGAATTAAAGTTGAAGTTGGCGAAAAGGAAACTAAAATAGATGTAAACATTATAGTAGAGTATGGAGCAAGAATTCCAGATGTTGCATTTGAAATTCAAAATAGAGTTAAAAAAGCAGTAGAAACAATGACAGGACTTAAAGTTGCAAGTGTAAATATTCACATACAAGGAATAAATATTCCAGAAAAAAGATCGGAAGAACCAGAGGAAAATAATAGAACAAATGAATAAAATTTAGTAGACCTGGCTTAAAGTTTGGTCTATGGTAAAAAAGAAAGGATATGGTAATATATGAAAATTTTAGATAAAATAGGACTAGTTGTATTTTCTAGTATAGTATTATTATTAAGTTTAACACTATTATTAACAATGGCAGAATGGTTAGATTTAGAGTTGGTTTTAAATGCAATTGAATTTATAGTAACAAATGAAGTAGCTACAAAAGTAGCATTTGGAGTATGTGTAGTACTTATACTTTTTGCAATAAAAACAATCTTTTTAAACTCAGATGTAAAAAGTACAAGCAGTGGTAGAGAAGGAATTTTACTTGAAAATGATAATGGAAAATTATTAGTATCAAGAGATACAATTGAAAGCTTAACAAATGCAGTTGTAAAGAATTATGAAACAGCACAAAATGTTTTAACAAAAGTTGAATTAGATAGTGAAAATAATGTTAGTGTTTTCATAACATTATTTGTATATCCAGATGCTGTAATTAAAGATTTAACAGTAAGTCTACAAAATGATGTTAAATCTACAATTAAAAAATCTTTAGACCTAGACGTAAAAGATGTTAATGTTAGAATTAAAAACATTACAGCAAAAAAAGAAGTTAAAGAATAGGAGAATAGCTATGGAAAAATTTAAAGACTTTATTGTAAAATATAGAGGTGCAATAATAGGTGGAATTATTGCCATAGTTCTATTAATTTTAAAAATATACCAATTCTTAGTTGGCTGTTTAATAATAGTTGCAGGTATTTTACTTGGCAACTATGTACAACAAAACAAAGAGAAGGTAAAAGATGGAATACGTAGATTAGTAGACAGATGGTAATAAATTGGGGCTAAAGGAAAGGATAAGAAAATGAATATATCAAAAATGAGAGAATATGCTTTTATGCTAATATATGAACAAGAAATACAAAAAGATTATAATGAAGAAAGTATTGAGTTATTCATAGAAAATAATGATATAGATGATAAAGATGCAAGGCGTTATATAAGAAAAACAGTAAATGGTGTAAAAGCAAATGAAGCTAAACTTGAAGAAATAATAGGAACAAAATTAAAACAAGAATGGAAATTAAATAGAATTTCTAAGATAAATTTAGCATTACTAAAACTTTCAATATATGAAATGTTATATGCTGAAGTTCCATATAAAATTGCTATAAACGAAATTATAGAACTTGCTAAAAAATATGGAGAAGACAATTCAGCAGCTTTTATAAATGGAGTATTAGCAAATGTTGTTAAGGAGAACTTATGATATCAGTTAAACCTGTTGCAATAACAGTAAGCGAATTAAACAAATATATTAAAAACAAAGTAGATGAAGATGAATTTTTGAACAATGTATATGTGAAGGGAGAAATTTCAAATTTCAAACATCATTATACAGGACATATGTATTTTACATTAAAGGACGAAAGTTCTTTAATAAAATGTGTTATGTTTAAATCATCAACAGCTACTTTAAATTTTATTCCAAAAGATGGAATGAAGGTGTTTGTTTTTGGAACATTAGCTGTTTATGAAGCGGGTGGAGTATATCAAATATATTGCAAAGCTATGCAAGAAGACCGGTGTAGGCGACTTATATAGAGAATATGAAAAGTTAAAAGTAAAACTAGAGGCAGAAGGGTTATTTGATAAAGAACATAAAAAGAAAATACCTTTAATGCCAAAAACCATTGGAGTTCTTACCTCACGGAACAGGAGCAGTTATTAGAGACATCATAAATGTTTCAACAAGAAGAAATCCAAATGTAAATATAAAGCTGTATCCAATACCAGTTCAAGGGAAAGGGGCAGAAACTAAGATTGCTCAAGCAATTAAGTTTATGGACGAAAATAAAATTGCAGATGTTTTGATCCTGGCAAGAGGAGGAGGCTCAATAGAAGACTTGTGGCCATTTAATGAAGAAATTGTTGCAAAAGCTATATATGAAGCAGAAACACCAATAATATCAGCAGTAGGCCATGAAACAGATTTTACAATAGCTGATTTTGTAGCAGATCTAAGAGCACCAACACCATCGGCTGCAGCAGAACTTGCACAAGTGGATGTGGCTGAAATGCAAAAAAAAATAGAGATATATAAGCAAAGATGTAAGCAGGCACTTAGAAAAAAAATTGAAATTATGCGCTTAAGATATGAAAAAACAATGACATCAAAAGTGTTCACAGACCCATGCAAGAGAATAAATGAGCAATATATGTATATAGATGGTAAGGCTAAAACTTTAGAAAATTTAATACAAAGCAAATTCAAAGAAAGCAAAAACATGTCAATAAACTATATAATGAAGCTAGATGCATTAAGTCCATTAAAAACATTATCAAGAGGATACAGTGTAACAGAATATGAAGGCAAAGTTTTAAGTTGTATAAACAATATAAATAAAAACGACATAGTTCAAATAAGATTACAGGATGGAAAATTTAAGGCAGAAGTAATCGAAAAGGAGGGATATTAAATGAACAAGAAAATTTTATATGTAATAGGGTTAGTTGTGGTTATTATTTTAGGAATATTATTTGCAAGGCTACTTGGTGGAAATGAAGTTGCAAAACCGGCATCTTCAAACGAGGTAAAAAACGGTAACAAACTTACAAATAGCCAAGTTAAAAACGAAACAAACAATAATACAAAAAATGAGGTTAAAAATGAAGTAAGTAACAATGAAAATACAAATGCAACAACAAACGAACCAAAAGAAGAAACACCAAAAACAGACCTAGAAAAAGCAATAGACATTGTAAAAAAAGACTGGGGAGCAGATAACACAGTATATTATGCACAAGATGGGCAAATAGAAAGTGGTGAATACGTAATTTGTGTGAGAGATAACGAAACAACAAGTGCAAAGGCTTGGTATACAGTAAATGTACAAACAGGAACATTTGTAAAAGAATAAAGGAGAGAACTATGAATTTTGAAGAAAATGTGGAACGACTAGAAAAAGTTGTTCAAGAATTAGAAAATGGAAATTTAAATCTAGAAGATTCGATAAAAAAATTTGAAGAAGGAATGGCAATATCTAAAAAATGCAATGAAATACTAGAAGAAGCAGAAAAGAAAATAACAGTACTAATAAAAAAAGATGATGGAGTGGAAGAAGAAAAATTTGAGTAAGAATACGAAAAAAATTGTTAGAATTATTATAAAGAAAAAATAAGGAGAAATTTAAAGTGGAGAAAAATAAAGGAATAACGTTAATAGCGTTAATAATAACAATAGTAGTAATGTTAATTTTACTAAGTGTTGGAACAAAAGCTGCACTAGATGGCAAACTGTTTGGAACTGCACAGAAGGCGGTAGGAGATACAAACAATAAAATTGGTGAGCTGGAGTATAGAGTTAATGGGCTAATGGGAGAACTAGATGATGTTCAAGATTCACAGTCTAGAAATAGTGAGTATAGAAAAATAAAAGATATTGTAAATAAACTTGGAGATTCAATTACAAAGGACAAGCTAAAAGATGAACTGGATAAAGCTTTTGGAGAAGGCAAGACTGAGGTAATAGAAACAGATGAAGGCTATACAATATTAGTAAAAGAGACTGAACATGAATTTGAAGTAGACAAAGACGGCAATGTTACTGCAAATGATAATCTAAAACTAGCTGGCGGAGATATGCCAGGAGAAGGAACTGAAGAAAATCCGTTTAAAATATATTGTATAGAAGATTTGATTCTGTTTTCAAATAATGTAAACAATGGAAACAACTATTCAGGCAAATTCGTAACACTAGAAAACGACTTGAATTTCAATTCTTTCCTATCATACAATGATTACAGTACAATAGTAGATGAGACTACAGGAATGACTTTAATTGAAAGTATGACATCAAATACAGGATTTACACCTATTGGAATATCTGACCAAAGATTTTTCAAAGGAACGTTTGATGGAAAAAATCATAAAATTTATAATTTGTATGAAGACCGAGGAGACAACTTTACAGGGCTATTCGGATATGTGGAGGGAAACGTTAAAAATTTCACGATAGTAAATATGACTCTTAGAGGTAATAAAAGAATAGGTGGAATAATTGCAGTAGTTGCGCCAGAGTCGAAAATACAATACCTAGGAGTTGAAGGCAATACTAAAATCCTAAATGGAGGAACCGAGGAAACAATAAACTCAAACACGGATGTGGGCTTAATCGCGGCCTATGTTAACGGGGGACACAAAGCATTAATTGAAAGGTGCTATAGTGTTGGAAATTTAGAAAAGAATGAAGGAGGAACTTTTGGAGGAATTATTGGGCATGCAGATTGGGGAAGTCCAACATCTGATAATGGCGATTCACATGCATACATAAGACAATGTTATAATAAAATGGATTTGTTAAATGTTTCTAATGCAGGCGGAATTGTAGGACATTTAAAAGGGTATATTCTAGAAGAGTGCTTTCATATTGGAAATTGTATACGAGGAATAGTATTGAACAACGGATGGAATACTAGTATAATAAGAAATTGCTATCAAATAGGTGATATTGGAAGCGAGAAGTTAGGCCATAGAATAACAGCAGGAATAACCAACGGAGGCAACACTTTTAATTGTTATAGTATTGGAAAACTTGAATCTACTTATTGCGGAGGAATAATAATAGGAATGAATTATGGATGCCATTTGGTTCATTGTTTTGGAAGGAGAGGGGATTGGGATAATTTACCAGATGGAGAATTAACCAAAAGTCAAATATTGAGCAATTTGTCAAGTTATAATGCTGATACTTATGGCTGGAAAGAAAATGCTAAAATGGGTGATTATTGCAATGTGGTCACTGATGAGTATATGAAAAGCCAGGCTTTTATTGATGAGTTAAACACATTGATAGAGGCAAGCATTGAGGATGGGCATGTTGGGGAGATTAGCATTACTCGTCAGAATGTTTGGAAAAAGGATGTTAATAATATTAATCAAGGGTATCCGATTTTTGTATGGCAGTAGAATAAAAAAGCTCACTTTTAAATAAAGTGGGCTTTTTACATACCATTTTTAAAAAAATGTAATATAAAGTATTGCGAAATTTATTGTTTTAGTATAAAATGTAGTTAAATTTAAAAAAGAGAACAACAAAGGAGACAAAAAAACAATGAATAAAATCGCTGAAAGCCTTGGGGCCCGATATATATATCGATAATTTTATAAAAAGAAAACTATATATAATATACAAGAAAATTAAAATTAACCTAATGTACAAATTATATATGGTAAGCTTTTCATGCTTGCCAAAGGTACTATTAGGTTAATTTTAAAAGAAAACATATATAACAAGAAGTTATATAAACAAGGAGGAACTTTTATGGAAAAAAATCGAGGAATTACTTTGGTAGTTTTAATTGTTACAATAATAGTAATGCTCATATTAGTAGCAGTAAGTGTAAATATATTAATAAAAAGCAACTTAATAGGAACAGCAGAAAAAGCAGCCGATAAATATAAAACAGCATCAGAGGAAGAAAAGAGTGGAGTAATTGAAATAGACGGAAAAAAATATAATTCAATTGAAGACTATTTAAACAAGAAACCAGCTTCAACAATAAAAATAAAAATGGAAGTAACACATGAGGATACAGCTATACCAACAGACGATGGAAAATATACATTAACAAGTGAAAATGTGCCAATTCCAGTAGGGTATTACTACGTTGGAGGAACAAAAGATACAGGAGTAGTAATTTCAGACAATGAAAATGATAAAGATAAAGGAGATGCCCATTCTGTATCAGCCACATTACAAGGAAATCAATTTGTATGGGTACCAGTATTGCAAAATCAAAAGATTAAAATAGAAGTAACGGCAGAAGATACAATAACTTCAGTGGAGTTAAAGGATAGTGCAGGAAATACCATAACAACCACATCTCCAACAGGTAAAACTTATACAGAAAGTGTAAATCCAACAATAAATGGATTGTATTTATTAACAGTAAAAACAGAAAATGAAACAAATACAGAAATTATAAGAGTTTCAACATTATATGCACAAGATACTTGGGGTATAAGCAAAGAGAGTTTTAAAGCAGAGATAGAGCAATATGCAACAGATAATAATAAGACAGAGGAAGAAGTATTAAAAGAAAGATATTCAGAATTAGAAAATCCAACAATAGATAGTGCATATTCAAAATATTTAGAGGAGATATTTTCAACAGGTAGCGTATATACAGACAATGCAGACACAGCAGAAGAAACAATAGCACTATATAACAATAGTGTAAATAAATATGGAGGATTTTATATAGCAAGATATGAAGCGGGAAGCGAAAATAAAAGAGATTCAAGTAGAGGAACAACGGATGTAGTTTTAAGTCAAGCAAATAAATACCCATATAACTATATAAACCAAACAAATAGTATAACAAAGGCAAAAGAAATAGCAAATGGAAAAACAAATGTAACAGCAGGATTAATAAATGGGGCAGCATGGGATAGAACATTAAATTGGATACTAGAAACAAATAGCAGTATGAGTTTAGCAGATATAAATAAAGATTGTAAAAGTTGGGGAAATTACCTTAACAGTCAATTCAACTTTACAGGCAAATATTCAACAAATGAAGGGAGCTCTTTTAATGATGTTATGACATCAACAGAAAAGCCAGAAAATAGCAAGTACCTGTTAGGAACAGGAGTAACGGATTATACTAAGAAAAATAACATATATGATTTAGCTGGAAATTGTAGTGAATGGACAACAGAGACATTTCATTCAATTCTTAGAATTAGCAAGGGACGGTTATTGCTACTACAATGATTTTAACTTTCCAGCATATGGTAATGAATATTATACTGCAAACAGTTACTTTAGCACACTTTCCTTCCGTTCTATGCTTTACGTTACACTGTAAGAAAACAGGTAATACATTAATTAAATATCTCGAAGTAGTTTTAGGGAGGCTACTTTGAAGCTAAGTAATCTTAGCGAATTTTATGCGAGTTTGGAGATTTTTTCTCCAAACTATTGACATTTATGAAAATTTGTAGTATTATATTTAAGTATTAAAGAAGAAGTTATCCACTTCTCACCTTAACTATAAAGGAAAAGGTTTATATACTTTTAAATAAAAAAGATATATATTATGTGGATTACTTGTTTTTTAAAAACAAGTTTTTATTTTTTTTGGGGGTGAATCACATAAAACAAGAATTACCAATTAATGAACAAATTCGTTTTAAAGAGGTTCAAGTAATTGATGAACAAGGTCAAAAAGTTGGCAAGTTACCTATTAGTGAAGCTTTAGATTTAGCTGTTTCTAAAGATTTGGATTTAGTTTTAGTTTCAGGAAATAGTGATAATCCAGTTTGTAAAATAATGAACTATGGAAAACACAAATTTGAACAAGCTAAGAGAGAAAAAGAATCTAGAAAAAAACAAAAAACAGTTGAATGTAAAGAATTAAGAGTAACACCAAATATTGAAATACATGACTTCAATTTTAAAGCTAAAAATGCTAGAAAATTCTTAAGCGATGGAAACAAAGTAAGAATAACAGTTAGATTTAGAGGTAGAGAAGTTAACTATGTGAAAATGGGTGAAGATGTTTTAAACCAATTTATTGAAGAGCTTAAAGATGTTGCTACAGTTGAGAAAAAACCGTTCTTAGAGGGTAAAAATATGTTTATAATATTAGCACCTAGTAAATAAAATTAAGGGAGGAATTTAAAATGCCAAAACTAAAAACAAACAAAGCAGCTGCAAAGAGATATTCATATACAGCTAGCGGAAAAGTAAAAAGAACAAAATCAAACAGAAGACATTTATTAGCAAATAAAACAACAAGACAAAAGAAATCTGGAAAAATTCAAAACGCTTATGCAGATAAAACATGCGAAGCAGGAATCAAAAAAATGTTACCATATGGAAACTAATTAGAAGGAGGAGAATAATATGGCAAGAGTAAAATCAGCAATAGCTACAAGAAAAAAACATAAAAAAGTATTAAAACAAGCAAAAGGATACTTTGGAGCAAAAAGTATTAGATTTAGAAATGCAAAACAAGCAGTATTAAAATCAATGGCATATGCATATGTTGGAAGAAAAGATAAAAAGAGTGATTTCAGAAGACTATGGATAACAAGAATAAATGCAGCTGCAAGAATGAATGGAACAACATATAGCAAATTAATGGCAGGATTAAAGAAAAACAATATTGCTATTAACAGAAAAATGTTAGCAGAATTAGCTGTAAACGATAGTGTAGCATTTACAGCATTAGTAAAACAAGCAAATGTATAAAACTAATAAAAAACGTTTCTATTTTTTAAGAAACGCTTTTTTAATGTATGTGGAGGAATATATGAAAGATTATATAACAGTAATTGGACGGAGGGTTGGCTGGAACAGAGGCTGCATACCAAATTGCAAAAAGAGGCATAAAAGTTAAAATATATGAAATGAAACCAGAAAAGTTCTCTCCTGCGCATTCAAGTAAGGAGTTAGCAGAAATAGTATGTAGCAATTCTTTTAAATCAAACAGTATAACAAATGCTTGTGGGCTTTTAAAAGAAGAATTAAGAGGCCTAGGATCGTTACTAATTCAAATTGCAGACGAAACAAAAGTACCTGCAGGACAAGCATTAGCAGTAGATAGAGAGAATTTTTCAAAAAGAGTTACTGAAGAAATTGAGAAAAATCCTAATATTGAGATTATAAGGGAAGAAGTAGAAAATATAGAGTCAGAAGATGGAATAGTTATAATTGCAACAGGTCCATTAACATCTGAAAAAATGACAGAACAAATAATAAATATAACAGGAAAAGATAGATTAGCGTTTTATGATGCAGCAGCACCAATAATTGAAAAAGATAGCATAAATTTTAATATTGCTTTTTATGGGGATAGATATGGAAAAGAAGGGGATAACAGTTATATAAATCTTCCTATGAATAAAGAAGAATACGAAAAATTCTATAATGAACTTATAAATGCTGAGGTTGTAACTCTTCACGAATTTGAAAAAAAAGAAATTTTTGAAGGTTGTATGCCAATAGAAGTTATGGCAAAAAGGGGAGGAGATACAGTAAGATTTGGACCATTAAAACCAGTTGGTTTTATAGATCCAAGGACAAACTCAATACCATATGCATTAGTTCAACTAAGGCAAGATAATACTTCAGGAACATTATACAATATGGTAGGGTTTCAAACAAATTTAAAATTTGGAGAGCAAAGAAGAGTCTTTTCATTAATACCAGGACTTGAAAATGCTGAATTTGTAAAATATGGTGTAATGCATAGAAATACATTTATAAATTCTCCAGAATTATTAGATAATACATATAACCTAAAATCAAATTTAAATATATACTTTGCAGGACAAATAACAGGTGTGGAAGGTTATGTGGAATCAATTGCCTCTGGATTAGTTGCAGGTTTGAACGCTGTTGCTAAATTTAATAACACTGAAAAAATAATATTCTCAAACGAAACGGTAATAGGAGCATTATCGAGCTACATATCAACAGAAAATACAAAATTTCAACCAATGAATGCAAATTTTGGAATATTGCCACCACTTGAAGAAAAAATTAAAGATAAGGTTCAAAGATATGCCAAAATGGCTGAAAAAGCACTAAAAAGCCTGAAAATTTAATGAATTCCTTAAAAAACGTTGAAATTTGCATAAAAAAGTGCTACAATAAAAACGACACTAAAATTCGACAAAAAATTTGTTTTAGGGGGAATATCATGAAAGATATTAAAATTTTCGCTTGTAATTCAGCAGAGAGCTTTACACAAGAAATATGCGATACATTAGGGTTACCTATGGGTAAAAAAGAGTCATTTAAATTTGCAAATGACAACAATTTTGTACAATTTTTAGAAACAGTCAGAGATCAGGATGTATTTATAGTACAAACAACAATGCCACCAGTAAATGAAAGAATTATGGAATTATTAATAACTGTAGAAGCCGCAAGAAGGGCATCAGCTAAGAGAATAACAGCAGTTTTACCATATTTTATGTATTCAAGATCAGATAAAAAAGATCAGCCAAGGATACCAGTTACAGCAAAACTTATGGCAACATTGTTAGAAGCTGCAGGAGTTGATAGAGTAATCACATGTGACTTACATAATTCAGCAATACAAGCATATTTTGATATTAACTGCGATAGATTAACTGCAAAACATTTACTAGAAAGATATTTTAAAGCAAAAAATTTAGAAGATATAGTAGTTGTTGCAACAGATGCAGGAAGTTCAAAGAAAGCATATAAATATTCACATTTCTTTAACTGCCCACTAGCATTAATAGATAAAAGAAGAGAAGATAATAATGATAAAGCAGTTGCTACAAGCATAATAGGGGATGTTAAAGGGAAAACTGCATTAATATTTGATGATGAAGTTAGTACAGCAGGAACTTTGGTGGAAGCAGCAAATATATTAAAAGAAAAAGGTGCAAAAGAAATTTATGCAGGTGCAGCACATGGTGTGCTTGTTGGGCCAGCAATAGAAAGAATTAAAAACTCTCCAATTAAAGAATTAGTTGTAACAAATACTATTCCAATCGAACCAGAAAAGCAAATAGATAAAATAAAGGTAGTTTCAATAGCACCACTATTTGCAGAAGCAATTAAGAGATTAAATGAATCTAAACCATTAGGGGATTTATTTGAATATGATAAATAAAATTTTAAGCAGTAGAGTAAATGTCTACTGCTTTTTGCTTATACTTTATGAAGCATGTTATTTTTTAAATCCCAAAGTTTTTGAGATAAATCAACATAGTATTTATGTGGGTTATTAATACGTTTAACTTCATCCCATAGTGAACTTAGTTCATCTTTACAATGTATAGCGATGTTTTCTAAATTAGGCGAAGTATAAATTAATTTTCCATTTTTAAAAATTTGCTCTTGCAAGGGTTTACAGTAGTAGTTAAGTAGAGCTTTTTTTCTCCAAGGATTTTCAGGGTCGAAAATTGAATAATTGTTATCTGGAATTTGCTCATCGTGTAAAGTTATTACATCTGCTAATGCTTTTCCAGTTTCTTTTGAATAGAACCTATAAACTTTTTTAAAACCTGGGTTAATAATTTTTGCAACATTTTCAGATATTTTGATTTTGGGAATTATTTCTCCATTTTTTTCAATTGCACTTAATTTATAAACACCACCAAATACTGGGTCACTTTTTGCAGTAATTAGGTTTTCGCCAACTCCAAAGGAATCAATTTTTGCACCTTGGTCTAAAAGTGAAGTAATTAAATTTTCGTCTAATGAATTACTTACACAAATTTTGCAATCTTCAAATCCATTTTCATCTAGAATTTTACGTACTTTTTTAGAAAGATAAGCTAAATCTCCACTATCTAATCTAACAGCTTTAGGTCTATAACCTTTAGGAAGTAAAACATCATTAAAAACTTTAATGGCATTTACAACACCGGAATTTATTGTATTATAAGTATCAATAAGCAAAGTGCAGTCGTCTGGGTAAACCTCGGCATAAGCCTTAAAAGCATCATATTCAGAATCAAAACTTTGCACAAAGCTGTGTGCCATTGTACCACTTGCAATAGTTCCAAATTTTTGGGCAGTTGATGTACAAGATGTTCCAATACAACCACCAATAACAGCAGCTCTTGCTCCTAAAACAGCAGCATCAATAGAATGTGCACGTCTTGCACCAAATTCCATAACTGGATGCCCCTTTGCAGCAGATACAATTCTGGTTGATTTTGTTGCAACTAAACTTTGATGATTAAGAAGAAGTAAAACCATAGTTTCTATAATTTGAGCTTCAATAATAGGAGCTCTAACTGTAAGCAAAGGTTCATTAGGAAAAACAACAGTACCTTCAGGAATAGCCCAAATATCTCCGGTAAAATTAAAAGTTTTAAGATAATCTAAGAAATCATTAGAAAATTTATTTAAACTCTTTAAATATTCAATATCATTATCTTCAAATTTTAAGTTGCAAATATAATTTATAACTTGTTCTAAACCTGCACAAATTGCATAACCACCGTTCATCTGGAATGCGCCTAAAGAACACATCAAAATATGCAATAGTATTTTTCATATTATTGTTAAAATAACCATTAGACATAGTAAGTTCATAGAAATCTGTAACTAAACTTAAATCTCTTTTATCCATAAAAAACACCCTTTCAAATTTAATTAAAGAAATTATATCATTTTTGTCAAGAATTATGCAATGATTATAAAAATACATTTATTGAATAAACAAAAGGAAAAAAGAGTAAACTAGAGAATAAAGAATTTAAACTATATAAACTGTCGGCACAAGTGATTGCTAACTTTAATATAATATGATAAGATGTTTATACAAAACAAGTTAATAAATTTTCCCTGCATAGTGCGAACGGTCAGAAATTTTAGAACCAACAGTTAAGGAAAGGGAGCCCAAAGCTCTTGATATGGCGTGCATGCTTACACTTTTAATGTTAGTAGTAAGAAGCCCATGAGTACCAAGGCAGGTACCCACCTGTGTAAGAGCAGGTCCTTAAAATTTCTATCAAAAACGGCTAAGGTGGGGAATTTTTTGTATTTTATACAAATATTTTTTAAAAGTATTGCAAATAATAAAAGTATGTGATATAAATTAGATATAATTTTTGAAAGGAGAAATAATATGGATTTAGAAAATAACAACCCAGAAATGGATGAAGAATTAGATAA
>CAZTBY010000013.1:13840-19801 GCA_964612395.1 uncultured Clostridium sp. | reverse complement strand
TTGAAATCATTTTACCATTTGCACTAGTTGTATTTATTTCATCATTTACACAATCCAAATAAGCATCGTTTTCATCTAGAAATGTCATTAAATTTTCCCAATCATAAATACTTCTTGTTATTCTATCCAACTTTAAAGCAACAATAGTATTTATCTTTTTAGCTTTTATATCATCTTTTAATCTCTCAAATTCTGGTCTATGATTACCAGTCTTAGCACTAATTCCAGCATCTTGATAATAATCTATTATTTCATAACCTTTAAATTTACAAAAAGATTCTAATCTTTCTTTTTGTTCTGGAAGACTAAAGCCTTCTCTTGCTTGGTCTTCTGTTGATACTCTCATATATAAGCCACACTTTTTCTTTTCATCTTTCAATTTTCAAACCTCCAATCTAACAAAAAAGAGACATCAAAGTACAATACGAGTACTTTTGACATCTCTTAAATCCGTTTAACAAAATACAATATAATTGTAATATAATATAAATTTTTCAAAGTGCTCGTAAACATATAGCTTTTGACGAACAGCTATATGCAATTAATTGGCTATATTATATCACGATTTCAAGAAATGTCAAATATTTACAAATTTATATTTTTTTCAAATATTCTTCTAACTCTGATAATTTTATCTTTTTAGATAAGTTTGAAATATACACATCATTTGAATAATTGAAAACTAAAAAAGTAATACTTTTAATAATCACTTTATGTGGCTCAATATATGTAAGATTAGTTTTTTCTAATTTCCTAATGCTACCATTTATAAAAGTAGGGGTAACTTTAGCAAATTCACATATAAATTCAAGTCTTTGTTTTAGACATTCTTCAAATTGTAATTCTTGTTTAATTATTTTCAATTTATACACCATCCTTTCGTTTGGATGATTTTAATATTGTTTTTAGACAACAAAAAAATCAACCAGATTTATTTTCTGATTGATTTTTGTATCTATCTGTTTTATTAGTTCGAACAGATACGTCATTGGTGCGCCTGGAGGGATTCGAACCCCCGATCTCAAAGTTCGTAGCCTTGCATTCTATCCAGCTAAACTACAGGCGCCTAAAGTGCCTCCCAGCACTTTATATATTATACTAGCTTTTTTTGCCATTTTCAAGTAGTTTTATGATTTTTGTTAAAGTTATTTAATTCTAAATCTTCTGTTGCTGGCTCTGTTATTAGTTTTCCTTTATAATCATACCTTGAGCCATGACATGGGCAATCCCAAGTTTTATCTAAGTTATTCCATGTTAGTTCACACCCTAAGTGTTTGCAATATGGCTCTACTGCATATATTTCTCCATGTTTATCTTTATATATTCCCAGCTTTTGTCCATCATAATTCACCACTCCTCCGAGTATCCTTTTTTAAATCTTCAAATTTGTATGTTGGATTTTTCAACTTATTTATTCCAAGTGAATACACAGTTTGTTTCAGCATATTTCCAAATTCTTTTCTATTTTTTACTAGAGCCATTCTTGTTGCATTGTAAATTTCAGCATATTCATTTTCTTTACCTAAAATCTTATCGCTTATTATTTTTGCTGCAACATGTGACGTTGTCATACCCCATTTGTTATATCCCGTGGCTATATAAAGGTTAGGCATTAAGTTTGAAAATTCTCCGATATATGCGATCTTATCTAGTGATATACAGTCTTGCGTATTCCATCTATATTTTACATTCATAGATGGATATATTTCTTTTGCATATGCTTCCAAGCTTTTATAGCAAAGTTCTAAATTTTTTGTAGTTTCTCCTGTTTTATGTTTTTCTCCCCCAATTATCAAAATATTATCATCTACATTTCTAAAAGATGCTCCTGGAGTTTCTGCTGATATATACATTCCTGTACCTATTTTTGCATGTGGTTCTATTCCTATTTCATATGATTTTTCTTGGTACATTTTCAAAAAGTGTAACCCTGGGAAGTTCTTTATTGGATAATGTGTTGCCATTACTACATATTTTGCTTTTATATTGTTATTCTCTGTTTTTACATTGTAATATCTTCCATCTTTTTCTATGTCTTGAACCCTTGAATTTGTGTATATTTGAACCTTGTTTTCTCTTAAAACCTCAGCTATTTTATATAAATATTTTAGTGGATGAAATTGTGCCTGATTTTGCATTTCTATTCCAATTTTTATTTCAAATGGTAAATTAATTTTGTTTACTAACTTAGGAGCTCCTCCTATACTCTCTATTGCATTCACTTCATCTTTTATTTTTTGTACATAATCTTCTCTGCATGTATAAATATAATTGTTTGCTCTTATAAATTCACATTCAATTTTTTCTTTTGTTATTATTTTTTCTATTAAGTCTATTGCATCCTCATTTGCTTTGAAATATTTCTTTGCAAAATCTTCTCCAAAACTTTGAATTAAATAGCTGTATATTAAATTATGTTGGCTTGTGATTTTGGCTGTTGTGTTTTCAGTTACACCACTACAAATTTCCCCCTTATCTATAATGCATATTTTAAGTCCTGTTTCTAATAACATATAACCTGTTACAATGCCTGTTATTCCTGCACCTATTATACATACATCTGCTTCAATATTTTTTTCTAAATCTAAAAAGCTTGGTCTAGTTGTTTTCTCTACCCAATATGATTTCATTTAAAACCATTCCTTTCTTGGTAAAAACACCTATTTCAAGCTTTCCCTTTAATTAATATTTTATTCATCAATAAGTGCTGTAACATTTGCAACAGCATATTCTTTGCAATGTGATATACTTATATCTATGCTTTTTATTTGTTCAAACTGTACTTTCAAAAATTCTATTTGGGGATTTCCGTTTTCATCATTTACAATTTGTACATCGGTCCAATTTATTCCAAATTTATCTGGTAATAATGCTGATACTGTTTTGAATATTGCTTCTTTTGAAGCAAATCTTCCTGCATAGTGGCAATATTTTGCATTTTTTGTACTTTCACAATATTCTATCTCTTTTGGTGTATAGATTAAATTTAGAAAGTTATTACCACTTCTTTCTATTGATTTTTTTATTCTTTCAATTTCAATTATATCTGTTCCACATAATACACGCATGTTTTAAGTCCTTCCCTATTTTGTGTAATAAAAGCCTTCATCTGCTAAATGCCAGCTACCTATAAAGTAAATATATAGATTACTATCCAGATTTACTTGTGTGGTTAGTACTTGCTTTCCACCCTTATCTATTGATCCCCATAAGCCATTTTGTTTTACTGCAGCAAAGCCATATTTATTTTGTTCTGTTGCTTCATCATATATATAGTTTACTACAACATTTCCTTGGCTATCCACAAATCCATATTTTCCGTCCTTTTTGCTTACATATAATGTATTTTTAGTAAGTATGTCTTTTACTTGTTTTTCTTCAAATTTGTATGTGTAATATTTGTCTAGTCCATCAATTCTTGCTTTTATATAGTCTTCTTCAAATACAAAAATTCCTTTTAATTTTTCAGTTAGGTTGTTATCAAATATGCTTGTTTCAGTTTCTGTTTTATCTGCTATAATTATGTCTTTATCAGCCCAATATGTCATGTTTAAATATTCAAAGCCAATTGAACTTACATTGTCAGTATTTATTACTCCATATTTTGAGTTTAGTTTAGCTATATAGTATACTGAAAATGCATAGTTTAGTTCTTCATACATTGGTTCTATTTTGATTTCTCCTGATGTTGTTATTATTCCGTATTTTTCGCCTTGTTTAACTATTACATAATCGCCTTTTGAATACGTGTAATCATCATAGCTATTATTTAATACTTCTCCCTTTTTGTTTATTAGTACCCATTTATTATCAATGCTTGCTGCATAAATCTCTGTACTTCCTAAGTATTTAATCTCTTTATATGCAGGTGCTACAATTACTGTACCACTAGTACTTATTATACCAGAGTTTCCTGCTTCGTCTACTATTTTGTATTCATTCTTATAGCCTTCCTTTAGAAGTTCAACATTTGCATATTCTACTGGTACTATAATTTGACCTATTGCATTTACAACACCAACTTTGTTCTCTTTTTTTACTATAAGATTTTCCTTTACACTTTTTAGTGCTGTTATTTCATCATATTCTGCATTTAATATAACTTTTCCATCACAGTCTATTAAACCATATTTTCCATTTTTGTATACTCTAATTAGGTTGTTTTCATACCAGATATTCTGTTTAGAATCATAGTTTTCAATTGCTTCTACTCTTTCATATTCTTTAAATAATTCTTCTTGCTTTTCATTTATTGCTTTTGTTTTATATGTCCCTGTTTCTTCGTTTATATCATATGCATAAATAAACACTGGTTTTTCTGGGTTTGGAATTGCAATCATTTCATCAAATTTTGTATCTATTATTACTCTTCCTGTGTTATCTATTACCCCCCATTTTCCATCTACATATGTAGGAAAGTACGTGCTTTTTTCTAATTGAATTTTATCTGCTTCTTTACTTAATATTTTGTTTATTGTTACAATTATCATTATAATTACAAGTATCGTTATAATTGTTCCAAATACCTTTTTTAAGTTTAACTTTGGTTCATCATATCTTTTACCCTTTTTCATTTTCAAATATTCCTTTCATACATATTCTTTCAATATACTATATCATATTTTGTATGTTCTTTTCAAGTTTTTTGACGAATTTGATTGATTAAAAAATGAACCCTCCCTATTAAACTTTTTTGTCTAATAATTTGGGTCCATTTTATCTAAAACTGATCTCACTTTATTGATTATACTATATCTTTATATTTCTTTAAACCAACCGCTGCTATTCCAAGTAATACAAGTGTTGTTGTAATTCCAATCGTAATAATCGTTCCTTTACCTGTGTTTGGAATTACTTTTTCCCCTGATGTATTATCATTGTTACTACTATTATTGCTACTACTGCTGTTATTGTTGTTATTACTACTATTACTGTTATTGTTGCTACTACTATTATCGTTGTTGCCTAAGTTTGCTTTACAATTTGTACATTTATTATCTGTTCCTTTATTATGGTTACCTGTTATAGTTTTATTACATTTATCACATGTTCCACTATGTGTTCCATCTCCTCTGTCACTCCATGTTGTTACTGTATGTTTTTCTTTATTTCTTATTTCTGAACATTTTGAGCATTTTTCCCAATGGTATGTTTCATCACTTTTATATTGCCAATCATGTGTACATGCTTCTACTGTTTTTTCTGTTCCACATTCTTTACACTTTCCATCTGTTCCATATTCATGTTCACTTGTTTTTTTATAATTACATTTTGTACAAGTTTTTACATGATTACCATTTCCAGCATCTTGTGCTGCTGACATTGTATGTGTTTCTTTATTTCTTATTTCTGAACATTTTGAACATTTTTCCCAATGGTATGTTTCATCTTTTTCCATTTTCCAATCATGCTCACATGTTGTTGTTGCTTTTTCTGAGCCACACTTTGTGCACTTATTATCTGTTCCATATTCATGTTCTCCTGAAATAGTTTGTCCACATTCGCATGTTCCACTATGTGTTCCATTTCCTTTGTCACTCCATGTTGTTACTGTATGTGTTTCTTTATTTCTTGTTTCTGAACATTTTGAACATTTTTCCCAATGGTATGTTTCATCTTTTTCCATTTTCCAATCATGCTCACATGTTGTTGTTGCTTTTTCTGAGCCACACTTTGTGCACTTATTATCTGTTCCATATTCATGTTCTCCTGAAATAGTTTGTCCACATTCACATGTTCCACTATGTGTTCCATTTTCTTTGTCACTCCATGTTGTTACTGTATGTGTTTCTTTATTTCTTATTTCTGAACATTTTGAACATTTGTCCCAATGGTATGTTTCATCTTTTTCTATTTTCCAATCATGCTCACATGTTGTTGTTGCTTTTTCTGATCCACACTTTGTACACTTATTATCTGTTCCATATTCATGTTCTCCTGAAATAGTTTGTCCACATTCGC
>CAZTBY010000013.1:0-13740 GCA_964612395.1 uncultured Clostridium sp. | reverse complement strand
CATATTCATGTTCTCCTGAAATAGTTTGTCCACATTCACATGTTCCACTATGTGTCCCATCTCCCTTGTCACTCCATGTTGTTACTGTATGTGCTTCTGCAGTTTCATCATATGTATAGGTACAACTTGTAGAAGTACACTCATAATATGGTGTATGTGTTGTTGATGTTTGATCCTTATATTTTACTGTTGTTCCTTGACCATGTGTTTGATAACTTTCTCCACACTCTGTACATGCTCCGTTATTTTCATGTGTTCCTCCTGTATGTGCTCCAGTCTCTGTATTACCACA
Organism: uncultured Clostridium sp.; assembly: GCA_964612395.1. Lineage (GTDB taxonomy): Bacteria > Bacillota > Clostridia > TANB77 > CAG-508 > UMGS1781. Next base: position 13,448 of record CAZTBY010000013.1, on the reverse strand, counting down.
TTCACATGTTCTTACATGTTGCGTTGTGTTTTTATATTCCCATTCTCCAAATTCGCAGTCAACTTTTCCTGTTCCAGAACATTCTGTACAATTAACTGTACATTTACTATGATAATTTTCATCATATTCTGGTAATGTTTCACTAAAATTCACCAAATAAGTTTCTTTATAATCACAACCAGATGCTAGACATTTTGAGTTTTTCATTTTTAAGCCACATGTAGAACACTCATAAGTACTAGTATGTACTTGATTTTGACCACATGTTGGACATGTTTCAGAATATGATTCAGATCCAGATACCAATTGAGGTTTCCCTGAACATGCTACCTGTTTCGCACCATTACAAATTGGACATGTATGTGTCTTTGTTGCTCCATATGATTCCTCTCCGTGTTGTCATCATAATAATTATAAAACATACTGCTAATATACTCATTACTACTAATCCAACAATTAAATTACCTTTTCTTTTGATAAGCTTCATTTTCTCATCTCTCCTCCATATGTTTTTTTATTATTTTATCAAAGAAAAAGCTTTTTGTGTTGATTGTGGCATATTTGTCATATAAATGTCATATAAATGTCATATAAATGTCATATTTTTTGTTCTTTGTAAAATAAAATATCCATAGATATTCTATTCACTATGGATATTTTATTTTTATTAATTAATTATTTATTTTCTAATTTTTTTAATCTTATAAATGTTACTCCCGCTATTGTTGCAAAAGCTATTATTCCAATTATTACTGTAGTATTTGCACCTGTATTTGGTATAACCTTATTTGATGTATTATTTTTGTCTGAATTAGAATTATTATCGCTATGATTATTGTTATTACTACTGTTACTGTTGTTTATTGTTGCTCCACATTTTGTACACTTTCCATCTGTTCCTTTTTCGTGTTTTTCAGTTATTTTTCTATTACATTCTGTACATGTTCCTGTATGAGTTCCATCTCCATTGTCTTTCCATTCTTTAACAGTATGTTTTTCTTTGTCTTTTATTTCTCCACACTTTGTACATTCTTTCCAGTGATTTGTTTCATCATCTTTTTGATTCCAATTATGTTCACATTCTGTGCTTGGCTTTGTTGCTCCACAATCATCGCATTTTCCATTATTGTAATTGTGGTTTTCTGTCATTTTATATCCACATTTTGTACATGTTTTACTATGTGTTCCATCGCCATTATCTTTCCATGTTGTCATTGTGTGTTTTGTTTTATCTTTTATTTCTCCACATTTTGTACATTCATTCCAATGGTATGTTTCATCATGTGATGTTTTCCAATTATGTTCACATTCTGTGCTTGGCTTTGTTGCCCCACAATCATCACATTTTCCATTATTGTAGTTGTGGTTTTCTGTCACTTTATATCCACATTTTGTACATGTTCCACTATGTGTTCCATTTCCATTATTTTTCCATGATGCAATTGTATGATTTTCTGCAGTTCCGTCATATGTATATGTACATCCTGTAAAAGTACATTCGTAATACGCTGTATGTGTTGTTCCTGTAATATCTTTATATTTTACTGCTGTTCCTTTGCTGTGTGTTTGATATTTGTATCCACATATTGTACATGTTCCGTTATTTGCATGTGTTCCTCCTGTATGATTACAAAGTTCATCACAGTTGTCACATCTTCCTGTTGAAGAATTCCAGTTGTGCCCACATTTGTATCCACAGTCTTCACAAACTCCATTTATAAATTTATGATTTGATTCCTCAAAATTGTTACAAGTTTTTTCTGTGCAGTATCTTCTATGAGTTGTTGAATTATACTTTTCCCAATCGCCAAAAGTACAATTAACTTTACCTGTTGCATTACAATCTGGACAAGGTATTGTACATAGCTTATGATAGTTATCTGTTGCTTTGTCGTTTTCTAATGTAATCGTTTTGCCATTATAGGTAATAATATTTTTCTTATATCCACAACCACCACTTTCCTTTATACAATTCCAGCTTTCATTTACTACTCCACATGTTGTACAATAATAAATTGTATGATGTGCTTTATTTTTCTTGCAGCTTGGGCATTGGGCTGTATATGTTTCAGATCCACTTCTTAATTGAGGTTTACCAGGACATGGTATTCTCTTTTCACCTTTGCATGTTGGACATGTGTGTTGTTGTTCTTTACCATATGCTTCTCTTCCTGTAGTCATCATGACCAAAATAAAAGACATAGCTAGTATTGCAAGTACTACTAATCCCATAACTAAAATTTGTTTCTTTCTCATAATCAAATTTCACCCTTCTTTTCAATTATATTTGGTTTACTAAGTTTTACATAAAAACTTTACCTTAATTATATTAACATAATTTTTATATTTTGTAAAGTGTTTTTATGTAAATTTATTCCAAAACATCAAAAAAATACAGAAATTTACAATTTTTAAAATTATAAACATCTGTATTTTTCTTTTGCTTAATTGTATTATGTTTATTAATTATGTGAAATCTTTTTCTTCTTCTTTAATTTTATTTATAAAATCATTTATGCTCATTTGCCCAATATCACCATCTTTTCTTGAACGTACACCAACTGCGTTGGCTCCCACTTCTTTATCTCCTAATATAAGCATATACGGTATTTTTTGCATTGTTGCTTCTCTTATTTTATATCCTATTTTTTCGTCTCTTTCATCTAGTTCTACTCTAATATCTGCATTTTTTAATATTTTTTTTACCTTTCTTGCATATTCTCTATGTATTTCTGATAGTGGTAATACTTTTACTTGTACTGGTGCTAACCATGTTGGAAGTGCCCCTTTTGTTTCTTCTAGGTAGTATGCAATAAATCTATCTATACTTCCTAAAATTGCTCTATGAAGAACTACAGGTGTTTTCTTACTTCCATCTTTATCAATGTATGATAAATTAAATTTCATTGGTAAGCAAAAATCTAGTTGGCATGTTGATAATGTATATTCATTTCCAACAGCTGGTCTAACTTGAACATCAAGTTTTGGTCCATAGAATGCTGCTTCTCCTATTTTTTCTTCATATTCAATTCCTATATCATCTAAAACATGTCTTAATGTATCTTCTGCACTATCCCACATTTTATCATCTGGGTGATATTTTACTTTGTCTGCAGGATCTCTTAGTGATAATTCAAAGTGATAATCTGTAATATTTAGTTCTTTATATACTTCAATAATTAGGTCAACTACTGATTTGAATTCTGATTCTATTTGTTCTGGTGTCACAAATAGGTGGGCGTCATTTTGGCAGAATGTTCTTACTCTTTCAATTCCTTTTAATGTTCCACTTGATTCAAATCTGCAATCCCTTGCAATTTCGCCTATTCTAATTGGTAAGTCCCTGTATGAGTGAATTGTATTTGCGTATATCATCATGTGATGTGGGCAGTTCATTGGTCTTAATACAAATTCCTCTCCTTCAACTTCCATTTTAGGAAACATGTTGTCCTTGTAATGTTCCCAATGTCCTGATGTTTTATATAATTCTACTGATGCAAGTGGTGGTGTTAAAACATGTTTGTATTCTAATCTTTTTTCCTTTCTTTTAATATAGTTCTCTAATATTTCCCATACTGCATAACCATTTGGTAAATACATTGGAAGTCCTTTTCCTACTAGGTCATGTGTCATAAATATATTTAATTCTTTTCCAAGTTTTCTATGGTCTCTTTGTTTTGCTTCTTCTAGTTTTTGTAGATATTCTTCAAGTTCTGAAGCTTTTGGGAATGATATTCCATAAACTCTTTGAAGTGATTTGTTTTTAGAATCTCCTCTCCAATATGCAGCAGATTTAGCTGTTAGTTTTACTGCTTTAACTTTTCCTGTTGATATGAGGTGTGGTCCACGGCATAAGTCTACGAATTCGCCTTGTTTATAAAAAGAAATAACTTCTCCATCTGGAAGACCATTTATTAATTCTATTTTGTATGGTTCTTCTCTTTCTTTCATTAATTTTATTGCTTCTTCTCTTGGAAGTTCAAATCTTTCAATTTTTAAGTCTTCTTTTATTATTTTCTTCATTTCTTCTTCTAATGCTGATATATCATCTTCCGTAAAAGGTGTTTCAACATCAAAATCATAATAAAATCCTTTTTCTATTGATGGTCCTATTGTTAGTTTAGCTGTTGGATATAGTCTTTTAACTGCTTGTGCTAAAATGTGTGCAGTTGTATGCCAATATGTGCTTTCTTCAACTTCCATTGTTTTTCCACCATCTAATTTTATTCTAAACATAATTACATCTCCTTATTTTTCATAAATTTCTTTTGAAACGATTTTAGTAAGTGCCATTATTACAGCGTATTCTTCTAATTCGTCTCTATATATTCTACCATTTGTAAGTACCCCAATTGCACCTTTTCTTCCTTTTGCAGTACTTCCAAAAATATCATGCATAAATCCAATTTCTTCCCCTTGCAAAACTCTATCTACTGCGTTTTGTGGATATTCAAATGATGGACTAAAACCTACATAATAATTTTTTCCATCATAAATTGCACATACGCTTGTATCCATATATTTAGTATCCACTTCTGCAACTGGATACATTCCTGCTTCTATTCCAACTCCTATATCACATGTGCCGGCACCTTTCCTCTGCATGTTCAAAAGCATTTTTCGCACGATTTTTTGCACCCCTTATGGTCTCTTCAAGAGTTAAAGGGTTGCAAGAGACACCAGAAAAGTTATCCTTATCTTGTCCAACTTTATCATCAAGTCTTACTTCTTTTGGCATTATTATATATTCAATTTTATCATCATTCTCAACCCACAACTCAGGGTATCTTGAAAACGCTCTTGTAATTGCTGTTATTTTGGGTATACTTCTACTTCCTATTGAAATTAGCATATTTTACCTCTTTCCCTATTCAAATATTATACTACAAAATCGCTTAAAGTCAATATCTTTAAGCGATTAAGTTTTTTTATATTTCTTCTGCAATCTTTGCAAATTCTTCTAATGTTAGTTTTTCTGGTCTTATTCTGTTATCTATACCCAATATATCTAATGTTTTATCTATTTTCTCTTTACTTCCATATTTATTACTATTAGCAAGTGCATTTAGAAGTGTTTTTCTTTTTTGCATAAATGCTGTTTTTATAACTTCAAAAAGCTTTCCTTCATTTTTCACTGCTACTTTTGGTTCTTTTAAAACTTCTAAATTTATTACCGTTGAGTTTACTTTAGGTTCTGGAATAAATGCTGTGTTTGGCACTTCTAGTACTCGTTTTGGGTTTGTATAGTAATGTATTGCATATGTTATTGCCCCTGTATCTCCTGTACCTGGTTTGGTTACTAGTCTGTCTGCAACTTCTTTTTGTATCATTACTGTTATTGTTTCTATATCTAACTTATCTTCTAGCAATTTCATTATTATAGGTGTTGTTATGTAGTATGGTAAATTTGCAACTATTTTTGTTTTTTTGATTTTTTCTTCTGCAATTAGTTTTTTTAAATCTACTTTCAGAACATCATCATTTAATACTTTAAAATTATCATACATTGAAAATCTGTCATTTAATATTTCTAGCATTCTTTTATCTAGTTCAATACATATAACTTTTCCTGCTCTATCTAGTAGTTCTTTTGTAAGTGTGCCAAGCCCTGGACCTATTTCTATTATTAAGTCATCTTTTGAAACATTTGCTGCATCAACAATACCAGCTACTGCATCATCATCTATTAAAAAGTTTTGTCCTAAGTTTCTGTTTGCTGTTATATGATATTTATTAATTATGAATTTTGTATCTTTTAAAATACTCATGTTTTTCCCCTTTTTACATATATTTTATATTATTTAATGCAAAAAGTAAAGTTTAATTGTAAATTAATTTTAATTATGCTATAATTTTGACAGGTGATTTTTATGTTTGAAAATATTAAGAAAAACAAAATTAAATCTAGTCTTATAGTTTCAGGTTTTATAATTGTAATTACTTTAATTATATATTACATTTCTATGGCTTGTGATATTAGTGGTCCTATGGCAATTACTATTGCAATGTTGTTTTCTATAATCACTGCTTTTGCTTCATATTACAATAGCGATAAAATAATTTTATCAGTTACAAAGGCAAGACCTGCAAATGGAGAAGAAGATTTAAAACTTGTACATATTTTAGATGCACTTATGATTTCTTCTGGGCTTCCTGCTAGACCTAGACTTTATGTTGTAGATGACCCTCAGCCTAATGCTTTTGCTACGGGTCGTAACCCTGAACATTCTATTATTTGTGTTACTACTGGCCTTTTAGATAAACTAGAATATTACGAGCTAGAAGGAGTTATAGCACACGAAATGAGTCATATTAAAAATTATGATATATTATTAACTTCAGTTGTAACAGTTATGGTTGGTTTTTTAGTTATGATATCTGATTTATTTTATCGTTCTTTCTTGTGGAATAGTTCTAAAGATAGAGATGACGATAGTAAAGGAAATGGAATTTTGATGCTAATTGGTCTTGTTCTTTTAATCTTTGCGCCTATATTAGGAAAAATAATGCAAATGGCACTTTCTAGAAATAGAGAATATTTAGCAGATAGTACTGCAGTTGAAATTACAAGAAACCCTGATGGATTAATTTCTGCTTTAAGAAAATTGGATAGTGACCCTAATGAATTAAAAACTGCTAACAATGCAACTGCAAACCTATTTATTGTAAGTCCATTTAAAGCCAAAAAAAACGGAAAGAAAAAAGCTGGATTATTTGATACTCACCCAAGTATCGATGATAGAATTGAAGCTCTACAAAATATTCATTAAAAACTAAAACAAGCAATACTTTTTTAGTACTGCTTGTTTTTTGTTACATCATTCCACCATTTGAGCTTAGCTTAATTATTAAGTCCATATTATCATCTTTTGCAACTTTATTTTTTCTAATTGCTCCGACATTTCTGACATTTATATACTATTACATATCCTTTTTTAGAACTACTCTCAATTCCAATTGGTTCAAGCATTCCATGGCATTCTTCTGCTCTATCTCCTGGGTTTTTATCAACATGTTTTGAGTATAAACAAAGATTGCAATGATTTCTACATGAATAGCCAAGTTTTGGTACCTTGTGCCCACAATTTTCGCACACAAATTCTTCATCTATCTCTGTAAATAAACTTTCCATTTAATTCTCCTTAAATATACTTCCACCAATAAATTCTCTAAGTAAAGAATGTGTTGGTACTGCTTCATCGGGAATATCTTCAAAGTATGAGAGCATTGCAATTAATCGTTTTGCTTCTGAATACAGTTGTGATGTTGCATCGATTTCTTTTAATAATGAAACTGCATATTTTTTTAGTACACTTAATTCATATATTAATGAAGAATTAAACATGCAATCTGCTTTTTCTTGGAATTTAAAAATATTATTTACTTCCCCTCTATTTACTGATGGCCACATTTCTAAAGTATGTTTTGCACTATATCCTCTAAAGTTGTAATCTCTAACAATTCTTCTAATAAGCCTTGTGTCTGTTGTTGAAATTCTGTTATAGTAATCAATATTTAAAACTGTTAAGCAACTTATATATATTTTAAACTTTTGGTCTTTTGGAATTAGATATGTAAGCTCATCATTTAAGCAGTGAATTCCTTCCATTACTAACACTTCGTCTGGAGCAAGTTTTATTTTATTTCCTTTGTATTCCTTGTGTCCTGTGTGAAAGTTAAATGTTGGTGCTTCTATTTCTTCACCTGCTAACAATTTTACTAAATCACTATTTAATAGCTTTGTATCTATTGCTTGAATACTTTCAAAATCGTATTTTCCCTCCTCATCTACAGGAGTGTTTTCTCTTTCTACAAAATAATTATCAACAGATATTATTACTGGTTTTAAGCCATTTAATCTTAATTGAAGTCCAAGTCTTTTTGCAAATGTTGTCTTTCCTGAAGATGATGGTCCTGCTATCGCAACTAGTTTAATCTTTCTATTGTTTGCTATATTATCTGCTATTGCTCCAATCTTTTTCTCATGTAAAGCTTCGTCTAGTAAAATATATTCTTGAATATCACCTTTTTTTACAATTGAATTTAATTTGTATAATGTATTTACATTTAAAATTTTATGTAATTTTTGATATTCCTCAAGTGTTTCAAATAATTTTGGGGTATCTTGAAATTCTGATAATTCATATGGATTATCTTTGCTTGGATACCTTATTAAAAAACCATCTGAATATTTTGTAATTTCATATGCTTCTGCAAAACCTGTTGATATTGGTAATACTCCATAAAAGTAATTATAATAATCTTCACAATAATACAGTGTGACTTCCTTTTTTTGCTTTAAATCTAATTGTAATTTGCCTTTCAATGTATTTTCTTTTTTATAGAATTCCTCCGCTTCTTCTTTTGTCATAAATCTTTTCTCGATTGGCAAATCTTGTTTTATTATCTCTTTTACCCTTTTGTTAACATTACTTATTACTTCATTAGTAATTTTTAAATTCTCAACTGTACAAAACATTGCATTTGAAAGTTGATATTTTATTGTCATTAATGCCCCTGGGTAAATTTCATTTATAGCTTTGCTTATTATATATACAAGACCCCTCCTATATATTCTCATTCCGTCTTTATTATTTAAGTCTATCAATTCTAGTTTACCATTAGTTTTTATCTTAAAATTCAAACTTTTAATTTCATTATTAAATTTACATGCTATAACCTTGCCTTTTGCTTTTTGGATTTCATCCTTAAAAAGCTCACTAACTGTTATTCCCTCTTTTACATCTATTATTATGTTTTTATAATCAATTTGCATAAATTCCACCTTTTACCTATCCCTATAAATTTTTCTCTTTTTTACCATCTTTGCTAATAAGTTGTAAAATTGTATCATAGTCCTCATTTAAAGTATTTGTTACAACCCATTTTTCAACAATATTTAGATTATCAGATGCTTTAATTTTCTTTATTGTTTTTTTATCTGTACCATTATATTTTATGGTTTTAATTGTAAAATTTTCATAGTCGTTTACAGTTGTATAGTATATTGCATCTTTTTGCATATTCACTTCTTTAACATTTGAATCAATTTTACATACTTTGGTTATTTTTTCACCTTTTTTATTCATCTTATACAAGTACATTTCTTTGTCTACATTGTCTTCTATTCCTGTTACCAAATAATAGATTTTCTTTCCTTTAACATATAAAGCTTGGCACTGCATACCTGTATCAATTTTAGAAATTCTGGTTGCTTTTTTACCATTTAGTTTCATTGTTGCTATATATTGTGAACCCTCTATGCTGTATATATAATATATTTTACCATCAACAATTTGGTAATATGATATTTTTCTATCTGATATTTTTTCTCTATCTGTTCCATTTGTTCTTACTCTATAAAGGTTAGAATTTTTAAAATAGTATACCCATTTTTCCATTGCTACAACTTGGCTTGCATCAACATCTTGGGCAAGAATTTCTTTTTTCTTGCCATTTGTTTTCATTTTTATTAAGTTGTTTTGTCCTTTTTCTTCATCTTTTTCTATGCAGTATATGTAGTTATCTATAACATTTAAACCGCATAAAATTTCCATCAGCTACTTTTTTTGTGTGTTTACCATTTTGTTTTATTTTGCATATACCAATAGCTTCGCTGTTATCCATTTCTATATAATATATCCATTTGCCCTCTTGTGTAGCTGTTCCATTATTATAACTGTTTCCAGTTGAATTTCCCTGTTTTGGTTCTTTAATACATGATGAAATTATAAATATTGTTATTAACACAATCAAACACGCCATAACTATTGAGGTTATTTTTTTATTACTTAAAATAATTTTCTTTATTTTGTTTATATACTTCATAAAATTAAACTTCATTACTTCCTCCATTTTTTATTATATTTTTATTATCTATTATTCCTAGTACAAACCAAAATAGTGGTGCTATTCCTATTGTACTTATATTGAAAAATGCTTGTACTAAATAACTTCCTATAATGCTTAATAATATAAACCTATATTTCTGTTTGAATATGTATTTAAAATTAGGAAATATTATCATTCCTAAAAATATAACGTATACCATCAATGCTGGTATTCCTAGTGTTACTGCAATTTGTAAATATTCATTATGCGCTTTATCTGGTATAGCATTGTGTGATTTTATATATTCAAAACTTTCGTCTGTTACGTTCTTAACAATTCCATTTTTCAAATTATCTGGTCCTACTCCCAAAATTGGATATTTTCCGTATTAAATCAATAACAATTTTCCAAATTTGTATTCTTCCAGAACCAATTTTCCCATTTAAAATTCCAGACTCTTTCATGATGCTAATATCATATTTTGTTGTATTTATTTTCCTTTTTAAGAAGCTGTTTTTTTGTGTATATACCAATGTAAAAATAGCTATAAAGGCAATAATTAATACGAAAATTCTTTTAATATATTCTTTTTTAAAATTTTTTACTAAATAAATAATTAATACTATACAAAAAGCAATAAATGCAACCCACCCACTTCTAGCATTACATGCTAGTAAGCAATAAAATATTACTACAGTTGTACTTAAACTGACTTTATCATTATCCAATATATATGTTATTATAAATAGTGGTAGTCCCATACTTGTAAAGTTTCCCATAAAATTTGTATTTCCAAATGTTCCACATACCCCTTTGTTTAAAATTGGCAATAACAAGCTTGTTGGATATGTTACATAATTTTGTACTATTCCTAATACTCCAATTATCATATATAATACTTGAAAAATTCTTAGTAAGGTTTTCTTTTTGTAATTTAGAAACTTTTTTGCACACATATATACTAAAATATATGTATATAAGGTTAGCATTCCTTCATATCTATTTCTTTCTCCTAATAATGATGTTATGGTATTATTTGAATTTATAAAACTTATGAATATTAAAAAGCCAAAGCCTAAAATTACGTAGTCTTTTTTATCAAGCTTAAATTTTTTATAGTTTGCAAGTATCAATAATAGTAATAATGCTGCACATATAAGTAATATCCAAATTTTTATTATATTATAATGTTGCTTTTCTGGAATTATTGCAAGTGACGTTAGTATTATCATTATCATTAATACAACATTAATTAGTTTTTCCTTCATTTGTGCTCCTTTTTTGCTTATATTATATATCTATAAAGCAATAGTGTCAATGGAAATAAATAATTTTCAAAATATTTATTTCCACTAACACTATTGCTTTTCCATTTCTAAATATGTTGTTGGAACATCTCCCATTATTACAGTCTCTACAAGTAATACTTGACTTTGTATTGTTTCTTGCATTGTTTTATATGAAGTAAGTATTGAGACATTACACTCTAGATTCAAATATATTCTATAAACTGTTTGATTTATTCCTGCAGATTCAAATTCTGTTTTAATATCTGTTGCAATTTGCCCTGTTGATATAATCTTAATTTTTATTCTCGGTCCACTTCCTGCAAAATATTTTACACCTGTTAAACTTCCTATTGGAATTTCTATTGTTTGTTTACTTATCTCATTTAATTCATTTTGTATTTCTATGGCTATATCTGATGATATTTCATTTATTGTTACTATATCTGTTTTTAATACATTACTTTTTCCATCTTCAGTTTTTATCAGTTCTACTGTGTCTTTATAATTATACTTTGCAAGTACATCTGTTGACTTTCTATTTGTTATATCTGTTGCTATACTTTGTGCTTTTGCATTGCATAGTCCTTCAAAAATTGGATCTATCGATTTTAAAATTTTGTGGCTCGTAATGTTTGAAATTACAAGTATTAAAATCATAAAAAATATCTTTTGTATTTTTAAACTATTTTCTCCGTTACTTTTAATTTGTGGCAATTTTATTTTATGCCTTGAGTAGATTTTATCCATTTTTATACTGCTACTTTTCTACCACAATACCTTGGTATATATAATCTTTGACCTACACTTATTTTATTTACATTTTCTATATCATTTATTTTAGCAATGTCTTCTACTGTGCTCCTGAATTTTTTAGCAATGCTCCAAAGTGTATCTCCTGGTTTTACAAAGTAAATTACCATACTGTATGTATTACATTCTTTACTTTCTTCCATTTCTATATTTTCAATCATATTTATTTTTCTACTTTTTTGTTCTGATAAGTTAAACTCTACACCTATTGTAACCTCAATAGTTCCTTCTCTTATTATAAAGTCATTTTGCTTAATTTTAAGTATTGTTTCTACCATAGATTTTTCTTCAATTTTATCTGAAATTATATCAAAATTATATGGCAAATCTACTCTTCTTGTATTTATCCCATTACTTTGTTCGAACATTATATTTAAACTTAAATTTCCTTCATAAATTACTTTTCCATTTCTAATTTGCATGTTATTTATTGCTGGAACAATTTGCACGTCTAATACACGACCTGTAACCTCTGGTATTCTAATGTTTTCTTTTGCAGTATACATGTCTGTTATTCTATTTCGCTCTATTACAGCATTAATTTCTCTTTGGGAAAAAGTAATATCTTTTGATATGCTGTATAAATCTTCTATCATGTTTATTTGCTTTGTTTCATAAGCTAGGCATGTAATATCAATATCCGCCTCTATTGAAATTGAGTGTTCCCCATTGCTGTTTGGCTTTATTATAAGATTATTTAAGTTGTTTTGTACTTCACATTCGCAATTTTCATTAACATTTTGCATATCTACAAAACCCATTATTGGAATTTGGGTTGCTGCCGTATTAATTCTATTATCTTCAGTTAAATACATTATTCTGATAGATGCATCTGCTTTTGAAAGTACCTTGTTATAGCTTATTTTAGTTTCTTCATTAATTATTTCAAAATCCACTTTCATTATTTCTGCCATTTCATCTGCCATATCTATTGCTATTGTATCTTTTAAACTCACTTTATTATTTCCACTTCCAACAAGTGAAGTAATTGTTTGAGTGTTTGCAAGTTTTTCTATAGGCTCTTCTTTTCCAACATCTGTTATAACATCACAATTTTCATTTGCATATATATTAACATTTGTATCTAGTTTTGCCTTTATATTTAACTTTCTTCCATTTATAATTTTTGTATCAAAATCTTTTATAGAAACTCTTACATCTGCTTGCATGTTTTCTTTGCAGTTATCTATATTTATAACTTGTGTAAAATCTATACTTGTATTTAAGCTTCTTATACTTCCTTGCTCATCATCTGCTATATATATTATGTAAGTATTTATTGCTCCATCTATTCTAATTTTGCCATCCATTACATCTTTTTTATATATATTAATTACTCCATTTGTATTTATAACTTTTAATACATCTGGTTTAATATCATTTACTATTACATCTGTTTCGACCTGCCTATTTTCTTTCTTTTGCCCTACTATTTTGTTTAAAACCATTTGATTTTTGGTTGTTTCTACTACCATATTATTACCTCCTCATTACATTTTAAATATAACACACCTTTTT
>CAZTBY010000012.1:0-20179 GCA_964612395.1 uncultured Clostridium sp. | reverse complement strand
AAATAAAGAAATAAATATTTATTTTAAATTTAATGAATTAAATGAAATGAAAGAATTAAAAAAGAAAACGGCATAGATAAAAATGAAGTAGCTAGTAGATAGTGTTTAAATATATTTTTAACACACATATCTGTAGCTACTTCATATTTGAATTGATTTAAAGAATCTTTAGCTTCTGGTACTAATGTTCTGTTTGAATTTGTGTTTGCCATTTAATTTCACCTCCTAGGATAAAAAAACTTGTTAAAGCAATTTCGTGCTTTTCAACATTTATGATGTGCAAAAAATAAAAAAATAAACTAGAAATTTCTAGAAAAAAGTTTAAAAAACAATGTTACAAAAATGTTACAAAAATATGAAAAATGTATGACAAAAAATAAAAAATATTGTATTTTAATGTTTTTTGTTGTAGAATAATAATAAATAAAATAAGAAATTAGGGGGAATAATTATGTCATCAAATCCAATGCAAAGAAAAGTAAGAAATTCATTTCTATTAGGAGCTTTAGTGATGCTTATAATAGCAGCATTAATAGGAGCAGCTATTTATCTTTTAGTAATAAAACCAAAAGTTGATAAAGAAAAAGAAGAACAACAATTACAATATGCAATTGTATACAAACTTAAAACAGGTAGTGAATTGAAAGCAGGAAATGAGCTAGATCCTAGCATGCTAGAAGCAGTAGAAATACCTATAACAGATAAAACAACTGATTACATTACACCATCAACAGAATTGACAACCGAAGTTCCAACGAGTACGGGTGACAGAAAAAAAACAGTTAATCTTTACAAAGGAAAAATAGACTTAAAAGCTGGAACAATTTTAACAAAAAGCATGTTAATACCATCAGAAATGGAAGACATGGATGATTCCTTAAGATATGTGGAATATAATATGATAACAATGCCAACAACACTTGAGGAAGGTGAATATGTTGATATAAGACTAAGATTACCGAATGCACAAGACTTAATAGTTATATCAAAGAAATCAATTGTTAGCTTATTTGATCAAACAATAGGTTTTAACTTAACTGAAGACGAAATTGTATTACTAAATAGTGCAATAGTCGAATCATATAAAATGACATCTTCTGAACTATATTTGGCAAGATATGTTGAGCCAGGAATGCAAGAAAAATCCGTATATACATATAGCCCATCAGAAGAGGTTGTAGCATTAATACAATCCGATCCAAATATAGTAGCAACAGCAAGAGAAAGCATTGCAAATAAATATATGAATTCAGGAAATATTAGAAATCCAATTAACAGTTTATTAAATCAATATTCTGATGAAGCAAAATCAAATGTAGAATCAGGAATGCAAAAACAAATTACAAATGCAAAACAAGCAAGAGAGGATTACTTATCAGGATTAAAATAATAAAAGATTTTATTAGGAGGAAACAACTTGAAAAAAATAGGATTTATAGGTGCATATGATAAGACTGATTTATTAATATACATAGCTAAGATACTTGTAGAAAATGATTTGAAAATCCTAATAATAGATTCTACTGTGTTGCAAAAAACAAGGTACACTGTACCTTGTATTATGCCCAGCAGAAAGTATATAACAACATATGAAGACATAGATATTGCGATAGGATTTGAAACATTACAAGAAATAATTGAATATAATGGAAACCAAAAATTTGAATATGATATGATACTAGCAGATATTGATAGCAACGAAATGTTTGAAGGCTTGGAAATGAAAAATGCAGATAAGAATTATTTTGTTACTGCTTTTGATAACTATTCATTGAAAAAAGGACTAGAGGTAATTGGAAAATCTGAAGAAAAAATGGCTATGACTAAAATATTGTTTTCAAAAAACATGGAAAAAGATGAAGACGAATACTTAAACTTTTTATCTTTCTATTATGCAGTAAGATGGAATAAAGAAAACATATATTTTCCTTTTGAAGCAGGAGATGATTCTATAATTATAGAAAATCAAAGAAATGCACGAATTAGCTTTAAAGAACTATCAATGCAATACAAAGAGGGAATTTTGGAAATCATTTCGCAAATAGCTCCAGAAATAAGGATGGGAGACGTAAAAAAGATGTTAAAAAACATTTAATGCAATAGAAGAAAGGAAGAAAAAAATGTCAGTTATAACTTTTTATGGGAATGATAAAATTGAAACAGCACAAACAACTTCAATGGCTGGAATTGCCACATATTTATCAATAAAGCAAAATTACAGAATTTTGCTAATAAATACAAAATACAATGATACAAGTCTTCAAGAATGCTTCTGGGTTCAATCTAAAACAAATATGCCAAGAACTGATTTGGAGTCTGGAATAACAGGAGTTATAAAAGCAATTGCAAGTAATAAAACTTCTCCAGAAATAATAACAAATTATACAAAAACAATTTTTAAAGAAAGGCTTGAAATATTAACAGATAATAATATTCCAAGAGATAACTATGAAAAACAGAAGGAATATATGGGAAACATTATAAAAATGGCAAATAAATTTTATGACTTAGTATTTGTAGATATTGAAGGAAGCCTAGAAGATCCTTACATTCAAGGTATAATACACGAAAGTAATCTTATAATTGCAAATACATCACAAAGAATAAAGGCAATAAAAGATTTTTTAATAAACAAGAAAAAATGTGCATCAATTAATGAATATAATACGATTTTCCTTTTAGGAAAGTATGATAAATACTCAAAATATAACGCTAGAAACCTACAAAGAACAGAAAGGTTACCAGAGGTTTATGGAATACCTTATAATACTTTATTTTTTGAAGCATGTAATGAAGGAAATCTAGCGGATTTTATAATTAACCACAGAAAAGTAAAACAAAATAGTATACAAGCACCAATAATGGAAGCTATTTCAGAAATTGGAGAGCGTATAATAACAAAATTAAAAGAATTACAAGTGCAAGTATAAAAAAAAGAGAGGAGCACAGAATGCATATGAACATTGTAAATGTACTTTTAATGTTAATGGTATTAATAATATTTGGAATATTAATTTATTACATGATAAAGAAAAATAAGAATGCTGAAGTAGAGGAAAATGCTATAGATGAAAAGTCTTATACACTAGATAGTATGATGGACTTTATTAAACAAAGACTTGATGAAATAACAAAAGTAAACTTGTATGATATAGGTCTATCAGAAGAAGAATTAAAAAGAAGAAAAGCAAAAAAATATGAATTAAGAAAAGCATTAAAAGGTTGTACATATGGTGATGTAAATGACAAAAAATATATTAAAGAACTGATTTATGATTTATTATATAAAGAATATGGTGTAAATGAAATTAATATATCTAAAGCTATTCCATTTGATGTACCTTCACTTTTATCAGCACAAGATAAATTCGATATTTTATTGCATATGTATAAAAAGGACTTTGGCTACGAAGCTTTAACACAAATGATAAAAAAATATGATTTAGCAGTTCTGAAATATATTGAAGGAGAATCAAAGCCTAGTTATGTTATAACAGAAGAAGAAATAGGTCAAATTTACGAAAAGGAAAACTTCAACTTGAATTTTGCAGATAAATTAAATATTGTAACACAAAGAATATATCAACATTATAAAGGATACAGTTCTATTGATGAAATAAGAGATATGAATATAGATGGCGTTTCAGGTGGTGTTTCAGGTCTTCCAGAGAGTTTCTTAAGCCAAGTTGCCCAAACAGATGGAGATTACCTAGAACAAATATCTGAACACAAAGTTCCAAGAGCTTGTGACAGTATCTGGATATTTTTCCAAGGTAAATCTATTAGATTAGCGTTTCTTTCATTTGGAAAAGAAAGTGAGTTAAAAAGGGTTTGCCAAAATATCTACAAATATAACAATCCAGGACAGTTATCAGATACAAATGGTTACAAAATCAATGAAATGAAAGATGGTTCTCGTGTTGTTGTTGTTAGACCAAGTATGTCTGAGACATGGGCATTCTTTGTAAGAAAGTTCGACGTAAAGAGAGCAACATTAGAACAAATAATTACTGTAGATGGAAAAGAAGAAGCAATAAATCTTTTAAAATTTCTTGTAAAAGGTGCCAGAATATTAGCACTTACAGGTGAGCAAGGTTGTGGTAAAACAACAATGCTTATGGCTATGATAGAAAATATATATGAAACAATGAACTTACGTATCACAGAAACTGCTTTTGAGTTGCATTTAAGAAAAATATACCCAACAAGAAATATCCTTTCAATGAGGGAAACAGAAACTATATCAGGTCAGGAATGTTTGGATGTTCAAAAGAAAACTGACGGTAGTGTTAATATAATTCGGAGAGGTTGCAACAGACCCCGTAGCATCTTGGATGATTCAATCAGCACAGGTTGCCTCTAAGTTCACATTATTTACTCACCATGCTAAAACATTTCCAAACTTAATAACAGCACTAAGAAACTCAATGCTAAGAGCAGGAACATTTACAGACGAGAAAATAGCAGAAGAACAAGTTGTATCAGTACTAAACTTTGATATACACTTAGTAAAAGACTTTAGAGGAAGAAGATATATAGAAAGAGTAACAGAATGTATTCCAATTGAGGACAAAGGCGAATATACATATGATTACAGAAAAGAAAAAACAATTGAAGGAAAAGTTGAAAAATTCATGGATAATGCAACAAGATACTTTCATAAAGTAACAAATAAAGAACTATACACATATGTGAACGTTATGGAATATCATAATGATACCTATGTTTTAACAAATAAAATATCAGATACCAATATTAGAGAGATGAGAAATAATATGAATGCTAAAGATGCAGAAGAGTTTGATGAGTTTATTGAAAGAAACTGGGGAAAAGCAAGTAAAGTAGCAAAAAAATGAGGTGAAAACTAAATGTCAAATCAAGTAATATACTACATATTAGGAATAACAGGTGGATTGTTTGCTTTAATTGTAGTAGCATATCTAATAATTAAAGCAAAAACAAACAAAGGTGACATGAAGAAGATTAGACAATTAAGAGAAGGAACAAAACAAAATAAATATTCAACAGAAGTTATTTATCAAAAATTATATAATTTTTATACTTCTGTCCCTGTGTTTAAAAGATATGTTCTTAAAATTAGAAGAAAATTAGAAATTATACATATGCAAGATGAGTATAAAACAAGATTACAAACTGCAAGTATTATTACAAAGGCATTATGTATTATTTTTCCAATTACAATAATTGTAATTACCTTTACAAAATCAGACCCATTATTACTAGTAATATTACTACTATTTGAGCTATTTTTAATAGAAACACTTATGTCTGGTATGATAGATAAGTATGATACCAAATTATTAAAACAACAAATTGATTTCTTTGCAGAAATTAGACATGCATACCATGAATTTAATATGGTTGAAGAAGCAATATACCAGGTATCTCAAAATGACGAATTAGAAGTTTCAATTCAAGGACAAAGAATTTATGAGATACTAATTTCAGAAGATCCAGAAACAGAACTTGAAAAATATTATGATGTTGCACCAAATAGCTTTTTAAAAGAGTTTGCTGGAATATCTTATTTAACAAGAGAATTTGGAGATAGAACAGACAAAGATGGGGCTTCGTTATACCTTAAAAACTTAAACAACATTACACAAGAAATGCAACTTGAAATATTAAAAAGAGACAAGCTAGACTACGTTTTTCAAAGTTTATCTGTAATAGCAATACTTCCAGTATTATTTATGGCGCCATTAAAAGATTGGGCTATTAGCAATTTCTCATTTACTGCACAATTTTATGATGGAAAAGGTGGACTTATGGTGCAAATAGCACTGGTTGTGCTTACATTTGTATGTTACTATTTAACTAGAAAAATAAAAGATACAGGTGGAATTAAGGTTGATTTTAAAGACCAAAGTAAGGTGTGGCAGGTAAAACTATATAACAAACCAATTGTAAAGAAAATAATGGATTTAATAATACCAAAAAAAAATACAAAAGAACATAGAATTGTTGTTAAATTAATGAAAGAAGCAGCATCAAAACAAAAAATTGAAACACTATATGTTAATAAAGTTGTTATAGCAATTGTTACAGCATTAATTATTATATTACTATTCTCATTTGGACATAAGGTAGCAGTAGACTACATATATAACGAGCCAACATCAGACTATAACTTACTTGGCTCAATGACGGAAAAAGATAAAGCAGAGGCAATGAAAGTTACAGAAGCACAAAATGAAGTACTAAATAAATATAAAGGAAAATCAAAAGTTACAGAAGCAGAAATAATAAAATATTTACCACAAACAGAGTATTATAAAACAGCAAATGATAAAGAATTAAAAACAGCAGCAGAGCAGATAATGGAAAAATTGCAAGTAATAAATAAAGAAAGCTTTCAATGGTTTGAACTTTTAATTGCATTTATATGTGGATATCTAGGATATTGTGCTCCAACATGGATGTTAATTTTACAGAAAAAGTTAAGAGCATTAGAAATGGAAAACGAAGTAATGGAGTACCAAACAATTATATTAATGCTTATGAAAATTGAGAGGGTAAATGTTGAAATGATTCTTGAATGGTTAGAAAGATATTCAAATATATTTAGAGAACCAATTTCAAAATGTGTTAATAATTATGAATCTGGAGCATGGGAAGCTTTGGAAGAATTAAAAGAAGAAATTGCTTTTCCTCAGTTAATACAAATAATTGAGAGTTTACAGGCAGCTGTTGAAAAAATCCCTATTTCAGAAGCTTTTGATGAATTAGATAATGAAAGAGAATATTACCAAGCAAAACGTGAAGAATCAAATGAGAAGCTAATTAAAAGAAAAGGTTTAATTGGTAAAATATTTGGCTTTGCTCCTATGATTGGGCTATTTGTGGGATACCTAATTGTACCATTAGTTGCAATTGGAATGACTGCGATGACTGAAAGCTTCAACTCAATAGAACTCAACACATTATCTTAAGAGAAAGGAATAGAACCATGGAAAATGCGACACATGCACTTTTAATAGCAGGTGGAATTTTATTAGGAATAATTACATTAAGTATGCTTGTGTATATGTTTAGTAATATCTCAAGAATGGGGAATGCACAAAGCACTAAAGAAGAAGTAGAGAGGCTTGCTGCTTGGAATAACGAATGGGAAGCTTATAATAAGAAATTACTTTATGGAACAGAGGTATTAACTGTTATTAATAAAGCCGAAGAGAATAACAAAGAATATGATGAAAATGAAAAATATAAAGTAACAGTTCATGTGCAAGATAGTAAAGGGAATGAATTAGATGCAAATAAAATAAAAGAGTTTGTTAATGAAAGTAAAACATCTATCTATACATGCCAAAATATTACATATAACGCAGAAGGCAGAGTAAGCAGTATGACTTTTAAATTTAAAGAGTAGGAGATTTATAAGATATGGAAAATGCAACAAAAGCACTAATTATTATAGGAGCAGTATTGCTTGCATTATTAATTCTCTGTACAGGGGTTTACTTGCATGGTAGATTAAGTCAGACTTCAGATGAGTATATTGCAAAACTTGATACAATTGAACTACAAAAATATAATAAAAATTTTGAAATATATAAAGATAGAGAAGATTTATCTGCACAAGATGTTATAACTGTTGTTGGAATTGCAAAACAAAAAGATAACGGAACAAGAGTTTTTATGAAAAATGAAGATATTACTGATTGGTCTGAAGATGAAAAAAATAGTTTTTTATCATCAAAAATTTTACAAGAAGATAAGAATGATAAAATACTAAACCTATTTAAATGTACTAATATAGAATATAGTAATGGGAAAGTAACAAAAATAACATTTGAAGAAATAACTTAAAAATCATTGCAAATTTTGACGAAAAAAGTTATAATATAGGTAGGTAATAAAATGAAAAAAACAATATTTGCAATAGCAATTCCAATTATAATTATAGTATGCTCTGCATGTGGGTTATTAATAACAAAAAATACGGATATTAAAAATATAAAAAAATTTAATAGCCAGTATGAGTATTATTTAGATAAAACCATATATGGCACAGAAGTTGCAACTATAATAAACAAAATTGTAAATGAAAATGAAAAAAATAATATTCCAAAAGATGAAAAAGGGCAGTATATAGAAAATGATGTAAATAGTATAAAACTAGATATAAAAATGAACACAAATGGCAAAACATATCCCATGGAAACTATATATAATAATGATATAACAAAGTTTGTAGAAAATTTTAATTTAGTTAATTTTAAATGCACTAAAATTGAGTACCACAAAAATTCAGGATATGTAAGTAAAATTTATTTTGAGGAAATAGTAGAATAACAAAAGATTTTAACTTTTAGAGTATTAGTTTGCTCTATAATCAAATAAAAAAATAAAAATAGGAGGTGAAAGAATATGGAGAATGCTTCAAAAGCTTTAATTATAGCAGGCGCTATATTAATTTCTATATTATTAATTTCTGTTGGTGTTTTAATAATGAACTCAACAGGTGATACACAAAAATCAGTTGAGGATCAATCAAAGGCTATAGCAATAAGAACATTTAATGCTCAGTTTACACCATATGAAGGTGAAGATCAGTCTGCAAGTCAAATCAGAGCTTTAATATCAGCAGTAAATTCAAGCAATGGAACAAATACAGAGCATAAGGTCGAATGGACAGACAAACAAACCCCAACTGTTAATTTAAATAAAAAATACAAAGTAACGTTGGAGTATGATGATGGTGGATATGTTAAAACAATCAAAGTAGAAGAATAAACAACTACTTAATTAAATTCAGAATAAGCTTTAAAGCTTATTCTGAATCAAGTACATAAGAAATAATACGTATTTGATTCAGAATAAGCAAAAAAAGAGGAGGGAAAAAATGGAAAATGCAACAGATGCGTTAAAAATGGCTTTTGCAGTTTTTATGTTTATAGTAGCTTTATCAGTAGTTTTTTCTCTTATGACAAAAATAAAAGACACTGCAGATACTGTTTTGTGGTATTCTGATAAAACAAATTATTATAGTTGGTCAAATGAAAAAACAGATAATGGAAGAACAGTTGGTGAGGATACAGTTATATCTGCATTATATACACAAGTAAAAGAAAAAGTATTTGTACAAATCAGAGAGGGTGAAAATTTAGAAACTTTTGAACCTAGCTCAATGGAGGAAGTAGTAAATAAAAAACAAGACTACATAAATAAGTATTTAAGCGAAGGAACAAAGACATATAAAGAAAAAATTATGGAAATAACAACAGGTGGTGTATATAGAACAGCAGAAGATGGAACTAGAATAACAATTCAACCAGGAACGACAAGAACATATGTAATATATGAGAAAATATAGAAAAATTAGAAAAATTAGAAAATTTAAGAATGGGGAGGAAGTTGTATGTCAGATACATTTATTACAATAATTGTTGTAATGGTTGCTGTTGTTACGTTATTTATAATTCCTGTAATGGCAACAGCAAATCAAAATGATAATATAACACAAACTGCAGTACAAACTATTGTTGCTGAATTTGTAAATACTGCTGCAAAGGAAGGAAAAGTAACAGAAGAAAACTATGATGATTTTATTCAGAGTTTATATTCAACAGGTAACTCTTATTCTGTTGAATTAGAAGTCCAAATACTTGATGATAACCCAGGAAAAAAAGGGCAAAATATTAATAAAATAGGGGAAAATATTTATTATTCTGAATATAAAAGCACAATAGAAAGTGAAATAGAAAATGATGGTGCATACAAAATGAAACAGGGAGATTATATTAAAGCAAGAGTGCAAAATACCAATGTAACTTTTGGAACTCAGTTTAAAAACATTATCTATAGTATAATGGGAAAAGACACAATAGCAATAGAAGCTAGTAGCTCTGCATTAGTTACAACAACAGGAAAATAAAATGTAAGTATTATAGGGCAGAACACTTGGTGTAACTGCTCTAATTTTAAAATACCAGGAGGAAAAGTTTATGTCAGATACACTAATGACAATTATTGGAATTTTTGTAGCGGTAGTACTTATGTTTGTACTTCCATTAACAATAATGGCAAATAAAAACGACGAAATTGCACAAACGGTTGTACAAGTGGCAGTTTCGGATTTTGTTGAGACAGTTACAAATCAAGGAAAAATAACAGAATTTGATTATAACAAATTAGTACAAAAAATAAGTGCAACAGGCAATGCATATGACATTCAAATAGAAGCACAGATAATTGATGACAACCCAAGAAGAGCAACAACAACAACTGATAGTTCACTAACAGGAGAATATAAATATTATTCTGTATATACAAATACAATAATGGATAAAGTAGAAAGTGAAGGAGTATATGAATTAAAAAAAGATGATTATGTAATAGTAAGTGTAAAAAATACAAATATAACATTAGGAACACAGTTTAAAAATTTATTTTATAAATTAACAGGAAAAGAAACATATATAATAGGAACATCATCATCAGGGGTAGTAGTAAATTCAAATAGTAATGTGGAGCATAATATAGAAATATCAAAAGAAATTCAAGAGACAGAAAAAGAAAAAAATGTTGTAATAAAAACAAAGAAAATAGTTCAGGAAACAGAAACTAAAAAATTAGAAGTTGCTGTTATATTGGATTGTGAAAGAACGACTATAATGTACCATAATGAGTCTAAAAATTCTCCACAAAGCACAGAAATGGTACAAAACATTATTGATGCAGTGAAAGATAAAGGAAATGTGTACTTTATATTAAATTGTACCCCAAATGTTGTATATAATGCTTCGGATGATGTAAGTTGGGTAAAGAGTGCTACTAGGAATGACGGGAACTGGGGCTATGGTATGGCGATGAATACAGCATTAAATACATTAAATGATAAAGATGGAATTAGATGTATAGTATTTTTATCGTGGTTGCCAGGAAGACAAGCTCTATTCTATCTTTTTAACAATTTGGGATGTGGTAATGAAAAATATGATTTTTTCTTTACAACTCCATGTTGTGGTAACTATGATCCTAATGTTGATGAAAATAGCGACGATGACGAGAAAGACTACACTTACTGGTATTTTATGATACCAGATGAAAAAAATGGGGGAAACTTATTTGGTAAAGATATAAAAGCAAAATTTGAATCATTGGTAGAAAAAATGACTATAAAGCAAGGAATTTCTGAGAACGAATATACTGCTACAAGCACTAATCTAAAAATAAAATTGGATAACTATAATCCAAAGAATGAGACTATTATAACGGTTAATGATTCAAGTTATAGTGTTGGTAATGCAATATCAACAGAGGTTATATATTTGGATCAAAATACATATGTATTAGATTTAGAGAATGTAAAAGAGTTTTTAAGTATTTCAGATGAAGATTGGGAAAATGCAGAGATACAAATTGAATATTTAATTTAGAAAGGAACGATATATGAAAATTCAAAATTTATCAATTATATTTTTAGTTATTGCAATACCTTTAATTATAATTTTATCATATTATCTAAGTTTACAACAAAAAACATTAAAACTTCAATCCGAATACGATACAAAACTTGCAGAGGCAACTAAAGAAGGAATAATGGCATTTGAAATAAATACAGTAGATTGGTCAGAATGGGTAAGTGAAGTAAGTAGTCAAACAACAAGAAACAATGTACAAGCAGTAATAAATACATTTATAACAAGCTTATCAAATAGTTTACATTTATCAGGTACTGCAAAAGAATATATGTTAAACTATATACCAGCTATAGCAGTAACTATGTATGATGGGTATTACATATATGCACCAACATATGTACCTGTAACAGCAACAAATGAAGATGGAGTACAAATATTTGCAGAAAAAGATTCTGAAAATAAAGCAACAACATCAGATGAGGGAGAAATATTATATAAAGCAAATGAAGATGGAGAAACCTATACGTATACATATATAAATGAAAATATGGAAAATGAAACAGTTTCATACGAAAACTTAACGACAGATATAAATAAAGCAAAAAAAGAATATAAGAATATTTTAAACAATAAAATATCATATGCAGCAAGATATATATGTGACAAAAATACAAATTTTGTTGTAAATTATACTTTAGATAATAGAATATATGTATATGGAAAAGTAAATGGTGAAGAAATAGATAAAGATGGATATTTAATATATCTTGCTTCTGGAGACAAACTACCTAAAGCACATTTAAATACTACAAACCCTAAAAATGATGAAGATATATGCATCGATAAAGGAGTGACAGATGTTGAGTGTAACAATAATGTGGATATAGAATCAGAAGTATTAGAAGAACAAGTATTATATAAAGATGAAGTAGCAAATGATTACGTTGTAAAAACGTATAAATATGTATATGACATAACACATGAAAAACTTTATTATGATTCAAGTGAAGATAATTTCTTTACAATAAATTCAACAACAAAAGAAAAAGAATTTATAGATAATTCAGATGATGTAAAAATAGGATCAGAATCATGTAGATATAAATCAATTTCTGTTTTATGGGGGGATAGCACAAATACAACAGAATATAAGAAAATATACCAAGCATTAAATGGAAAAGATAAAGGAAAATGGTGTATTAGTATTAAACCAGAAAATGCTGCAACAGACAAACAAAAAGAGATAATTGATACAGAAATTAAAGCGGATAAATTAAAAGAATTAGGACTTAATGATACAAGGTTTAGTACAATATATAAAGATTTTAGTGCAATAAATTATTATGTTGAAGCATATGCTTTTACAAATTGGGTAAAACAGAATTTAGGAAATAAAAGCTTAAAAATAGTACAAAAAAAATCAAATAATACTATAGAAGACCCCAAAGAGCTTGACTTTAATATATTTAATATAAATAAAGATAATGACCCAGAAGTAGAAACTTCAGAAATAGTAAAACATAAAAATGAAATAATGAAAGATACGATAGTAACAAACTTAAATTTAGCAATATCAAACTATAATGGAACAGGAGAATATATATATAAATTACCACAGCTTACAGATAGTGATTGGAATCAAATTTTTAGCAATATATCATTAATAACATTTTTCCAAGGCGTACCAATTGGGCTAAAAACATATAATAATTATGCAATAGCAACGAGTACAACCAATAGAGAATATGTAGATCCAGGTGAATTATATTTCAGTGGAGATGGAGATTCAAATTACCATAGAGTATATTGTGAACAATGTGGTAATATGATATATACCAGTTATAGAAGTGTGGAATATGTACAAAAACAATTTACGAGTGATACGGGAAGTATATTATATTATTATTTACATGATGACATATCAGATACATCATCAGAAACAGCATGTTACTATTGTGCAGTAAATAAAGCAAACTACAAACAAACCGAAGATAGTAAAATAGCATATTTTCAGCAAAAATCATATAACGAGGCACTAGCAAGAGAACGATATTACCAAAAACAAACTCTAGAAGGAAAAATAGGAATAACAATAAGGTATCATTCAACATATGAGGTTGGAGGAGAAATAACTGGAATATATGATATACCAGACCCACAAGAAGCAGAAATTGGTGTATCAGTTAAGATACTAGGAAATGATCCAACTCCTTCAATAACAACAAATGACAAGTTTACAAAGTATGTATTTGTTGGTTGGGCTGATACACCAGATTCTACAGATGTAAAATATATGCCAGGAGATTCACAAGCATTTTATGAAGATAAAGACATAGACCTTTATGCAGTATGGAGAATATCATTAAGTGATTTAAACTGGACAAAAGATTATACGTGGTATGCAGATGAATATTGGGATGGTGGAGACCATTCGGTTAAAGATGGAAGTATATCAAATATAAGAATTACTGAATCTGAAGAAGGTGCTATAGTTGAAATGACAGGAAATAGCACATTAGCAGGTAAAGGGGCAACATGGGCAACATTTAAATCAGAATTTATATCAATTCAAGAGTTCCAATTTAATTACCATGTAAATAAGGGAGATAGTTTTAATGCAGTTGGCTTTATGTTTAATGTAGTAGATAAAGGAGACTATTTGGAGGGATATATGTTTAGTATAAACTTTTCAGGACGTCCATTTTCTGTAGCTGGAGATACAGGAGCTATATCTAAGTTCAGGTATAAAAAAGAGAGAAACACTGATAATATAGAAACATTTGAGCCAATAACCTCTTTCCATATTAATGTTTCTGCAGACAGAAATAGTACAACAAGTGGTAACATGAGAATACTAGTTCAAGATAGTGGATATTTGATTGAAGGTACAGAAATGTCTGATTCATACTTTATTCAGGTAGATAATCCTCAACCAGATACATTTGGCTTCTTATCAGATCACTACTCACACGGATGTGTGCAAATTGGATATTATAAAATAGATAATATAAAAATTATTGCAGTAAGGAACAAACAGTATAACTAATCTAAAAACTGGTTACCCTACATATAGGGTGACCAGTTTTGAAAATTTTTAAAAGAACTTTATTAATAATATTTCTTTTTATAATTTTAATATACACAGTAAACATATCCAACATACCAAAGAAAGTAATTCTATTTGAAAACGAAGAATTATCTTTAGGCGAGATTGTGGGAGTTACACTAAAAAACACACAAAGTAGCA
This sequence comes from uncultured Clostridium sp., assembly GCA_964612395.1. Taxonomy (GTDB): domain Bacteria; phylum Bacillota; class Clostridia; order TANB77; family CAG-508; genus UMGS1781. Next base: position 5,542 of record CAZTBY010000012.1, on the reverse strand, counting down.
TAATAGAAACATCAACAAGTAGCCGGAATAACTAACCAAACAACAATAGCAGTAAGTTTATTCAATTTAATAAAAGTAAAAGACGTTGATGTAACAACAGTTAAAACAACAAAAGTAGTGCCATTAGGGAATATAATTGGACTAAAGCTATACTCAGATGGAGTCTTAGTAATTGGCATGACTGAAGTAGAAGGGAAAAAACCATATGAAAACACAGGCATAAAAGAAGGAGACTTAATTGTAGCAGTAGATAATATAACAGTTACAACAACGGAGGACCTAATAAATTGTGTAAACGCTTCAAATGGGCAAGATATAGAAATAAAATACTTAAGAGAGGGAACAGAATATACTGCACAAATGGAGCCCGTAAAAACAAAAGAAAATAAATACAAAATAGGATTATGGGTAAGAGATGGAGCAGTAGGTATTGGAACTGCAACATATTATGAACCAGAAAGTGGAAAAATTGCAACACTTGGGCATGGAATAGTAGATAGAGATACAGATAAATTAATTACAATAGAACATGGAACTCTACATGGAAGCACAATTACAAAAATAAAAAAAGGCGAAGAAGGAACCCCAGGCGAAATTAGAGGAATAATTGATGAGGATAAAAATATAGGAACAATAAACCTAAATACAAAATTTGGAATTTATGGAACTTTAAGTGATTTAAATGAACTTGGTATAGATAAGCAAAATAGTTTAGAAGTTGCGCTAAAAAGCGAAATACAAACAGGTAAGGCGACTGTAATATTAAGCCTAGATAGTGGGTCAAGAAAAGAATATGAAATAGAAATTAAAAAAATATATAAAAATAACACAGAAGATAATAAAAGCATGTTAATAGAAATAACAGACCAAAATCTAATAGAAAAAACAGGAGGAATTATACAAGGAATGAGTGGAGCACCAATAATACAAAATGGTAAATTTATAGGAGCAATAACACATGTACTTGTAAATAACCCACTTCAAGGTTATGCAGTATTTGGAGAAACTATGATAAAACAAATGAATAGGTAGCTATAAATTAAAAGCTACCTATTTTAAACTATTTACAGTTGTTATTTGTTCTTTCGTTTTGGTTGTTATTATTCTCACTGTTTCTATTGCTGTTTTTGCTGTTTTTGTTGTTTTTATTATTTTTATTCTCTGACATTGAAAAATACACCTCCTAGAAATTTATAATAATATTATTAACTACAAAGGACAAAATATACATTGCATTTAAAGAAAAACAGTAGGCGAATTATGTAAATAAAAGAAGGTGTAAAAAACTTTATGTCGAATAATATATAGTAGGAAAGGTGCTAAAATATGGTGCGATATAGCGAAGCTTTGATTGATGAAATTAAGTTAAATAATGATATAGTAGATATCATATCACAATATGTTATATTAAAAAGAAGCGGTAGAAATTTCTCAGGGTTGTGTCCTTTTCATAAAGAGAAAACGCCTTCTTTTTCTGTTTCTCCAGATAGGCAAATTTTCCATTGTTTTGGCTGTCGGAGTTGGAGGCGATGTTATTTCATTCATATGCAAAATCGAAAACGTAAACTATAGAGAAGCAATACAAATATTAGCAGAAAAAGCAGGAATAGCACTACCAACATCAGATAATGCACAGGAAAATAAAAATGATTTATTAAGACAAAAAGTATATGAAATAAATGAAATTGTAGCAAATTTTTATCATCAAAACCTTTATTTACCAATCGCGAAACAAGCCCAAGAATACGTAAAAAAGAGGAAATTAGATAACAACACATTAAAAAAGTTCATGATAGGTTATTCTGGAACAGGAAACGAAGTATACAAATTTCTTAGAGAAAAGGGCTTTACAGATGAACAAATCTTGACATCAAATCTTGTTAAAAAAACAAGTTATGGATATTCAGATATTTATAAAAACAGATTAATATTTCCAATACAAGATGTTAGAAACAAATACATAGCATTTGGAGGAAGAGTTTTAGACGATTCAAAACCTAAATATATAAACTCACCAGAAGGAATAGCTTACAGCAAAGGAAGAAACCTATATGCAATGAATGTTGCGAAAAATGCAAATATGGGTAGAATAATAATGGTTGAAGGATATATGGATACAGTATCACTTCACCAAAGAGGAATACCAAATGTAGTAGCATCACTTCGGAACAGCACTTACAGAAGGACAAGCAAGGCTACTTAGAAAATATACAGAAAAAGTAATTATTTCATACGATTCTGATGGAGCAGGGCAAGCAGCAACAATGCGCGGGCTAGAAATTTTAAAAAACGTTGGATGTGATGTTAGAATTCTTCAAATGGAGGGTGCAAAAGACCCAGATGAATATATTATAAAATATGGAAATGGCAGATTTAATATGCTTGTAGATAATGCAATATCTTTAGTTGAATTTAAAACAAAAGTATTAAAAAAAAGCCTAGACCTAAACAATGTAAGCGACAAAATAAAATTCTTAAAAGAAACAGCAAAGCTACTTACTACAGTAGATAGCAAAATAGAACAAGAACTATATATAGACAGAATATCTAAAGAATATAGCATTTCAAAAGAAGCACTTTATGCTGAAATTAATAAAACAACAAATAAAAATGTATCTATAAAAACTTTAGAAAAAAAACCAAGACCAGTTATAAAAAAAGAAGATGTAGATAAAAAGCTTATAGAACGCGAAAAAGCAATAATAGCACTATTAATACAAGAAAAAGAAAATGTAATAGAACAAATAAAAAAAGAAATAAGATTAGAAGATTTTAAATCAGAAATCAACAAAAAAATATTACAAAAATTGTATGAAGAATACGAAAAAGGAAATAGTAATATAAATGCAATAATGAACGTATTTGCAGAAGATGAAGAAACAATGAGCAGACTTACAGAAATAATGGCAGAGGAATATCAAATAGAACCAGACGAGAAAACAATTAAAAATGTAATAAATACATATAAAATAGAAAAACTAGATAACAAAAAAATGGAGCTTCTAGAAAAGGAGCAAGACCCAAACTTAACAAAAGAGGAAAGAGAAAAAATTATTGAAGAAATAAACAAAATAATTATACAAAAAAAACTAATAAAATAAAGCTTTTTTCCAAAAAAGAGGAGGATAGTATGGAAGAAGAAAAAGATGTTAAAGTAGAAGAAAATGTGGAAAATAATGAAGAAAAAGTAAACACTCAAGATGCAGAAAAAAAGGTTACAGATATAATTAAAAAGGCAAAAGAAAAAGGAAATATAACCTACGGAGAACTTGCAACAGAACTTGGAGAAGTAAACCCAGAACAAATAGATAAAGTGTTTGATGCAATGGAAGAAATGGGAGTAGATGTATTAAAGGATGACGATATAGAAGAACCAGATATAGATGACTTAGAAGAAGTTGAAAATTTAAAATTAGATGATTTAGATTCAATGAATTTTGATGGAATAAATACAGATGACCCAGTTCGTATGTATTTACGTGAAATAGGCAAAATTCAGCTATTATCATATGAAGAAGAATTAGAACTTGCAAAAAGAATTTTAGAAGGTGATGAAGAAGCAAAGCAAAAACTTGCAGAATCTAACCTAAGATTAGTTGTAAGTATTGCTAAAAAATATGTAGGAAGAGGACTTTTATTCCTAGATTTAATACAAGAAGGAAATATGGGTTTAATAAAAGCAGTAGAAAAATTTGATTACACAAAAGGATACAAATTTAGTACTTATGCAACATGGTGGATTAGACAAGCAATAACAAGAGCAATAGCAGACCAAGCAAGAACAATAAGAATACCAGTTCACATGGTTGAAACAATAAATAGGTTAATACGTACATCAAGGTTACTTTTGCAAAGGCTAGGACGAGAACCTAGTCCCGAAGAAATTGCAAAAGAAATGGATATGCCAGTTGAAAAGGTAATGGAAATACAAAAAATAGCACAAGATCCAGTATCACTTGAAACTCCTATAGGAGAAGAAGACGATAGCCACTTAGGAGATTTTATACAAGATGAAGATAGCCCAGCACCACAAGATTCAGCTTCATTTACGCTTATGAAGGAACAACTAGAAGAAGTAATGAATACTTTAACACCGAGGGAAGCTAAAGTATTAAAACTAAGATTTGGACTAGAGGATGGAAGGGCAAGAACACTAGAAGAAGTTGGAAAAGAGTTTGATGTAACAAGAGAAAGAATAAGACAAATAGAAGCGAAAGCACTAAGAAAACTAAGACATCCAAGCAGAAGTAAACGTTTACGCGATTATATGAACTAATTTGAAACAAATAGAACAATTGAAATAGTTAATAATTACTACAATTATTAACTATTCATTAAATAAAGGGAGGAAGATGCAATATGTGTAATCACAACCTAGAAGGAAAATACGAACCAAATGAATTTGAAGAAAAAATATATAAAAAATGGGAAGAAAAAGGATATTTCAAACCAAGTGGAGATAAATCAAAAGGCAATTACTGTATAATGATGCCACCACCAAATGTTACAGGAAAATTACATATGGGACATGCACTAGATGGAACACTTCAAGATATATTAATTAGATATAAAAGAATGCAAGGGTACAACACTTTATGGGTTCCAGGAACAGACCATGCAGCAATAGCTACAGAAGCTAAAATAGTAGAAAAACTAAAAAAAGAAGGAATAGATAAACATGATTTAGGAAGAGAAAAATTCCTAGACGAAGCATGGGCATGGACTAAGGAATATGGTGGAACAATTGTAAAACAACAAAAAAGACTTGGATGCTCAGCAGACTGGTCTCGTTCAAGGTTTACAATGGACGAAGGTCTATCAAAAGCAGTTCTTACAGTATTTAAAAAGTTATATGATAAGGGGCTAATTTATAAAGGAAAAAGAATGATAAACTGGTGCCCGGAATGTAACACATCAATTTCAGATGCAGAAACAATTTACAAAGAAGAACCAACCCACCTTTGGCATATAAAATATAAAGTGGTAGGGGAAGATAGATATTTAACTGTTGCAACAACAAGACCAGAAACAATGCTTGGGGATACAGGTGTTGCAGTACACCCAGATGATGAAAGATATAAAGACTTAGTTGGTAAAAAATGTATATTACCAATAATGAACAAAGAAATTCCAATAATAGCTGATGAATTTGTTGAAAAAGAGTTTGGAACAGGTTGTGTTAAATTAACACCAGCACATGATCCAAACGATTATCAAGCAGGTTTAACACATGGTTTGGATATAATAGAAGTATTTGACGAAAACTTCAAAATGAATGATTTAGTTCCAGAATATAAAGGACTAGACATGTATGAAGCAAGAAAAAAAATTGTAGAAAAGCTAGAAGAAATTGGAGCACTAGTAAAAATAGAAGATTACACACATAATGTTGCAAAACATGATAGATGTGGTAAAACTGTAGAACCTAAAATTTCAGATCAATGGTTTGTTGCAATGAAAGAGTTAGCAAAACCTGCAATAGAAGCAGTAAAAACAGGAAAAACAAGATTTGTACCAGAAAAATTTGAAAAAACATATTTTA
>CAZTBY010000011.1:0-21018 GCA_964612395.1 uncultured Clostridium sp. | reverse complement strand
TGCTCTTCCAACCACTGGAAGGATTTTCAAATCTTACTTTTTTTCCTTTATTGGATAACCGAGAATCAAAGTTTTTTCCCATAATGTAATCTACCCCTTTTTGTTATTTATATAAAGGCTAAATGCCCATATATAATATATTATAACACATTATGTTAATTGTTTGCAAATTTTTAAAAAAAGACCTAAAAATTTAATCTTTTTTAGGTCTTTTTTAATTTTGAAATCATGCTCTTGGATGAGCTTTATTATATATATTTTTTAAACTATCGTCTTGAAATTGCATATATACTTGTGTTGAAGATATATCTGAATGTCCCAGCATTGTTTGTATTGCCTTTAAATCTGCACCATTTTGTAAAAGGTGAGTTGCAAATGAATGTCTTAAAACATGTGGTGTTATATCTTTTGTAATGTGTGCTTGCTCTTTATAGAATTTTATTATTTTCCAGAAACCTTGTCTAGTTAATCTTTTTCCATTTACATTTACAAATAAAGCAGTTTCATTATCATCCTTAATCATATTGGGTCTAGCAATTGTCATATATTCCTTTAGTGCAGATAATGATAGTTTTCCCAAAGGTATTGTTCTTTGTTTATTTCCGTTTATACAAGTAACTAATGATGTTTCTAAATCTATATCACTTACATTCAAAGAAATGATTTCTGTAACTCTCATTCCTGTAGCATAAGCAACTTCTAACATTGCTTTATCTCTTATACTCTTTAAACCTTCTCCATTTGGTTGTTCAAGTAAAAGTGAAACCTCTTGTGAAGATAAAATACTTGGAGCCTTTTTCTCTATTTTTGGTGATTGAATTCCTTTTGTAGGATCTTCTTTTACGATTTTATTTTTTAGCAAGTATTGATAAAATAATCTAATTGAAGCTAAATGTCTTGAAATTGTTGAAGCTTTTTTATCCAAATCTTTTAGGTATTCTAAGTAATCTAAAAGATTTTCATTATTAACTTCTTTATAATCCATTTTCTTTTCTTCTAAATATTCTTGATATTGTAGTACATCTCTTTGGTAAGATTCTAATGTATTTTTTGATAGTTTTTTATCTGACTTTATGAATTCTAAAAAATTATTGATATCTTTTTCCATGTATTTTGCTCCTTCAATGTAAACATAATTTTATGGTATAGTTATATCAAATAAATTTGAAAAAGTAAAGAGATTTTTAAGAATATTTTAAAAATTTTTTTCTCCCTTTAAATACCATTTGTGCTCTGATATGATTTTGACTTCAATTACTTGTCCTACAAGGCTTTCGCTACCTTCGAAAACTACAATCTTATTGCTATTTGTTCTTCCTGTAAGCATATTTGCGTTAGTTTTGCTTAAGCCTTCCACTAATATTTTTTGAATAGTTCCTATATATTTTTTGTTGTTTTCTTCCACTTGGCTTTCAAATAAAGCTTTTAATCTATCAAACCTTTTATGTTTAATTTCTTCTGGAATTTGGTTAACATTTTTATCAGCAGGTGTTCCTATTCTTCTTGAGTATATAAACATGTAAATTTGCTCAAAGTTTACTTTTGAAACTACATCAAGTGTTTCTTCAAAATCCGTTTCTGTCTCTTCTGGAAAACCTATAATAATATCTGTGGAAAAAAATACATCTGGAATTTCTTTTCTAATTTTACAAACAAGTTCTAGGTATTGCTCCTTTGTATATTTTCTATTCATCTTTCTTAAAATTTCAGTACTTCCAGATTGAAGTGGTAAATGAAGAATTCTAGAAACCTTATTGCAGTCTTTAATTGCTTGAATAACATCATCTGTAAAATCTTTTGGATGAGGAGAAATAAACTTAATTATTTCAATTCCCTCTATTTTTTGAACATCTCTTAGAAGGTTGGCAAACCCATAGTTTTCTCTTCCTTTATATGAATTAACATTCTGACCGAAGCAATGTAACTTCTTTGTAGCCTTCCTTTGCAAGTTCTTCTATTTCATGTAATATATCTTCTGGTTTTCTGCTTCTCTCTCTTCCTCTAACATATGGAACTATGCAATATGAACAGAAGTTATTACATCCATACATAATTGTAACAGAAGCGGTTTGATTACTGTTTCTTTTTATTGGCAAACCTTCATATATTTCTCCATCTATGTCTATTACATCTTGAACCTTTTTTCTTGATGTAAGTAGGTTATATAAATTTTCTGGAAGTTTATGTAGTGTATGTGTGCCAAGTATTATATCAACATATGGATAGCTTTGTTTTAATTTTTCTTGAATATGCTTTTCTTGCATCATGCAACCACAAAGTACTATCACTCCATCATTTTTTGCTTTTAATTTTTTTAGCTCTCCTAATTTTCCAAATAACTTTTCTTCAGCGTTTTCTCTAACACAGCATGTGTTTAGCACATAAATGCTTGCTAAATCCAAATTATCAGTTTTAAGGTACCCCATGTTTTCTAACATACCAGAAAGCTTTTCAGAGTCATTTTCGTTTAATTGACAGCCCATAGTAAGGATATTGTAATATTTGTGATTAGTATTTTTTACTTCTTTTACTTTTTCAATAAAATCTTTTTGTTTTTCTACGATTTCTGTGTTCAAAATTATTCCCCCTAAATTATAATTTTAAATATTATACCACAAATATTAGCTATTTTAAAGGGTATTTAAGCTTTCCATTAAAGTTTTATATTTTACTAAGAATAATTCTTTATCATTATTTGGTATTACTGTTTGCATTTCTTTAATTAACATATATGTTTTATTAATTTTAAATTCTTTATTTTTTGAATATTCTGTATCGTTTAAAATGCCAAGGAAACTATTTTCAGCATCAGATAGATTTTTAGAAATTGTTGTCCAATTATCTTGTGATACATTTGAATATGCTGTAAAAATTGCATATTTAGTATTTTCGATATTTTGCTTGTTCTTTTCGCTAGATGTTGCAGATATGAATTTTGGAATGTATGAGTAAAGACCTGTTAAATTAGTAAGTGCTTCTGCCTTGTTTTCGTTCTTTATGCTGATTATTGTTTTATCTAATAAATCTCCAAATGCTAAGATATCAGTATTGGGAACATTTGCATTGGATAAGTCAAGCATTACAACACTCCAAGATGAATTTATAAGTTCTATTTGGTTTTTAATTAGATTCCAATCTACATTATTTGTATCAATGTTTAATACATTTTTAGTTTTCATATCTGTAACAAATACACTTTCTTCTCCTTCATTGTTTAAAGCCTGATTTCCTCCTGAATTAGAAGTAGATTTACTGCCATTTCCTTCACTTTGACTTTCCCCATTGTTTGATTGTTTACTTTCAGTTTCAGATTTACTCAAATTGATTTTTTCTGATACAAGTTCATAATTATCTAATGAAATATTATTTAAATTGTTAAGCAAAATTGCTATTTGTGAACTAAAGTATTCTATCTCTGTGCTAACTTTTTCTTTGTCGGAATTGTCATCATTTTTATTACTACACCCTACTAATAGAAGAGTTACAGATATTATAATTAACAAAATTTTTTTCAAAATAAACCACCTTAAAAATTAGTATTAACAAAAATTTACCTTTTATTCGAACGCATATCTTAAATCTATAATGAAATACTAATAAAGAAAGGAATTTATTATGAGTGTAACAGTTAGTTTGTATAGCAATAAAAATGGCGAAATTGCAAGGTTTCTTCATGATTTTTACGAAAAAAATATAGATATAAAAAATGATTTAGAGTGGGAAGTAGAATTTAAAAACCCAACACAAAGTGCAAGTATTATAGGTACATTTATAGATAACAACAAGAAGTTCAAAATAAATATGTGGGTAAGCTTAGATACTGGGTTTTATATTAATGTTACAGATTTTAATGCAGATAAAATAATAAGGTATCTTTATGAAAGATACCCATATTAATTATTCTTCATTAACCTCTTCTTTTAAATCTTCTTTTACATTTTCAGTTTCTTCTTGTTTTTCTGATTCAATATTTGCTTCTTCTAACTTTTCAAGAGCTTCTTCTTTTTTAGTTGGTTCTTGCTCTTGCTTCTCTCCACATTTTGGGCAGAATAATGCACCATTTTCTATTTCTGCAGAGCATTTACTGCATAGTTTTTTTTGGTTTAATTTTAAAATTTCTATTCTAGCTTCTTCTATTTCCTTAGATAATTCATCAAGCTTTTGGCACTCTTTTTCTAAGTCTTCTTTTATATCTATATTTTCTTTTCTTACATATTTTTCATATACTTTTTTACCTATTTCTTGGTATATGTCTGTAATTTTACTTTTGTTCTCATTAATTTTTAGCTTTAATTTTGTTTCCTTTGCTATTTTTCCTGTTGTTTCAGATGTTTTTCTCCCTAAATCACTAAAGAATCCCATTTTTATTCCTCCCTTTCTTATTTTATACATTCTATTATATTCTATCCCAAAAGATTTGTAAATATTCTAGTCTTCAAATTTTGGATTTCTTGTCATTAAATTTGCAATTGCCTTTCGTGCATCTAGTCCATCAAATAAAACTTCATAAACAGTATTTACAATTGGCATTTCAACATCATATTTCTTTGAAAGCTTGTATGCTGTTTTAATATTATCTATACTTTCTATTGTCATACCAATTTCTTGTTTAGCTTCTTCAATTGTTTTACCTTGTCCAATTAGTATTCCAGCACGCCTATTTCTACTGTGATTGCTCATGCATGTTACTATTAAATCTCCAAGACCTGTAAGTCCATATATTGTTTTGGGATCTCCACCCATTTTTATACTAAGTTTAGACATTTCTGAAAGTCCCCTTGTAAGTAATGCTGCAAAAGTGTTGTCTCCTAATTCAAGACCTGTTATTGCACCAGCACAAAATGCTATTATGTTTTTTAAAGCTCCTCCCAGTTCTGCTCCTTTAATATCATATGATGTGTAAATTCTTAAAGTTTCATTCATAAATGTGGATTGAACATCTTTTAATAATTTATCATCTTTAGAAGCTATAACTAGTGCTGTTGGTATTTCTAAAGATACTTCTTCTGCATGGCTTGGACCTGATAGTCCCCCTATTTTAGAATTTGGAAGTTCTTCTTCAACTACTTCATTTAGTGTGTATAAAGTAGATTCTTCAAAACCTTTTGAACATATTATTATTTCTTGATCTGTAACATATTGTTTGAATTTTTGAATTGTTTCCCTTACAAATTTTGATGGTGTTACAATAAGTAATATTTCTGTTCCTTCTATTGCTGTTTTAAAATCTGTCGTACAAAATACTCCATCTGGTATTGTTGCTAGTGGAAGGAATTTACACTTTTTTTCATTATTAATTAGGTCAGCTTCTTCTTGAGAATATGACCATAGTTTTACTTTATTTCCTAAGTGTGCTAAATGAATTCCAAGGGCTGAACCCCAACTACCACTACCTATTATTGAAATATTTTTCATAATAACTCCTTTCTATTTTTTTAATGATAATTTGTTTTCTGTTCCATTTTTAAGTCTTACAATATTTGTTCTATGATTAAATATTACAAGTGAACCTATTAATATACTTATGATTTTGGCTCCAATATTATCCACCATAAATACAGTTAATATTGGAAATAATGTTGCTGCTAAAATTGAGCCTAAAGAAACCCATCTTGTTGCTGCCATTATAATTAATGCAAATACTAAACAGATTAAGCCTATTTGTATGTTTACAACTAACAATACACCTAAAGAAGTTGCAACTCCTTTTCCTCCTTTAAAACCATAGTATACTGGGAATGTATGCCCTATTATTGACATTAAACCTGCTAAATATTTTAATACTTCTACATCAGTTCCTTCCCAGATTTTTGAAGCAAGTATTGCAATTAGTACTGATACTACTCCCTTTAAAATGTCACAAATTAGTGTTAATACTGCAGCTTTTTTACCTACTGTTCTTAGCACATTCGTTGTTCCCGCATTTTTACTTCCTTTTTCCCTTACATCAAATCCTGCAAATTTTTTACTGAATATTATTGCAAAATTGATACAACCTATTAAGTAAGCTACAAGTCCTACCAATACATATACAGCTGACATAAGTGTACCTCCTTAAATTTATTCTTCACCCTTTTCTCTTGAGATAATTCTTATTGGTGTTCCTTCCATATCGAAATTACTTCTTATTTGATTTACCAAATATCTTTCATAAGAGAAATGGAAAAGTTCTTTATTATTTACGAAAATAACAAATGTTGGTGGTTTTGTTTTTACTTGTGTTCCATAAAGTATTTTTAGTCTTCTACCTTTATCTGTTGGAGGTTGAACAACTGCAATGGCTTCGTTTATAACTTGATTTAGCATTGCTGTTGGAATTCTTCTTGCATTATTGGTTGCAACCTTTTGAATTAGAGTAAATAGTTTATCTACTCTTTGCCCAGTTTTTGCAGATATAAATACTATTGGTGCATAAGATAAATAACTTAGTCTATTGTATACTTCTTTTTTATATTTTTCAAGTGTTCCAGTTTCTTTTTCATATTCGTCCCATTTATTAACTACAATTATAACACCTTTTCCTGCTTCATGTGCTTCACCAGCAATTTTTGCATCTTGATCAGTTACGCCTTCAGTTGCATCTATTAAGATTAAGCATACATCTGCTCTTTCAACAGCAAGTAAAGAACGCATTACACTGTATTTTTCAATATTTTCATTTATCTTGCTTTTTCTTCTAATTCCTGCTGTATCTATGAAGTTATATTTTCCAGTATCATTTTCAAAATATGAATCTATTGCATCTCTTGTTGTTCCTGCTACATCACTTACAATTACTCTAGTTTCTCCTAAAATTTTATTTACTAAAGAAGATTTGCCAACATTTGGTTTTCCAATTATAGCAACATTAATAACGTCTTCGTTTTCTTCTCTCTCTTTTTTTTCTGGAAAATGCTCATATATTGCATCTAATACATCTCCAATTCCTAGTGCATTTGTTGATGACACTGGGTATGGAGTTCCTATTCCTAGGTTATAGAATTCATATAGTTCTGGGTCTGGATCTCCAAAATTATCTGCTTTATTGCAAACTAAAACTATTGGCTTTTTTGATTTTCTAAGCATTGTTGCAATTTCTTGGTCAGAAGCGGTTATTCCTTGTTTTATATCTGTTATAAATACAATTACATCAGCAATATTAATTGCAATATTTGCTTGTTCACGCATTCCAGCATGAATTACATCTTCTAATTCTGGTTCAATTCCTCCTGTATCTATTAATGTAAAGTCTCTACCACGCCAGTTGCTATCAGCATATATTCTATCTCTTGTTACTCCTGGTGTATCTTCTACTATTGATAATCTTTGACCAACAATATAGTTAAAAAATGTTGATTTACCTACGTTTGGTTTTCCAATTATGGCTACCATTGGTTTTGACATTATTTATCACTTTCCTTTCTGTTTAAAATTGCTTTTGCTACTTTTTTTCCTGTTGCAATTGCTCTACATACAGAAGATTTTGTTTCTACTAAATCTCCTCCTGCGTAAATATTATCTATATTAGTCATGTAGTTTTCATCTACAAGGATTAATCCATTTTCCATTTCTATATTTAACGCTATAATAAGCTTATCATCAGGTTTTGCACCTATTGCAAAAATAACCGTGTCTGCATCAATTTCATGCTCTGAATTTTCTATATCAACTGCCTTAGAATTTAGAATTTCTGTATTGATACAGTTTAAACTTTTTAGTTTATTGTTAAGAACATTTGCTGAAAGTACTCTTGTTTGGTATATTATTTTTACACCATCTTCTAATGCCTCTTGTATTTCAATTTTTCTTGCTGGCATTAAATTACTATTTTTTCTATAAACAATAGAAACCTCGTCTGCTCCCATTTTTGTTGCAGTTCTTGCAGAATCTATTGCAACATTTCCTCCACCAATTACAACTACTTTTCCTAAATTTCTTTTCTTATGGCTTAAGTTATAATCTTTCAAAAATTCATCAGAGTTAAAAATATTTTCAACATTTTCTTCTGATAATTTGTATGATGTTTGCTTTTGAGCTCCCATTGCTAAAAATACACTGCTATATCCTTGTTCTTTTAAATTTTCTAATATTATATCTTTACCAAAAGTAACATTTGTTTTAATAGTTATTCCAAGACTTTTCATAATATTGGCAATATTAGATAATATATTTTTTTGAAGTCTAAAATCAGGAATACCATATTTTAAAATTCCACCTAAGAAGTTTTCTTTTTCAAATATTGTAACATTTACACCATTTTTAGCAAGATCAATCGCACACGCAATTCCTGCAGGTCCTGCGCCTATTATAGCAACTTTTTTATTTATATTTTGAGCCTTTTTAATCTCATAACTAACATTGTTTTCCTTTGCCCAAAGATTTATAAATTTTTCTAAGCTATTAATTTTAACAGAGGTACCTTTTAGTCCTCTTATGCAATGTCCCACACACTGTTCCTCTACAGGGCAAATTGTAGAACAAATCTCACTCATTGGGTTATTTTCCTGAAGCATAAAATATGCCTCCATGAATTTATTGTCCTTAATTTTAGAAATAAATTCTGGAATACAAGTCTCAATAGGACACCCTTTTTTACACATAGGTGTTTTACAATTTAAGCATTTATTAGCCTCGTTTAAAATGCTATCTATTTCTTTCAATTTTATTAGATCCTTTCTAGGAATATTAGCATATATATTATATATGTTTTTACATACAAAAATCAAGATATTTCCAAAAAAATATCTTGATTTTTAGATATATAAACTATGTTTTTTTATATATTCAATTACATTTTTGTTTAAATACAAATCGGTGTTTTTTCCTTGCTTTAGCATGTTTCTTATTTTGGTTGAACTCATATCTTCTGGTTGCTCTATTTTATATGTTATAACATTTTCAAGGTTTGCTGTCATTTCATAATTAGGTCTTTCAATTACAATAAATTTATATTTCTTTATTATTTCTTCATAATTTTTCCATAAAGGCATTCTTTTGAAGTTATCAGATCCCATTATGAAATATATATCTACATCATTATATTTATTTGCTATTAGTTCGAATGTATCTATGGCGTAAAGCATATTTTCATGGCTAGATGCAATATCATCTACCGTAAGATTTTTAATGCATTTACATGCAATTTCAAGCATACTATACCTATCCATAGCTGTAGCTAGGTTTTGCTTTTTGTAATAATCTCCAACTGGTACAAATACTAGTTTTTCTATTAACTTATCTTCTATTAGTTTTGTTGCTAAATGTATGTGCATGTTTGTTGGAGGATTAAATGAGCCTCCAAAGAAACCTATTTTCTCTTTTTTCATGATACAAATTCCCTTGCCTTTTGTTTTAAATCTTCAAGTGTACCTTCGTTTTTTATTTCATAATCATATGTATAATTATAAACATTTCCATCTGAGGTATTACTTGTAATTAATGCTACTCTTGGGTTTGTTACAAGTAATGTTTTAGCATTTAACATTGTTTTAATTTTTTTAATTTCATCAATTTCTCTAATATGAATAAACAAATACTCTGAATTATTCTTTTGAAATTCTTCATATTTTGATTGTATATATTTTGCTGGTGCATCATTATAATCTATGCTGAGTTTTTTTAAATCAACTAATAGCTTTCTTGCTTTATCATCTTTTTCTCCTTCCCAGCCAACTAAAACTTTTGCTGCAGCTTTTGCTGGGTCTACTGAAGATATATTTGTAACTTTAGCAAATTCAGCACAAAATTCAACAAATGTATCTTTGCCTGAACCTCCTGTGCCATTTATAATTATAACTTTTTTATCCATTTTGTTCTTCCTTTCTGCTACTATAAAGCAAGGTGGAACATAAAGCTTGTCCCACCTTACAGCTTAATTAAATTTTATTCCAGAACCAGTCTAAACTGTTATCTATGCTTTTTTTCTTATAGAATTTGCTTGAAATATCATCAATCCATAAATACGCAAAGAATGATATAAATATCATTATGCAATCAATTGATATACAGTTGATTAGCATTGTATGGTATGTTTCATAAAGTTCTTCTGTTAATGTACCTAATTGTATACTATGTACTACAACAAGAATTAAATATGCAAATAATGCAAAAGCTGGAACATAACTTTTTTTTACTTCTTTTCCTAAGAAAATTAGTAACACTGTTGCAAGTGTAAGTAATAACAATGTAATAGGTTCAGAGATATTAATAACAAACATGACTTTTTCTCCTCCTTTTCTTTTGTGGGATATTTTACCCTAAAATTAATTTAATTTTATTTTAATTAATTTAGCAAGTTTATTAGCCATTTCTTCAAGCTCAGATTGTACTTCTCCTTCTAACATGATTCTAATTAATGGCTCTGTACCAGAAGCTCTTACAACAATTCTTCCATTGTCTCCAAGTTTCTCTTTGATTGAGTTTATTTCATTAAGTATTTCACTATCTTCTTGATATAATGGTTTTTTTTCATTACAAACTTTAACATTAACCTGTGCTTGTGGGTATTTTTTCATTAATTTAATTAATTCTGAAACTTTAACCTTCTTTTCAAGAAGTATTTGTATTAGCATAAGTGATGTTAATATACCGTCTCCTGTAGGGTTATAATCAAGCATTATTATATGTCCTGATTGCTCCCCACCAAGGTTGTAGTCATTTTTTAGCATTTCTTCTAAAACATATCTATCGCCAACTTTTGTTTGTTTTAATGTTAAGTTATTGCTTGTAGCAAATTTGTTTAAACCCATATTACTCATTATAGTTGCTACTATTGTATCATTTTTAAGCTTTCCTTTTTCCTTTAGGTAATTTCCAAATATAGCTAAAAGTATATCTCCATCAATTTCATTTCCATTTTCATCTATTGCTAAGCATCTATCTCCATCACCATCATAGGCAATACCAAGGTTCATATGGTTTTGAACTACATATTCTTTAAGTGAACCTAAATGTGTTGAACCACAGTTTTCATTAATATTTATTCCATCTGGCGAATTATTTATTATTTTAAAGTTTATTCCAAGTTTTGTAAAAACTTTTTCTGCAACTTTATATGTTGCTCCATTTGCAACATCAAGAGCAACGCAAAAATCATCATTCAAATTTGCTTCAATATTTTCTTCAAAGTTCTTTCTTAACATATAAATATATTCATCTGTTAAGTCTTCTCTGTATTCAGAAACACCAATTTTGCTTGGATGTGCAGTTAGTTCATCTAAATGTCCAGAATCTAATACTGTTTCTATTTCTTCTTCTATTTCATCTGGTATTTTCATACCTTTATTGCTAAAATATTTTATTCCATTGAATTCATATGTATTATGTGATGCAGATATAACAACACTTGCATCTGCTTTTAATTTCTTTGTTAAATATGCTACACCTGGTGTTGGTAAAACTCCAAGTAATTTAACATTTGCGCCATAACTTAAAAAGCCTGCTGTCATAGCACTTTCAATAAGTGTACCTGATAATCTTGTATCCCTTCCTATTAAGATTGTTGGAGCATGTTCTGAATGTTTTGCTAGAACATAAGCTCCTGCTTTTGCTACCTTATACACAAGTTCTGGTGTAAGCTCGGTATTTGCTATTCTTCTAATTCCGTCTGTTCCAAAATATTTTCTCATAATAAAATCTAAGTCCTTTCATTATTGCAAATTTTATTTTTAAGCTTTTTTTAACTTAGTACTATTATATATTTTTTTTTACTAAAAATGCAATAGTTTTATGTAAAAATTTTAAATTTTAATGAAAAAAATGAATAAAAGACATAGAATCTTTTATTCATAATATTTGGGGTGATATTTTTTGGTTGTTATACATGTTGTTTATGTTATATATTATAATCACCTTTCCTTAAATGAATATTAAAAATATAATTTTTTTTATTCCTCTTCTGGTGCACTTACTGGACATACCCCAGCACATGTTCCACAGCCTATGCATGAGTTTTTATCAATAACATAAGTTGTATCTCCTTGAGATATACATCCTACAGGACATTCTGCAGCACATGCTCCACAGCTTATACATTTATCTGTAATTTTATATGCCATTTTTATTCCCTCCTTTTATTATTTATACTACTTCAAGTTTTGCCTTGTTTGTAACTTTGTTTAAGAGTTCTTTTTGTCTCTTTTATCAAGATCTTCCATCTTCTTTAATTCTGCTAAATCCTCTTTACTAATTTCATTGTTATCTTTTTCAATATTTTTTATTATTTTTATATCTTTTGCATTATATTTTCTAAAATATGTTTCATCCCCATCTTTAAATTTAACTTTAACAATTTCTTTTAAAGTCTCTAGTCCACAAACTTCACCATGTCCATCTTGAGTTTTTACTATAGCCCCAATTTTAGGTAATTTTTTTAAAAATTCTTCATAAACATTTTGTTCATATTGAAGGCAACACATTAGTCTACCACAATTTCCGGATATTTTTGAAGGGTTTAATGAAACATTTTGTTCCTTTGCCATTTTTATTGATACTGTTTCGAAGTTACCTAAAAATGAACAGCAACAAAGTTCTCTTCCACAAACTCCATTTCCACCTATTCTCTTTACTTCATCTCTTACACCAACTTGTCTCATTTCTATTCTTGTCTTATATATTGAAGCTAAGTCTCTTACTAACTCTCTAAAATCTATTCTTCCATCTGCTGTGAAGAAAAATAGTACTTTGCTTTTATCGAATTTGAATTCTACATCCATCAGTTTCATATCTAGACCATGCTCTTTTATTTTCTTTTCACATGTTCTAAACGCTTCTTTTTCCTGTTTTTTATTTTCTATATTTTGCTTTGCATCTCCGTGGAGTTGCAACCCTTATTATTTTTTTTAATGGTACAACAATTTTTTCTTGAGGAAGCTGCCTATTTGCTATAACAACTTCTCCATATTCCATCCCCATGGTTGTTTCTACAATTACATGTTCGCCTTTTTCAATTTGCTTCCCATCCGGGTCAAAAAAATATATTTTACCTGCTTTCTTAAAACGTACCCCTATTATATTAACCATTCTTAATGCTCCTTTCTATTGCAAATAGAAGATTATCTATTGTCATATCATAATTACTGTTTCTTCTAAGTCTTAATTTTGCTTCTTCAACAGCTTGTATACATTTATTATATTGTTCTGCTTTAGAAATATTAGTAATTATTTTATTATAAAAGCATGTGTTAATATAATCTAAAATTGAGAAAATTTCATCTTTATCAGTTAACACATCGTCTTTTAATTTTAAAATTTCTAACTCATTATACTGCTCTATGTTTTCAAAAATGTTTTTAATCTTTTCATATATTTCAATTTTATCTTTTAGGTTAATTGCTTTTTCTATGCTTCCACCGAATGTGCTTACCATACTTTTGTTTATTTCTTCATGCTTTCTTTCAAAGTATTCTAAAATTTCCTCATCACTTAAGTTACTAAATAATACTTTTACGCATCTTGATTTTATTGTGTTTAGAAGCAAATTTTCATTGCTTGTTACAAGTATTATTATAACATATTCTGGTGGTTCTTCAAGTGTTTTTAGAAGTGCATTTTGAGCTTCTTTTGTCATGTTTTCACTGTTGTTTATTATATAAATTTTTTTACTTCCTTTTATAGGCTTTTCTAAAACATCACTTGCAAGCTCTTTTATTTGTTCTGTTTTTATACTGTTTATTTGTTCATCTACAATAACAAGATCTGGATTGTTTTGATTTTCAATACTTTCACATGACTTACAATTATTACATGGCTTTTGCTCTCCTGTACAAAGAATTGCCTTTGCAAATTCTTTGGCAAATAGAAATTTACCAATTCCAGATATTCCAGAAAATATGTAACTATGTGAAATACTATTTGTTAGAATAGATTTGGTTAGTATTTTTTTATTTTCATTATTTCCAATAATATTTTTAAACATTTTTATTTAATCTTTCCAAATTTATTAAGTGGCCAAAATCTAAAAGCAACTTTACTTTCAATTTTTTTTACAGGAATGCAACCAAAGTCTCTACAATCTGTACTATGTTCTCTATTATCACCCATCGCAAAAACTGTACCTTCTGGTACCACTATATCTGAATACGTTTTTCCATATGTAGAAACTCCTTCTTGCAAATAGGGTTCATCTAAAAGCTCACCATTTCTATAAACTTTACCATCTTCGATTTTTATATGATCCCCTGCTACACCAATAACTCTTTTTATATAACTTTGTTTTGTTGTTTCTAAAACATAATATGCAAATTTACTAAAAAAACCCTTTGGGTTATTATTGTAAATAGCAATTGGCTTTTCGTAATTTATTTGGTTTAGTGATGGATATGTTACACTAGGTGCTTCAAATGTTATAATATCGCCTGCTTTATATTCTCCTTTTACAGTTCTAATCCATCTATTAAGCCATAGTCTTTGTCCTTCTGATAAAGTATCATTCATTGATGTTTGTTTTACAACTGTTGGTGTTCCTATAAAATACTTTATTGCCAATGCAATTACAACTGCTATTAATATACAATATATCCATTCTAGTGCATTCTTTAACTTTGAATTCATTTGAAAATTCCTTCTTTCTTATGTTTCATCTTTTAGGGCTGTTGGAAGAGTTATAACAACTTCTGTTCCTTTTCCTACTTCACTTTTTATATCAATTCTTCCATTATTTTTATCCAAAATTTCTTTTGCTATGGATAAGCCTAAACCTGTCCCACCCATTTTTCTAGTACGTGCTTTATCTACTCTATAGAACCTTTCGAAAATTCTATCTAGGTCTTTTTCTGGTATTCCAATACCATTATCAATTATTTTTATATATGCATCATTATATACAAATCCCACATATATTTTTATTGTTCCACCTTCTTCTGTATATTTTATGCTGTTTGAAAGAATATTTAATACAACTCTTTCAATTCCATCTTTATCAGCATATATTGTTGGAACATTAGCTGTAACAAAGCATTCTACTTTTTGATGTTTTCTATTTGTTTCAATTTGTAGGTTTTCTTGGCAAGATTTAACTAAATCCCCTAAATCGAACTCAACTTTTTCCCACTTTGTTTCTTCATTATCATATTTTGATAATGTTAATAAATCGTTAACAAGTTTTACCATTCTAAGAGCTTCTGTATTTATAACTTTTAAGAATCTTTCTTGCATTTCTGGATCATACTCAGATGTTGATAGAGTTTCTGCATATCCCATAATTGATGTTAATGGAGTTTTTAATTCGTGTGATACATCTGCAATAAATTCTTTTCTCATATTGTCTAGTTTAACATGTTCCGTTATGTCTTGAATTAATGCTATTACTCCAGCAGGTCGATCTAGTTCATTTTTGAAAGATGCAAAAAAAATTTTTAAATATCTATCATTTATATTAGCCCTTGTTTCTGAAGTAGTCCAATCTTCTAAATAAACAATCTTTTCAAGGTTTATATCTGTATTTACTTTACTAAATATTGTTGCAAATGTGTTTTGATTATCATCTAATTCAAGTAATTTTTTCGCTGCGGAATTTATATGAATTATATTTCCCTCTAAACCAAAAGCAATAATACCATCTGTCATGTGTTGCAATATTGTTTCTATTTGTTTTTTTTGTGTAGTAACCTTGTTTAGGTTTTCTTTAAGACCTGCAGTCATTGTTTCAAATACATTAATTAATTCATCAATTTCTGTATTTCTTTTTGAATTTTGAAATTTAATATTTTTTAATTCTTTATTCTCTGTAACTTTTTCTGCACTTTCAATTAGTTTATAAAGTGGCTTTGTTATTACTTTTGATGTAAACCAAATTATAAGGGCTGATATAATCATAAAAGAAACAGTTATTATTAACATTGTTACAGTACTTTTATTAATAGCCTCTGCAGGCATATCAAGATTTTTCATTGTTTGTACTGTAACCAACCCATATGATACAAACATCAATATAGCAAGTATCATTATCATTAGTATTATTTTAACTTGTACACTTTTAAACATTGTAAGTATTAGTCCTTTCTTATTTATTGCCTGCATCCCCTGGTTTTATGCAATATCCAATACCTCTTTTGGTTACTAGTATCTGAGGATCTGAGGTGTCTTTTTCTATTTTTCTTCTAATTCTTCTTACTAAAACATCTACAGTTCTTATATCTCCAAAGTAATCGTACCCCCAAACATTTTTTAATAATTTTTCTCTAGTTGCAGCTTGCCCTTTTTGTAGTGCTAAGAATTTCAAAAATTCAAATTCTCTTAAAGTTAGTTCAATTGGTCTACCCTTAACTTTAGCTTCAATTTTTTCTAAATCAAGTACTAAATCTCCTAAATCTAATACCCTATTTGTGCTTGATAAGGTATTTTCTTCTGATGATGTTTCTGCTATATCTTCTTTAACTTTTATTTCTGATTTACGTAAATTTGCCTTAATTCTAGCCATTAACTCTCTTACGCTAAAAGGTTTAGTAATATAATCATCTGCTCCAAGCTCTAGCCCCAGTATTTTATCTATTTCTTCGTCTTTTGCTGTTAGCATTAAAATAGGTACATTAAGTTTTGTTCGTATCTTTTTACAAACAGTTAAACCATCCATTCTTGGTAGCATGATATCAAGCAATATTAAATCTGGATGGTTCCTTAAAGCCATATCTACAGCAGTTACACCATCATTTGCTTCTAAAGTATTGTATCCTTCTCTCTTTAGATTATATACTAAAATGTCTACTATTGGTTGTTCATCATCTACTATTAAAATAGTTTTTTGATTATTACCTTCATTTTCCATAAGGTTTACCCCTTTCATCAGAAATGTATTTAATTTTTGAATTTAAATACAATGCAAATAATTTCATACCATAATTTATATCATATATCCGTAATTTATACAAGTTTTTTTACAATTTTTCCTATATTTTTTTGCAAGTAATTACCCTATCATTTCCTGATAAGTCTTTATATGTTTTAATATTCACGTAGTTTGCTTCTTGTTTTATTAATTCCAAAATTTCTTCTTTTTGGTCTTCACCAATTTCCATACATAAATAGCCATTATTTTTTAAATAGTTATTTGCTTGCTTTATAATTTGTCTATAAAAAAATAGACCATCTTGTCCACCATCTAACGCAAGTATTGGCTCATTTTGAACCTCTTTTCCAAGCATATTTATTTCCTCTGTTTTTATATATGGGGGGTTTGTTACTATAATATCAAATATATCATTAATATTCTCAAAAAGGTTTGATTGTATGAATTTTAATTTGTAGCTTTTACTATTTTTCTTAGCTACTTCCAATGCTTTTGAACTTATATCTGATGCATACAGTTTTGCATTTGGTACAAATTTTGATAAAGATATTACAATTGCTCCGCTTCCTGTGCATAAGTCTAAAATTTTAGGATTACTAAATTTTTGTGCAATTTTAATTGTTTCTTCTACTAAAATTTCTGTATCTGGCTGAGGTATTAAAACATCTTCATTTACGATAAAGTTTATACCCATAAATTCTTGATTTCCCAATATATATTGTATTGGTTTACCATTTACTAATTCCTCAATATATTTAAAAAATTTTTCTTCATTTTCTATATCTAATTCGTCCATATTGTGAACTAGTAAATAAGATTTTTCAATGCCAGTAACAAATGACATAATTCGTCTTACTTTATTTGAAACTTCGTTAATATTATTATCTTTACATTTATTAATTGCTGTTTGCATTGCATCTTTAATTTTCATATATTTCCCCTTTTCATTTTTACATAATACCACAATTTTAGTATTTTATCAAGCTTATTTACATACCTCCTCTAACACATTTGCTAGGCATTGCATACTAAGTAAACATTCTTCTAAAGTATTAGCTGTAGCTCCAACCTCAATTATACTGGCACCTTTAGCTATATGCTGATTATATCTAGAATTTCTTAAAATAATTGTTCTAAATAAACCTGGGTACATTTGATTTGCTTTTTCTTGAATTTTTATTGCAATTTTTAAATTTTGATTCCAATTAGGGTGTTCTAATCCTCCACCATCTGTACCTATTACGAACATTATTTGGGCCACTCTGTTTCCATCTACCATTATAGTAGGGCCATATGTATCTCCATTTCCTACAGCATCTCTATGAATATCTAAAACAATATCGGCTGGTGTTTCTTCAATAAGTTTATTGGCAATTGTTAATGACCTATCATAAGAGCCAGAGTAAGATGGATAATCGTTATATGAGCCATCATGTACAACATTAAACCCTTTTTGAGTTAAATAATTTGAAAGTTCCGTTCCAACTCTTACAACATTATAGTTTGCATCTGTTGTTCTATAATTTCCTGTCATTGTATAATTGTAATTTTCGCTTGGAGTATAACTTTCACATGTATGTGTATGATATATTATTATATCCTTTTTATTTGAAATATCTATATTTGGTACTAACATTTCTTCTGTTAAAGTATACTCACTTTGATTATCTATATTGGTTGTATTATATGTATGAGTTTTTCTTGATGAAAAATTTCTATCTGATACTGCTTCAGTATTTGCTGTTCTCGGTAAAGTTGTTTGTATATTTTTTATTTCTTCTTGCTTTGGAGTATTGGCATCAACATTTGTTGTAGTAGAAGATATTATGTTTTCTTTTGGTTTTGTATTAAAAAGTGCTAATTCCATATTCATTATATTATTCAAATTTAGTTTGCTTTCTTCCTTGGTTTCTGTATTTTGAGGTAAGTTTAGATCAATTAATTTTGTTAAAAAATCACCGTTTGTTTGAATTACAAGGGCTTGTTTAAGAGTTTGGCTAGATGCTGTAATTGCTCGAGCAGATAAATATATTATAAACACTGCAAAACATATCTTAGTTAAATATCTTAAAATATCTCTTAAGTTAATAACAGCAATATTCATAAAACATTTCGTTCCTTTCTCGCTTCGATCAAAGGTAAACATGGTAATGAAAGAATTTATTTTCTTTCAAACTGTTTTCTCTCTAAAACTCGTCTTATTTAATATATATATTCTAAATAATAAAAAATATGCCAAGATAGTTCTTAGCATATTTCATATTCATATATATTTACTTTTAATATATTTGGTTTAAACAAATCTTCTTTTGACTTTATTATATAATTCTGTAACTTTTCTTTTTGTTTTAGCTTTAAGTCTTTTGTATTTATAATAATTCCATCTGTTACATGCATTCCAAGAGGCAGTGTTTTATTGTTATTATTATAATACATTATATTTGCAAGAGGAATACAGTTTACATTTTCTTTTAGTATTATTTTATATAAATCCGTTTCAGTATTTTTTACATGCTTTATTGCGTTATCTGGATTTATATAAAATACATTTAATCCATCATCCAAATTACCGAGCTTTGTAAATTGGTATTTCTATGGTATTTTTATATTTTCCCAAACATAACTTTATATTTTCTATAATTTGTTCAATTCTTTCTTTGTATTCATCTAATGTAGTACTATCCTTAATATTTAAAACAGCAAATTTATTTTTTTCATTTTCTCTATGTTTTATATTCCCCAATGTTTTAATTTGATCTTTTGACGATGATATACTTCCAAAGATATCAAAGGTAATAACTTTATCTGTATTCACCATTTCTTCTTTTAAAGCATTTAAGTGCTCATCTACTATTTTATAACCATTTAAAACATCATTTATATCTTCTATTACATTTGTACTTGCAATAAAAATGTCGTCGGTTTCTTCTTTTGTGAATAGCTCTCTTTCTGTTTTATCAATTTGTTTAGATAAATCTTCAAAATCCAATTCATAATTGAAAGCCTTTTTTAATTTCTTTGGTTGGTGAATCTCTTGTGTCCCTTCATTTAACTGTTTTGCATCATCTTTGTTTGTAAACTTCCAAAATTCAAATATACTTCTTTTGTGATTATCTATTTCTTTTATATAAAGATTAGCATTTTTGATTTTTAGCTTCAATATCTCTATTCTCTTTTCCATCGCTTCAATATCTAATTCTAGGTCTTTTATATTAGCTGTTTCTGTATCTAAATTCTTGTATAATGTTAAAAGTTCTTCTAATGTATATATCTCTTTAATTTCAGTTCTTTCACAATATTTTAAATTTGATTTTTCTTCTTTTTCTACAGGCTGCTCCTCTGTTGTTTTAGAAATCACCTTCTTATACTTGATGAAATACCTTACTCTTCCAAAAAATGTTTTTTTACATTCTAAAAAAGTTGATATTTGTCTTTCTTTCTCATAGTATTCTTTATCTAAACTATTACTCAAATCTTTAAGTTTTTTAAGTTTTTTATCAAGATTAATTTTGGTTTCCTTAGCTTTTATAAGTTTTTCAAGTCCTTTGATATATTCCTGTTTTATAAATTGAACAAGGTCTTCATATATAATTTCTTTTTTATCAAATAAAAAATGAACAGAGCCTTTCTTGTCTAACTTTAATCTAAATTTATAATGATAAGAAAGTTGAGTTTCTAGTATAAATAAAGCTTTTAGAAGCTTATAAAAATCTTCGGTTTCTCCTTGAGATTTTAATTCAATTTTATACTCACTTTTTATTGTATCATAAATAGTAGCTTTTCCTACGATTTGTATGCTTAAATTTTCATCTTGATCATATACTTCATATAACATGGGCCAGTCTTTTGCAAAAAAGCACAAATACTTTTCAATTTCATCAATTTCGTCTATATCTATGTATTTATTACTGTAATCTGCATAGCAAATTGGAACATATATCTTTTGGTCTTTATTTTCTAGTTGTTTTTTCATTACATAGAAAAGTGCTGTACATTCTGTTTCTTTAATGGGCATTAGCATAAAATATTTGTGTGCAATATCTGAATAGAAGATTTGCCATAAATAGTCTTTTGCAAAACTTACATTGTATGGTATGTTTTTGTTTAGCTCTTTTTGCGTAGCATCCAATGCTTCAATATCCTCTATTTGTAATTCTTTTAGCAGTTTTAAAAACTCAACATTTCTTTCAATGTTTTCCTCTGTGTCCATGTTAAGGTATGCACCAATAGGTAATGCCTTAGCATATTTTTCAGTA
>CAZTBY010000010.1:0-21196 GCA_964612395.1 uncultured Clostridium sp. | reverse complement strand
GAAATACATGTAAAAGGTCCAACAGTAATGCTTGGATATTATCAAAATGAGGAAGCTACGAAAGAAGTATTAGAAAAAGGATGGTTTAATACAGGAGACCTTGGTTATGTAGATAAAAAAGGATTTTTATTTCTTTGTGGAAGAAAAAAGAGTGTAATAGTTTTAAAAAATGGAAAAAATGTTTTTCCTGAAGAAATTGAAACAGTTATAAATAAAATAGAAGGTGTAAAAGAAAGTTTTGTTTATGGACAAGCAGAGGAAGATGATAAAGTCGATTTAAAAGTTTGTGCAAAAATAGTTTATGATAAAGAGCTTATGAAAGAAATTTATAATGCCCAAACAGAAGAAGAAATTTACAATGTACTATGGGATAAAATTAAAGAAATCAATAAAACAATGCCAGAGTATAAATATGTAAAAAGAATTACTGTAACAGAAGAAGAATTAGTAAAAACAACAACTCAAAAGATAAAAAGACACGAGGAAATGAAAAAAATACAAAAAATTCTATAAAAAGTATTGATTTTTTAAAAAAAATGTAGTATAAATATAAGTAATGTATTTAATAATATGAAGTGTAAGGGGAAGTAATAATGAAATTAGGAAAGAAAGAAATGATAATTAGTATAGTTATGATGATTGTATTTTTAGTTTTAGGTTTGAATTTTGGTGTATTTGCTACAAATACTGAAGAAAATAAAGCAAGAATAAACTTTAATTTATCAGGAAATAATTCGGTAAATAATAGTATACCTGTGAATAATAGTACAGGAACTAATAACAACATAGAGAAAGATCAAGAAATAGAAAACAACAATAGTTCAACAGGAATACCAACGAATAACAATGTAAATACAAATACTGCTAAAGAAGATGTTCCAGATACAGGTCTAGAAGATGCACCATGGCTAGTGATAGCAGTATGTGGAATTTCAGCAATATTTGCGTTTAAGAAAATTAAAGAATATAATGAAGTTTAAATGTATTAATAGATAGCTTTTGGCTATCTATTTTTGCTTTTATTACCAATCTTTTCTTATTCTTATTATTGCAAGTAACTAGAGTGATTTCCTTTATTTTATTAGTTTGCTTTGTACAAGAGGTATCAGATGGAGCTATTTCAAATTTATCATAAACTGTGTATAAAATACTATTTCCACTTAAACTATAAAGTCTTATTGTATCTCCAATTTCTAAACGATTTAAATTACTAAAAAACGTATCATTATCAAAGTTGTGCCCAGCAATACAAAAATTTCCATAGCCATTTAAAGTATTTCCTGCAAACTTACATGGAGCAATTTCTAGAAATTCATCAGTTGTTTTAGAAAGAATAGGGTATCTTAAATAAATTTTATCAATTTCTATAATTCCTAGAATCTCTGCAACATCGCCAGTTTCAGAGATTACGCTTGGTATTTCTATAGATTTGTTTTCTGCATACAACTTTTGAATATCATATACTTTTAATATTCTATTTGAAATGTTTTCTTTCTTAGAAATTTTAAAGTAATGCCACAAATAGTAGCTAATGAAGGCTATAAGAAAGAAAATGGCAAATATAAATATATATTTATAAGTATTCTTTTTGATTTTTATATATTCGTCATATCTTTTAAAATTATCATTTAAATTTTCAGGGTATATTATCTGGTTCATATAAATAAGTATGTGTAAAACATTGCAAAACATGCTTGCAATATTTTTCCAGCAAAATATGGTTTTATAGATATTTTTGCTTTAGAACTAATACTTAAAACTTGCAACAGTACCGAAAAGCCACCAAAACCAAGTACAAAAGAACAAAGCATTGCTTTTAATTTAAAACTACATACATTAAGTGTTGTGATATAAAATAGACCATTTGTAACTTCCAAAAAACCAGTAAGGAAGCTCATACTAATGTAATCTGGAATATGAAAAATTTTAAAAAAAATTGTAATAACATGTAATACATTACTTGTACTAAGCATTGAAATTATAATTGAAAATAGAACAACAAACCCGCCTATCATTAAAACTGTATTAATTGAAGTTACAATACTTTTAGATAAAACTTCTCCAAAGTTTGAAAATGATAGAACAGAAGGAGAGGAAGTGCATTCTGCATTTCTATATTCTAGTTCTTTAGATTTTCCCCACCATCTAAATAAAAAGCCAACAGTAAGTGTACTTAAAACATGTATACCAAATAAAATCAGACCTAATGAAAAGTCATAAAACATGCCAACTCCAACGGTTCCGACAATAAATAGGGGACCGGAGTTGTTTGTAAAGGCAAGTAATCTTTCAGATTCAATATCTGTGCATAATTTTTGTTCTTTTAAATTTGAAACGATTTTTGCACCAACAGGATAACCACTAATTATTCCCATTATTAAAGCAAATGCTCCAGCACCAGGCACATTAAAGATTGGGCGCATAAGCTTGTTTAAAGCTTTACCTAAAACAGAAACAATATTTGTATATCCTAGAAGTTCTGTGGCAATAAAAAATGGAAGAAGAGAGGGCAAAACAGAATTTACCCATAGATTAACTCCAGACTTAGCAGCAGATAGATTACTTTTTGAAAACAAAAGCAAACATAATATAAAAACACAAATAAGACTAGGTAAGATTAATGATTTTATTTTAATAATTATACATTTGAACATAAAAGAGCTCCTTTGGTTAATATATATTAGATAAACTTAAAAAAATGCATTTCAGGAATTAAATTCCTAAAATACATTTTGCTCTTTCAATATCTTCATTATTGGCTTGTCGAACACCTTTTAAAGGGTATTCTAAGCCTAAATCCTCCCATTTATAAACTCCCAGAGTATGGTAAGGGTTAAGTTCAACTTTTTCAACAGTTTTTAGTGTTTGCAAAAATTCTTTTAAATGAATTAAGGTATTTTCATCATCAGTAAATCCAGGTATTATAACTTGTCTTATCCACATTTTTATACCGTTTTTGCTTAAATAGTTTGCAAAATCTAATTCTAATTTATTAGAAAAACCAACTAAGTCTTTACATTTTTCATCATCAATATGCTTAATATCTAATAAAACTAAATCTGTTAGATTTAAAATTTGCTTTACGTCAGGTGTTAAAGGAAACATACCAGATGTATCAAGTGCTGTGTGGTATCCTAGATTTTTTAGTGTGGTAAATAATGCTATTAAAAACTTTGGCTGTAACAAGGGTTCACCACCTGTTACTGTAACCCCACCTTTAGAAAATTTAATATAATTGCTATATTTTTGTATATCTTGAACTAGCTCTGAAACCTTTTTAGGTGTGCCAACTGTAGTATCCCAAGTATCCCTATTATGGCAGTACTTGCATCTCAAATGGCAACCTTGAAGAAATATTACATATCGAATTCCTGGTCCGTCAACAGTTCCGAAGGTTTCAATTGAATGAATTTTTCCAGTTAAATCCTCCATAAAAACTCCTTTATATTCTATCTTGAATTGTACGATTTATTACATCTAATTGTTGTTCGCGAGTTAGTTTTACAAAGTTTACAGCATATCCAGAAACTCTTATTGTAAGTTGAGGATAATTCTCTGGGTGTTCCATAGCATCTAAAAGCAAGGCTCTATCAAAAACGTTAACATTTATATGTTGACTACGTTTTTCAAAATATCCATCAAGTAAAGCTGTTAGATTTGTAATTCTTGCATCTTTATCTCCACCTAATGCACGAGGTGTTATGGCAAATGTGTAAGATATACCATCTTCTGCATATACATAAGGTAGTTTTGCGATTGTATTTAGTACTGCAAGTGCACCATGAGTGTCTCTACCATGTAAAGGATTTGCACCAGGTCCAAATGGAGCACCACTACGTCTTCCGTCAGGTGTATTACCAGTGCTTTTTCCATAAACAACGTTAGATGTTATTGTTAATACAGATAGAGTGGGTTTAGAATTCCTGTAAGTTTTTTGTTTTCTTAATTTGTTAATAAATCTTTTCATAACATCAATTG
Organism: uncultured Clostridium sp.; assembly: GCA_964612395.1. Taxonomy (GTDB): domain Bacteria; phylum Bacillota; class Clostridia; order TANB77; family CAG-508; genus UMGS1781. The sequence goes on along the minus strand of CAZTBY010000010.1, from coordinate 17,218 downwards.
CAATTTCGTCAACTCTATTATCATCATTACCATATTTAGGAAATTCGCCTTCAACTTGGTAATCAACAGCTAAACCAGTTGCATCTCTAATAACTTTAACTTTGGCGTATTTAATAGCTGAAAGAGAGTCTGCAACAACAGAAAGACCAGCAATTCCACATGCCATTGTTCTTAATATATTTTGGTCATGTAAAGCCATTTCTAGCTTTTCATAAGAATACTTATCATGCATGAAATGAATGATGTTTAGTGCATTTATATATACTCTTGCAACCCAGTCCATCATATTATCAAATTTTTCCATAACTTCATCATAATCTAAGTATTCAGAACGAATTGGTTCGAATTTTGAAGCAACTTGTTTACCAGTTAATTCATCTCTACCACCATTTATTGCGTATAATAATGTTTTTGCTAAGTTACATCTAGCACCAAAAAATTGCATTTGTTTACCAGTTCTCATAGCTGAAACACAGCAGGCAATAGAGTAGTCGTCTCCCCAAAATTCTCTCATTAAATCATCATTTTCATATTGAATAGAAGATGTTTCAATTGAAAGCTTTGTACAATATCTTTTAAAATCTTCTGGTAATCTGGTAGACCATAAAACAGTCATGTTTGGTTCTGGAGCAGGACCTAAGTTTACTAGAGAATGTAACATTCTAAATGAGTTCTTTGTAACTAAAGTTCTTCCATCAATTCCCATACCACCAATACCTTCAGTAACCCAAACAGGGTCTCCACTAAATAGTTCGTTATATTCAGGCGTTCTTAAAAACCTTATTAATCTTAATTTCATAACAAAGTGATCCATAAGTTCTTGAGCTTCTTCTTCCGTTAATGTTCCATTTTTCAAGTCTCTTTCAATGTAGATATCTAAGAAAGTAGAGGTTCTACCTAAACTCATTGCAGCACCATTTTGTTCTTTTGTTGAACCTAAATAACCAAAATATAGCCATTGTATAGCTTCCTTAGCATTTGAAGCAGGGCGAGAGATATCAAATCCATAAGATGTAGCCATTTCTTTTAATTCATTTAATGCATCTATTTGGTCATGAACTTCTTCTCTGTCTCTAACAGTTTCAGTATATATAGAAGGAACTTCTAAAGATTGCATAACTTCTTGTTTTTCTTGAATTAGGGCATCAATACCATATAATGCAATTCTTCTATAATCTCCAATGATTCTTCCTCTACCATACCCATCAGGTAGACCAGTAATAATATGAGAACTTCTTGCAGCTCTAATTTCTGGTGTATATGCTGCAAAAACACCATCATTGTGTGTTCTTCTAAAGTTTTTAAATATTTTTTCAACTTCATCAGATAATTTAACATCAATAGCAGCACAAGACTTTTCTACAATACGTATCCCACCATTTGGCATAATAGCTCTTTTAAGAGGTTCATCAGTTTGTAAACCTACTATTTGCTCTAAGTTTTTATCAATATATCCTGCAGGGTGACTTGTAATTGTAGAAACAGTAGATGCATCAACAGCAAGAACCCCACCTTTAGATTTTTTTTCCTTTTTATATAAATCTAAAATAATATTCCATAGTTTTTGTGTCCTTTCAGTTGGACCTGCTAAAAAACTAGAATCACCTTCATAGGGGGTGTAGTTGTTTTGAATAAAGCTTCTAACATTAATAGAATGTCTCCACTCGCCACCTGTAAAATCTTTCCATTCATCAAAATTCATAAATACATCAACTCCTTTTTCAACAACATATAATATCATACAAATAAAGCCAATACAATAATTTTTAACAAAAATTGAAAAAAATATGCAGAATTTTACCCATTTATATGAAGAAATCAGCAATGTTTACATAATTAAGCATATTTTATAAAATATAAAAGTATATGAAACCTTTCATTAAGGAGTTAATTACAAACTAAATGCAAATATTTTTTCTTGAATTTTCATTTACTTTTTTATTTAACAATGGCTAAAAATTTTAAAAAAATACTTGACAAGAAAATATAAAATGATATATATATATATATATATATATATATTATAAATATTTTAAAGCAAAAATTAAGGAGGAATAAAAAAATGGAGAGAAACAAAGGTATAACGTTAATTGCATTAATAATAACAATAATAATTCTTTTGATTTTAGCAGGAATAAGCTTAAATTTGTTAATTAAAGGAGATTTATTTGGCAGTGCACAAAAAGCAGTAAATGGCATAAATGAAAAAATTGCTGAACAACAATCAATAGCAGACGAATTAAGAAAAGAATTTGATGAAAATGAAGAAGATGGCGAACAAAAAAACGAAACTGGAGATCAAGGAACAAAACAACAAGAAACTGAAAAGCAAGAGACGGAACAACAAGAAACACAAGAAATTTTACCAGGAACAAGAGTAACTAAAACAACAGAATATAAAGTAGGAGATAAAACAGCTGTAATACCTGCTGGTTTTACAGTATCAGGAATATCTACAGAACAAAGTATAGAAACTGGACTAGTAATTTATGATATTCCAGAGGGTGTAACAGTGGATTGGACAGATCCAGATAGTGTAAGAACAACATATAATCAATTTGTGTGGATACCAGTATCAAGTGTTGATAATTTTGGATCAAGTACATGGGAAGAAAATTCAGAAACTGGAGGGGAAAAAACTTTAGGAACAGTTGAAACTTATAGTGAACCATCAATGAAGGGTATTGATGCCACGACAGGTATAGAAAGTCAAATAAGTGAATTAGAAATTAGTATATCACAGTATGGAGGATTTTATATAGGAAGATATGAAGCAGGAAGTACAATAGCAAGATCGGAGAGTTCATCACAAACAGAAGAATTTGTAGTGCAACAAGATAAATATCCATATGTATATGTAGAATGGGGCAATAGTTCATCTGAGGCGGTGACTGAAGGAGCAGTTTATTTATGTAATAACCTATATAGTTCTACAAACACAAATTATGGAGCAACAAGTATGTTATGTACTGGAGCTGCATGGGATAGCACATTAGAGTTTATAAAAGATGCAGAACATGATGTAACAAATAGTATAACTTGGGGAATGTATGGCAGTTCAGAAACATATAAAATATATAGAGGAAGTTTATATGCTGTAATTATAAACGGTACCAGTGTTACGACATGGAGTGCCGCCGATAAAACAAATGGTTCAGTGGCATGCTGTAGTTTGTTAACAACAGGGGCAACAGAAAGAAATAGCTCGAAAAATATATATGACATAGCAGGAAATTGTACTGAGTGGACAACGGAAGCTGTTTCTAAACTAACAAATTATAGAGTTATTAGGGGATTCGGTAATGATACTGACGAGAATTTATCTACTGCCGCAGCGGGCCGTTCGAGCTCTCTTGTTAGTTCTACGGTTGACGTTTTATCTTTTAGACCAATTCTTTATGTAGAATTATAACGCCGTTAAATCTTAAATAAAAAACTATATAAAATACCCTAAAAAACTGTCAATAATTTTTGAAAATGTCCTAAAAAACTTGTCAAATTAATGAAAAAAGAGTATAATAAAATTGAAGTTTAATTTTCAAAGAATAAAGGGGTAGTAAAAAATGGAAGATTTATCTAATTTAAAAGTTTTAATTAGTGAAGAAGAATTAAATAAAAGAGCTCAAGAATTAGCTGACCAAATTTACAAAGATTATAATGGACAAGAAGTTACTTTTATTTGCATTCTAAAAGGTTCAATTTTCTTCACAGTTGAATTATCAAAGAGAATGAAAAGTGATGTTAACTTTGAATTTATTAGGGTTTCAAGTTATCATGGACAAAATAGCACAGGTGTTATTGAAATGAAGGTTGAGCTACAAGGAGATATAAAAGATAAGGATGTAATTATTATAGAAGATATTATAGATACAGGTAGAACTTTATCTTATTTAACAGAATACCTAAAGAGTAAAGGACCAAAAAGTGTAAAAATATGTTCATTATTAGATAAGAAAGAGAGAAGAGTTTGTGATATGAAAGCTGATTATGTTGGCTTTGATATTCCAGACGTATTTGTTCTAGGGTATGGATTAGATGTTAATGAAAAATACAGAAATCTTCCATATATAGGATATTTTGAAAATGTTTAATATAGAAGCAGAAATTAAAAAACTCCCACCAAAACCGGGAGTTTATATTATGAGAGACAAAAACGATACTATTATTTATGTAGGTAAAGCAGTGTCACTTAAAAATAGAGTGTCCCAGTATTTTAGAAAAACAAATAAAACAACAAGAATACAAAAAATGGTCTCATTAATAGATCATTTTGAATATATTGTAGTAGATAACGAGGCAGAGGCATTAATACTTGAATGTAACCTTATAAAAAAGAACATGCCAAAGTTTAATGTACTTTTAAAGGATGATAAAGCTTATCCATATATAAAAATAGATGTCAAATCAGATTACCCAAATGTGTTTTACACAAGAATCATAAAAAATGACGGTGCAAAGTATTTTGGACCATATGCAAATCCATATGCTGCAAAGGAAATGATTAAATTCATAAAAGAAAGGTTCCAAATACGCCAATGTAAAGTGTTTAAATCTAATAAAAGAGCATGCTTGAATTACCATATAAAAAGATGCTTAGCACCATGTGTTAATTATGTTTCGAAAGAGGAATATAGAAAACAAATAGATCAAATTATAATGCTATTAGAAGGAAAAACAGAAAGTACTATAAAAAATTTGGAAGATGAAATGAAAAAGGCAGCTGAAAAGCAAGACTATGAAACAGCTGCAAAACTAAGAGATAGAATTTCAGCAATTGAGCATTTCTCACAGGAACAAAAGGTTTCAAACATTAATGAAAAATCAATAGATGTAATTGGCATATTCAAAAATGAAATTGATTGTGTAATAGAAATTTTCTTTGTAAGAAATAGCAAAATGATAGGGAGAGAACATTACTTCTTAGGTAATATGGCTGATGAGAATATTAGCAATATTCTTTCGGATTTTGTAAAACAATATTATCTTCAAAAAAAAGAACTTCCAAGTAAAATAATGATGCAAGAGGATTTTGAAGATAAAAAAATTATAGAAAAAATATTAACGGAAAAATCAGGTAAAAAGGTTGAATTTAAGACACCACAAAAAGGCGAAAAATTGAGATTTGTAGAGATGGCAGTTAACAATGCAAAAATAACTCTAGAAAACAAAACAAAGGAAAAACACGACTTGGTTTTAGGGTTAAAACAAGCATTAAATTTAGAAAAATTACCAAGAAAAATTGAATGTTTTGATATTTCAAACTTAGCAGGAGACTTCATGGTAGCAGGCATGTGTGTAGCAATAGATGGCATGATAAAAAGGAATTTAAGTAAAAGATTTAAAATTAAAACAGTGTTTACACAAGATGACCCAAGATGCATGGAAGAGGTTGTAACAAGAAGATTAAAACATTCTATTGAAAACCCAAAAGGTGGTTTTGGAGAATTACCAAATGTAATTTTTGCAGATGGTGGAATAACTCAAATAAGGGCAATTAAAAGAGCTATAGCAAGGTATAACTTGCAAATTCCAGTTTTTGGCATGGTAAAGGATGATAAACATTCAACTAAAAATTTAATAAACGAAGAAAGGCATGTTATAACTTTAACGGAAGAACAGATGAATTTTGTAACAAGAATGCAAGATGAGGTGCATAATGTTGCAGTAGAATATAACAGAAAATTAAGAGAAAAAGAAGCAACAAAATCTGAATTAGATAATATTCCAGGAATTGGAGAAAAGAGAAAAAAGGAGCTGTTAAGAGCGTTTGGAAGCATTCAACGAATAAAAAAGGCGAGCATAGAAGAAATAGCAAAAATAAAAGGAATAAATGCTGATTTAGCAAGAAATATCAAAGAATTTTTGGATTGAAAATTATCATATTTGTACTGTATTAAGAATATATTTTTAATATGAGACAAGGAGGTACAAATATGATAGATATTGCAGATACAAATTTTTGGAATGATAAGTTCGAGGAGAAAGAAGAAAAAAATAAATTAACTTTTACAAATAAAATAATAATGGTAGGTTTAATTTTATTTGGAATTTGTACAACAATAAATACAATACTAATATATAAATTTTTTAATCTACTAAATAAATTATAAGGGAGAGATTATAATTGAATATAGCAACAAATTGGAAAGATTACGAAATATTAGATATGGCAAATGGAGAAAAATTAGAACGTTGGGGAAGTTATATATTAATTAGACCAGACCCACAAATAATTTGGAAAAATCAAAGTTTTCAAGATGAATGGAAAAAAGCAAATGCTACATATACAAGAAGTAAAACAGGTGGAGGTGCCTGGAGTTATAAAACAAAATTACCTTCAGTTTGGCAAGTTAAATACAAAAATTTGGTATTTAATATAAAACCAATGGGGTTTAAACACACAGGGTTATTCCCAGAACAAGCTGTTAATTGGGAGTGGATGATTGATAAAATAAAATCTGCTAAACGACAAGTAAAGGTTTTAAACTTATTTGCGTATACAGGTGGAGCAACAGTAGCATGCCTTTCAGCAGGTGCAGCTGTATGCCATGTAGATAGCTCAAAAGGGATGGTTTCATGGGCGAAAGAAAATGTAAATTCGTCTGGATTGAAAGAAAAACAAATTCGCTATATTGTAGATGATGTTATAAAATTTGTTCAAAGAGAAATAAGAAGGGGCAACACTTATGATGCAATTATAATGGATCCACCATCTTATGGTAGAGGAACATCAGGCGAAGTATGGCAATTTGAAAGTAACATCTCAGACTTAGTTGAATTATGCACAAAAGTACTAAGCAAAGAACCATTATTTTTTCTAATAAATTCATACACAACAGGTATATCTGGAGAGGTTTTAAGTAATATTCTAAAGCTTAATATGAAGAAATATAAAGGCAAAATATCAGCAGGAGAGATTGGTTTACCAATGAGCAATTCAAATTTAGTTTTACCTTGTGGAATTTATGGTAGATGGGAAAAATAACATTATGTAAATTTATGAAAAGGTCAAAATCCTATATGAAAGTTTTTTTAAAAGTTTTCATATAGGATTTTTTGCATTTCATATAGATTTTAAGCTTTTTTTAAAAATTTAGTATAAAATAACATCATAGAAACAGAAGCAAGTTAAGAGGTGGTTAAATGATAGAAACAATTTGTAATAAATTGACTTCAAGAATTAGAAAAGAAATGCCAGATATTAATGATGAAAGAGCAGAGGTAATAAATTATGGTTTGCAACTTGCTTATGGAGAAATTCCAAAGACCTTAATAATATTAGGAATAGCATGGTTACTAAAGGTATTAGATTTAACAATTCTTACTATGATAATTATAATGCCATATAGAATAGTTGTAGGAGGAGTTCATTTTAAAACACATGTAAAATGTGTAATTGCAACATCAATATTTTATATAGGCACAGCATTGCTTAGCAAATATATAGTTTTAGAAAAAACAATACAGTATGCTATAACAATTGTAACTTGGATTTTTTCAATAATTATGATTAGCCTATATGCACCAGCAGATACAGAAGATGTTCCAATATTAAGGAAAAAGGAAAGAAAACTAAAAAAGAGTTTTTCATATATAATTATGACAGAAATGCTTGTATTATCAATACTTATAAAAAACACTACATTATCAAATATATTTCTGTTTGAAACGTTATTTCAAACAATTTCTATAACAAGGCCAATGTATAAACTTGCAAAAAACAAATATGGATATGAAGAATATATGAAAAACAAAACTGACTTAGCTTTTTAATGTAAGACATAGATAAATTAAGAATAAAGGGGGGATATCAATGTTAAAATTATTAGCTAAAATTGCAGAAAAATATGCAAGAAGCACAAACACAGCATCTTTCATATTAGTTTCTTGGCACCAACCTAAAATGCCAGCATCTTTAATAAAAAAAGATTAATTTGAATAAATATGGCCTAGAGATAGAAATCTAGGCTATATTTTAATTATAAATTTCAAACTGTTGGGAAAAGAACATATCGTTTTTAGTGGTGTATAAATCTAAGTTTGTATTTTTACTTAAGTATTTTCTAACTTCCCACAAACCTAAACCATGGCTTTGATGATTTTCACAATCGGTTTTAGAAGTATAACCTTTTTCGAAAATTCTATCAATATTAACATCTTTATTTGTATATGTATTTTGTATAATAATTAAGGTTTTATTACTGCGAGATTTATCGGCTCTAAATGTTATGTTTACAATTTTCTTATCACACTTAGAGGCAGCTTCCAAAGCATTATCAAAAAGAATACCTAAAATTCTAGTAAGCTCATAAGTTTTTATATTTAGTTTACTTAAATCGGTCATTACTTCATAGTTAAGTTTAATGTGATCTTTTTCAGCTTTACCAAGTTTATCAGCAAGCAGACTGTATATGGCTGGGTTATTAACAAGTTCAGGGTTAAGCACAGCTAAATTATTATTAATTTGGCATTCTTCTAATAAATCTTTATAATATGATTTTAAACCATCAATATTATTTGTTGAAAGATAACCACCTATTGCTTGAACAATATTATTAAAATCATGTTTGAAACCTCTAATATTATCATGTAATGTGTTTAATGTTTTGTTATACATTTTTTCTTCTTCTAGTTCTTGTGCAGTTCTTTCTAGTTTATTTGTTCTAAGCAAACTATAAATGCTTAAAGCAAAATAAAATGACATAAAAAATAAGCTTAAGAATACTAGAAAATTAGGTATGTAATCAATATAATTAAATAACAAATAATATTCAAAACCAATACCAATTGAACCAATTATAAAGTTTAGTATTAAATAGGTAGTATTTGTATGGTTTAAATTTTCAAATAAAGAAATATTTATATTGTGTTTTTTACAAAGTTTATATATTAAATATAAACCTAAATACAATAATATAGATACACATATTCTATGAATTGGTATTATAGAGCATACTCCAACAGTTATATTTAATATTCCAGAATAAAGTGAAACAGCAAGAACAGAGATAACTATTACTAAAACATATACAGTAATTTCAGATAAAATGGCCTTTAAGATTTTAGTTTTAAATATTAGAAAAACTAATAAAGGCAAAGCAATAGCATTTATTAAGTTATTTAAAGGCATTATTCCTAAAAATATATTAAATAAAGAAACAGCTGAAAGTATAGTAACAAAAAGTATTTGTTGTTTTTTAGAAGAGTTAAAGTTTAAAACAGTGGTAAAAATTAACATATACAAGTAAGCCTCTAATATAATACAAGGTATACTTATAATATTCATTAGTATTTCATTTTCATTTGTTAACGCATTCCAAATTGTTTGCAAAAGTTCCATATTTAAAAACCTCCAAAAGTTTATTTTTATATTTTGCACCTATAAAACAGGTTACATTATGGCCAAAAAAAATTGTATTTTCGTTAGCTGTTAAGTTGGCAATGTTATTAACATTTATAATATAACTTTTATGACACCTGACAAAATTGTCTGGTAGGCAATTTTCAATTTTTGAAAAAGAACCATATATTTCATAGTTCCTGTTTGCAGTACAGAAAATAAGCTTCATACCATCTTTTTTTATATAATTAATATCATCTTCATTAATAATAGTATTACGATCAATTTTAACAAATTTTTTTCCAATATTTTTTCTATCTTCAACTAAACGAAGGATAGTTTCTTCTAAACGTTCATCACAAACTGGCTTAGAAAGATAATCAAATGTTTTATATTTATAAGCCACTAGAGCATATTCTAAATGACCAGTTAAAAAAATAATATAAACATCTTTATTCTTTTTTCGGACAGTATTTGCAATATCAAAACCAGTTATTGAAGCTTTTAAATTTATATCAAGAATTAAAACATCAACTTTATTCGTGCTTACATAATTTAAAACATCATTAGCAACTGCTGATTGAAATGATATTTCAGCAGATATATCATTTCTAAAAAAAATTCCTTCTAATGATTTTGCTAGCCTATTTAAAATTTGAAGATTATCATCACACAATACAAAACTTATCATATGAAAACTCCTTATTAACAATTTAAAATACAATTTTTAAATATTCTAGGATAAACACTAAAAATTCAATTACCAAGTATAATATACTCCATCAATTCCAAAATGTCAACAAAAAAATGCCAATTTTTCATAAAATGAAATCTATAAGTTAATATAAACAAAAATACGTGAAACACTGTATTTCAAAAGAAAACAAGAATATCAAAACAAGACAAAAAACGACATTATTAGACAAAATATAGCTATAAAGACAACTTAAAAAAGCGAATATGTATAATTTTAAAAAATAGTTCATATTTATAATTATAATAAAAAATTAAGGAGCGTGAATATGAAAAAGAAACATTTACTTATTTTAAGTGGAATTATAATTTTATTAATACTAATTTTATTTTTAGCAAATAAAACAAATGAAGGAAAAATTATTCAAACAAGTAATGGCACAGTACTTAGTAACAAAAAGATAGGCTGGGGGATAAGGAGAAATGGTAATCATGAACAACCAGATTTAGGTGCAACAAACAAGAAACTTATAGATGAAAATGAAGATATAGCAATAGGAAATAACAATGAAAAATATGTTTATTTAACATTTGATGAAGGCTATGAAGCCCGGATATACACCACAAATTTTAGATGTCTTAAAAGAAAACAATGTAAAAGCAGCATTCTTCATAACAGGGCACTATTTAAACACTCAAAGCGACTTAGTAAAAAGAATGATAGACGAAGGGCATATTATTGGAAATCATACAGTAAACCATCCAAGCATGCCAGATTTAACAAATGATAAATTAAAAGAAGAAATAACAAAACTACATATGGCAGTATTTGAAAAATTCAATTATGAAATGAAATACCTAAGACCACCAAAGGGAGAATTTAGCCAAAGAACACTAGAACTTACAAAATCTCTTGGCTATACAACAGTTATGTGGAGCTTTGCATATGATGATTGGGACGAAAACAAGCAAGGTAGAGAAGAATATGCAAAAACAAAAATTTTATCAAACACACACAATGGTGCAGTAATGCTGTTACATGCAAATTCAAAAGATAATGCAAATATATTAGATGAAGTTATTAAAGAAATTCAAAAGCAGGGTTATGAATTTAAAACGTTAGATGAATTAAAATCCTAAAAAATATAACTTAAACCCGGAATTAAGGTTGTAGTAACTCTATAGCCTTAATTTTTAAAAAACGTATATTTACTGCCTTTTATGTTAATAATATCAAAAGGTGGTAAATTTTATGTTTAAAAGAAAGATTATTCCAATTGTTTTGTTAATTTTAGCAATATCTTCTTTTGTTATATACAATATATATTTAAGAGAAGATACAAATAACGTAGAAGCCATATCCAAGTATGGTTCTAAAGGAGATGAGGTTAGGCAGATTCAGACTAAGCTTAAAAGATGGGGATATTATTCTGGTTCTGTTGATGGAATTTATGGCTCTCAAACCTTATCTGCTGTAAAGTGGTTTCAGTCCAAAAATGGATTAAGTGTTGATGGAATTGCTGGACCTAAAACTCTTGCAGCAATGGGAATTACAAGTTCTAACAGCACTGGAGGGACTGCTTCAAATTCAGATTTGAATTTACTTGCACATTTAGTGTATTCAGAAGCAAGAGGCGAACCTTATTCTGGGCAAGTTGCTGTTGCTTCAGTTGTGCTAAATAGAGTTAAGAACGCATCTTTTCCAAATACAGTAGCAGGAGTAATTTATGAAAGAGGGGCTTTTTCGGTTGTAGCAGATGGTCAAATTAATTTAACTCCTAATCAAACAGCCATATCTGCAGCACAAGATGCCTTAAATGGTTGGGACCCAACTTATGGAGCAATTTACTATTTTAACCCAAATACTGCAACAAATGGGTGGATATGGTCAAGACCTGTAACTGTTGTAATAGGAAATCATAGATTTTGCAAATAATTATTGAAATTTTTACAAAAGTGTAATATAATTATTGTAACATATTCGTAATAAAAGGCGAAAGGGTAGATAGTAATGTTTGGATTTGGACAAGATATAGGAATTGATTTAGGAACAGCAACAGTAATTGCATATGTAAAAGGAAAAGGAATTGTATTAAGAGAACCATCAGTAGTAGCAGTAAATAGCCAGACAGGAGATGTTTTAGCAGTAGGAGCAGAGGCAAGAAGAATGCTTGGTAGAACACCAGGAAACATAGTTGCAACAAGACCTTTAAAAGATGGTGTAATTTCAAATTATACAGTTACTGAAAAAATGCTTAAGCACTTTATTACACGAGCATGTGGGAAATCAATTTTTTCACCAAGAATTATGATATGTATACCTTCACAAGTTACAGAAGTAGAGAAAAAGGCTGTAATAGATGCAGCAACAACAGCAGGTGCAAGAAGGGTATATTTAATTGAAGAACCCATAGCAGCAGCAATAGGTGCAGGAATAGATATATCAAAAGCCTGTGGTAACATGGTAGTAGATATTGGAGGAGGAACAGCTGATATTGCAGTAATATCACTAGGTGGTTCAGTTGTAAGCACTTCAATTAAAGTTGCAGGAGATAAGTTCGATGAAGCAATTGTAAAATATATAAAAAGAAAACATAACATGATGATAGGGGAAAGAACTGCAGAAGATTTAAAAGTAAACATCCGGATGTGTATACCCAAAAATTCAAGATATGAAAATGGAAGTTAAAGGAAGAGATTTAATGACAGGACTTCCAAAAATGGCTGAAATATATTCAAGTGAAATGATGGAAGCACTTTCAGAGCCAGCAATGGCAATAGTTGAGGCTGTGCATTCTGTTTTAGAAAGAACACCACCAGAACTTGCAGCAGATATAATAGATAGGGGAATTTATATGACAGGAGGGGGTTGCTTAGTAGATGGACTAGACAAACTACTACAAGAAGAAACTGGTATAAATGTAATGATTGCAGAAGATGCAGTATCTTGTGTTGCATTAGGAACAGGGAAAGCCTTAGACAACTTAGACACACTAGATGGGAGGGCAAGGAGGTAAAAAAATACAGGCCAAGATCTTTCAAGGCCTATTTTTTTATTTTACTTCTTTGCTATTTTCATAATATTTTTTTAACTTTTCATAAACCAAGTAATTTATAGTTCCGGCAGGGTAGGTGCCAGATTTTGTTTGCTTTCCAGCAGGTACACCTGTTAGTATTTCAATTCCTTCATCAATAGTAGAGACAGCATAAATATGGAATTTCCCTTGTTTTACACTTTCTATAACATTATCAGATAAATGCAAATTACGTACATTTTGAATGGGAATTATAACACCTTGTTCACCAGTTAAACCACGTTTTTTACATATTGCGTAGAAACCTTCAATTTTTTCATTAACTCCACCTATTGGTTGAATTATTCCTTTTTGATTAACAGAACCTGTTACTGCAATGGCTTGATTTATGGGCATTCCTGAAAGACTTGATAGAATTGCATAACATTCTGTGCTTGAAGCACTATCACCATCAACACCATTATATAATTGTTCAAAACATAAACTTGCTGTAAGAGATAGAGGAAAGTCCTGAGCAAATTTTTCTCCAAAGTATCCTCTAAGTATTAATATGCCTTTTGAATGAGAAGTACCAGACATATCAGTTTCTCTTTCAATATTTATAACACCAGCCTTTCCCATAAATGTGTTTGCAGTTATTTTCGTAGGCTTTCCAAAAGAATAGTCGCCTATTGTTAAAACAGTTAAGCCATTAATTTCACCAATTTTATGTCCTTCTGTATCAATAAGAAGAGAGTTTTCTTCAATAAGTTCAGTGTATTTTTGGTCATATTTTTTTACTCTTTCAACACGTTTATCTAAAGCTTTTTGAACATAATCTACAGTAACTATTTTCTTTCTTGAAAGTTTTGACCAAGTTGAAGCTTCTGAGACAATTTCTCCAATTTCATTAAAATGTGTAGAGAGTTTTTCCTTATCATCAGATAATCTAGAAGCAAATTCTACAACTTTAGCCATTGCGTTTTTATCTAATGGTAGGCAACCTTCTTTTTCGCAATAACTGTGAACAAATTTAGCAAGTTTAAGCATTGTATCATCAGTTCTTGGAGCAGATTCTTCAAATTCAACCTTTATTTTAAATAGTTTTCTAAAGTCTGGATCTAAAGATAAAAGTGTATGGTAAATATTTGCATCACCTATTAAAATTACCTTTAAGTTAAGTGGAATAGGTTCAGGTTTTAGTGAAATCATTACTAAACTAGAATGCTGTTCCATATTATTATCTATAGTTGCTTCTTTTATAGATAATGCTTTTTTTAAAGCATCATAGCAAGGCTGACTTGTAAGCAAATCTTGTGCTTGCAAAATTAAGTAACCACCATTAGCTTTATGAAGAGTTCCAGATTTAAGCATCGTGTAGTCAGTTCGAAGCATTCCATATTGATTTTCATATTCAAGCTTTCCAAATATATTTTGATAAGAATAATTTGAGTCCATAATTACTGGGCTTCCTTGAGTATTGCTGTTGTCTACAAATAGATTAACTCTATAATTTAGCCAAGGTTTAACCATTTCAGGTTTTGGGGCTTGTGGAGTAGGGAATGTTACAATTTCTTCAGCTATGAAGTGTGCTATATTTTTTAATATATCTTTTTTTACATTATCTAAAAATGTTGTTATTTTAGTATTCTTTTTGTAATTTGCTCTAATTGGATTGATATAAGCATTTATAGTAAGCAGAGCAATATTAGATTGCCACTCATCAATTTTTTTCTCAGATTCTTTTTCAATTAGTTTTAATTGACCAATAACTTGCATAATTTGTTCCTGAACAATAGGGGAATTTTCTTCGTATTTGCTTTTTATTGAATCATCTAATTTATCAAACTCAGTTTCATCAAGAGTTTTTCCTTCAAAAACAGGAAGCATGTATATTCCATTTGGTGCAGCTTTTACTTGAAAATTGTTTTTTAATGTTTCTTTATTTAGGTTATCAAGCAATCTTTCACGTTTTTCTTCGTATTTTTGTTTTATTAATTTTTTTTCTTTTTCAAAATCTTCATTATTAAATGTTCTTTTTAAGTATTTTTTTACATCTTCAATAAGAGCATCCATATTTTGTGCGAATACTTTTCCTTCGCCAGCAGGAAGTGATACAGCGATTGGTTCATTTGGGTTATCAAAATTATAGATATAACACCAATCATCAGGTGTTTTTTGTTTTGAGGCTAATTCAGAAACATATTCTTTTGTATACATTGTTTTACCTACACCAGCAGGTCCTTCAACATATAGGTTATAGCCTTTAGAATTAATACTTAAGCCAAATTGCAAAGCTGCAACAGCTCTTTCTTGACCATAAACTAGTCCAACATTGTCAAGTTCTTCTGTAGTTTCAAATTCAAATACGTCAGGATTACATATTTTTTTCAAATCCTTATAAGTTAATT
This sequence comes from uncultured Clostridium sp., assembly GCA_964612395.1. Taxonomy (GTDB): domain Bacteria; phylum Bacillota; class Clostridia; order TANB77; family CAG-508; genus UMGS1781. Next base: position 1,760 of record CAZTBY010000010.1, on the reverse strand, counting down.
CATTTCTTTTCATTGGTATATCTCCTTTAAATTTAATCTATTAAAAATATAATGTCATAATATATGCATCTTCTATGCCATCATAATATTTTTTTCTTATTCCTAAATTTTTAAAGCCATATTTTAAATATAGATTTTGTGCGATTTCATTTTTTGTATTAACCTCTAGTGTAAGAGAGGTTTTTGTTTTTGCAAGTTCTATAAGTTTTTCAAGTAAAAGGCTTCCGATACCTTTATTTCTATAGTTTTTTCGAACCACAATATTTGTAATATGTGCATCATCAACAGAATACCATATTCCTGCAAAACCAACGATTTTACCATTTTCTTTTGCAACAATGTATTTTGAACTTACATTTTGAAGTTCAGATTTTAAATTTTGTGGTTTCCAAAAATTATCAAATTCTAAATTGTAAATTGGTTCAATTTCTTGAAAATCATCTAAATTCATATATGATATTTCCATATTTATTTGTTTTTGTTCCTTTCTGCTTGAGAAGGACGTAAATACATAACAGCCAGATTATCACTATCAGTATAAATTCCTTGCTTGAATTTTTTATAAGCTGCAAGTCCAATGCTTTTGCTATAAATAGTATTATCAAATTTGTTTGAAATATTTAAAAGTATTGCACCATCGCCAACATAAACAAGATTTTGATATTTTTTAAATGTTTCAATTAAATTATTAATATCATCTGCAAAGTATTCAGAAACTAAGTTGTAATTCTTATCAAAAATAGCAGAGTATACTTGATTATTTCTTGCATCTAAAATAGGGCAAATGTAATCAAAACCTTCTACATTATAAGCTAAGCCTTCTAAAGAGGAAACACCAACAACTGGAAGTTTTTTTACTTCTGCTAAAGCTTTAACTGTTGTAACACCAATTCTAATACCTGTAAAAGAACCAGGTCCAATGTCGCACGCAATTAAACCAACATCTGAAAGTGAAATACTAGTTTTTTCAAATAATTCTTGAATAAGAGGTATAAGTTTTTCAGAATGAGTTTTAGTATCGCAAATATCTAATTCTTTAATTAATTTATCATCTTCAAGTAGGCAAACAGAAGCATTACTACTTGATGTTGAAACTGCTAAAATTTTCATAAGTTTTTCCTTCCTTATATATTTTTTCTATAGTTATATTTCTAATATTTTCATTTTCGCTATCTTTTGAAATGTTTATTTTTATATATTTACTTAAAATAGGCTCAATTAGCTCTCCCCATTCAATTAAACAAATACCATTATCGAAATAATCAGTTCCACCAATTGAATAGAATTCATCTAAATCTTCTAATCTATAAACATCAAAATGGTAAATATTAACATCATTTTTAGAATATTCATTAACAATGGTAAAAGTAGGGCTAGAAATCTCATCTTCTAAGCCAAAATAGCTTAAAAAGCCCTCTGTAAATTTAGTCTTTCCACTACCTAAATCACCAGTTAAAATTACAATATCTTTTTTATTCAATTTAGAGGCTAAATTAAACCCAATAGCCTTAGTTTCATTTTCATTATTTGATATAAATTCAAGCATAATTCATCACTAGTATATTGTATATTAAAGAAGCAAATTTGTAAAGAAAAAATGGAAAAATTTAAAAGTTTTTTTAAAGCGAACTCTTTTCTTTTTGTCAACCTATTTACAAATATCAATTTTTAGTATATAATATTTAGGAAAAATTAGAAGGAGTGGACGTTTATGGAAGAAGTATTAGACGAAAATCATTTAATAGCAATTAGAAAAGAAA